>JBEVEP010000169.1:0-40584 GCA_040512755.1 Mesorhizobium sp.
GGAGCCTGGACAACTCATCTTCCAGGCGAAGCGCATCGAAGGTTTCTGGCTGCCGGAGTGGATGCGCCAGTCGCGCGAGCGAAGGGAGCAGGCAGTAGCCGAAGCGCAGAGGAGATTTTCCGATGGGCGTTGGTCGACCGCGATCACAGCTGTCGTCCCGCTGGCTGACGCCATAAAACGAGTGCCCGAGGAGCTCACCAAGCCGAATGGCAAGGTGTTTATCCGGCCGTGACGACGCCCGTTCCTGGAGCCTATTCCGCCGGCTCCACATTGGCGTAGGCGGCTTCTTCCAGTTCGCGCTTCAAGCGCTCCTCTTCGTGAACCTTCGGCGTGACGAAGCGCCCGAGCAGCAAATAGGCGACGGGTGTGAGGACAAGAGTGGAAAGAGCTGCAAGGCCCAATCCGCCAACGATCACCCAGCCGAGGGCGATACGCGCCTCGGCTCCTGCACCGCTGGCGAGAACCAGCGGCAAGCCGCCAAGGATTGTGCAGATCATGGTCATCATGACCGGCCGCAGGCGGATATTGGCGGATTCCTCGATGGCCTGACGTACGCCGAGGCCCCGGTCGCGCAACTGGTTGGCAAACTCGACGATAAGGATGCCGTTTTTCGCCATCACGCCGACCAGGAGGACGAGCCCGATCTGGCTGTAAGCATTGAGGCTCGTGCCGGTCAGGAGAAGTGCGAACACCGCGCAGGCAAGTCCCAAGGGTACCGTCGCCATGATGATTATCGCGCTGACAAAGCTCTCGAACTGTGCGGCGAGAACGAGAAGGATGATGACGATAGCGAAGCCGAACACGATGAACATGCTTCCCGTCGTTTCCCCTAGCGTCGCCGCTTCCGCGAGCGGGATCACGCGGTAACCGCCCGGCAGCAGCGGCGCGGCAATTTCCTGGGCGCGCTTCCACGCGTCGCCAAGCGCGAAATCGCCGCGCAAACCCGACGTGATCGAAACCGAGCGCATCTGCTGCTCTCGCGAGAGCGAGGGAGGCACGGCCCGTTCCGTGAGGGTGGCGATGGTCGAGATCGGCACAAAGCGACCGTCGCCGGTCTTCAGGAAAATGTTCTCCAGATCAGTCGGATCATTGATCGGATTCGTGGTCGAGACGAGCTTCACAGCAAAGCTGCGGTCGTCGATGAAGACATCCCCGATTTCTCGCCCGTCGAGCATTGCCTGGGCTGCGTCGGCAAGGCCTGTGATATCGATGCCCAGATCGGAGGCGCGCTCGCGGTCTATCGTAACGGACAACTGCGGCTGGGTGCTGTCCTGCGTCAACCTAGGCTGGTCGAAGCGCGGATCTTTATCCATCTCTGCGACGATCTTCGCAGCGACCGCACCCAGTTCTGCGTAGTTGTTGCCCACAATCGCGAATTGCAGCCCGCTGCCTGCGCCCCTGATCCCAAGACTGTTCGGCTGCACAGGGAAGACCCGCACGCCTGGCACCTGGAGGGCGAGCTGGCTGATTTCCGCGACGATCTGCTGCTGTGAACGCTCTCGCTTGTCCCAAGGCGCAAGCGCCATGACCATGAAACCGCTATTCGTGGCGCCGCCTTGGCCGGCGCTGGCGAAGGTACTCTCGATCTCGCCAGCGTCGCGCAGCGGCTGCACCAGCCTTTCAATTGCCCGCATCTGTTGCGTTGTGTAGTCCAGACTTACGCCCTGCGGTGCAGTCACACGCAACAGGACCAGCGAGCGGTCCTCAATAGGCGTGAGTTCCTGCCGGATCGAGCCAAACGAGACATATGCGGCTGCGGCAAAAAGTACGGAAGCGACAAGAACGATGAGAGGCGCGTCAAGGCAGACGCGCAGACAGCGGCGGTAAAATCCGGAAAGGAAGGCGCCAATCCGCCCTCCGATCCCTTTACGACTCGTTGCGTCATGTGACGCGGCACTGAGCATGCGCGATGCCAGCATCGGACAAAGCGTCAGCGCAACGACTGCCGACAGGAGCACCGACATTGCAAGCACGAAGCCGAATTCGCGGAACAGCCCGCCGGTCTGACCTGGCAGGAAGGAGAGGGGAATGAACACGGCGGCGAGTGTGGCGGTCGTGGCGATGACGGCGAAGAAGACCTCCTCCGTTCCAAGCACTGCGGCGGCGCGTGGGCCGATGCCCTCGTTGCGGCGTCGGACAATATTCTCCAGCACCACGATCGCGTCGTCGACGACGAGGCCCGTCGCCAGAACCAAGGCAAGAAGCGTCAGGATATTGATCGAGAAGCCGGCGAGATAGATCGCGGCAATCGTGCCGATCAGCGCCACCGGCATGGCCAGCCCGGGAATGAGAGTCGCCCGCCAATCCAGAAGGAAAATGTAGATGACGAGAAGTACGATGGAGACGGAGAGCGCCAGTGCTATCTCGACTTCATGAATAGCGCCATTGATGAAGATAGCGTCATCGCTCGTAACGCGGATGGTCATGCCTTCCGGCAGAGTCTGCTGTATCCTTGCAGCGGCTTCCCGGATGCCAGTCGAGATGTCGAGCGTGTTCGACTGCGCCTGGCGGATAATGCCGAGGCCGATCCCTGTCTTGCCATCCGATCGCAACGAGGATGCTCCTGGATCGCCGCCAAGCGTAACGGTGGCGATGTCGCGGATGCGCGTTTTTCCTTGGATGACGATATTCTCAAACGCCTCGGGCGTGGTCACCGGCGCTGTGGCGCGAACGATGATGTCCTGATTGGTGGTCGTGATCGATCCGGCCGGCGTGTCGAGGGCGACCGAGGCGAGCGCGTTGCGCACGTCGGCTATCGTCAGGCCCATGCTGGCGAGCTTGGTCTGGTTGATATCGACGCGAAAGATCTTCTCTCGGTCGCCATACATCTGCACGTCGGCGACGCCCTCGACTGCGGCCAATGCGTCGACGACTTCGTCCTCGACGAGGATCGTCATGTCTTCGATGGGCATCCTGTCGGAGGTCACGGCAAGCCGCATGACCGGGTCCGCATTGGCGTCCGCCTTGACGATACGCGGCGGGTCTGCGTCTTCCGGCAGTTGGTTGGCGACACGTCCGACTGCGTCACGCATGTCGGAGGCGGCAGCGTTCAGGTCGACGTTGTCTCCGAACTCGACGGTGACGCGGCTGCGTGCGAAAGACGAGCTCGACGAGATCGACTTGACACCGGGCACGCGGGACACCGCGCCTTCAAGGACAGCCGTGAGCTCGCGATCGATCGTTTCAGCGGCAGCTCCGGTGAAGTCGGCGTTGATCGTGATGATCGGACGGTCGACGTCCGGAAGCTCACGTATCTCGACCCCGTAGAAAGCGGCAAGGCCCGCAACGACGATCAGCGTGTTCAGAACAAACGCGAAGACCGGCCTGCGGATGAAAAGCCCGGTGATGCCTGTCTCACCGTTTCCGTTGCGGCCGTTCATCATCTTGGACCTCGCCGCACTATCACGAACCGCCGGTCGCGGCGGGAGCGATGACCGCAGGCGGCGCAATCGGCTCACGCGCAGCGATCTGCACTTCGGCGCCTTCGCGCACGGCGTGGATGCCTTCGGTCACAACTTGCTCGCCGGCACCCAGGGCGGCTTCGACGAGGACGCTTTCCGTGTTGCGTTGAACGATGCGAACCGGCGTCCGCTTCGCCTTGCCGTCGACGATGGCCCAGACGAACGCGCCGTCCGCGCCCCACTGAACAGCAAGCGGGTCAACTGAAGGGTAGTTGTCGCCGGCGAAGCGCATGGAAACCTGAAACGACATGCCTGCTCGCAACGTATCGTCCTGATTTCCGATGTCAGCCCGCACGCGAAGGGTGCGGCTAGCTTCGTCAATGCGATTGTCCACGGCGCTGACGGTTCCCTGAAACATCTCCCCGGGACGAGCGATCGGAACCGCCGTCAGTGTTGCTCCAACCTTGATCGCGCTCGCGTAGCGCTCCGGCACCCAGAAATCGATGATGATCGTCGAGCGGTCATCAATGGTTGCGATCTCGCTTTCGACCGTCACATAGTTGCCGGCAGTAATCGGGAGAATGCCGACGATGCCGGCGATCGGCGCGACGATGTTGCGCCGCTCCAGGGCAAGGTCCGCGTCGCGCAATTGCAAGCGCGCATTGTCGAGCGCCAGTTCCGCCTCTCTCACTTGGACAGCGGTCGCTGTGCTGGACGAACGCAACGTCTTTATCCGCTCAAGCTTGGCTTCGGCGTCATCCAGCGCAATCCGCGCGCGGTCGAGCGCAATCTGTTCGCCTTCCGATTCAAGCTTGGCAATCACGGTGCCCACGGTCACCTCGGTGCCTGAAACGACGCTGATTTCGGTCAGCCGGCCGGTCGCGTAGGGCTTAACGATGACAGAACTTTTCGCACGCCCGGTACCGATGGCCGAAAGCTTGTCGTTGATTGTGGCTATCGTTACCGGCGCGGTGATGACGCTCGCCTGCAGCCCGCCACCCTGCTTGCGCCCTGCGCGGCCGCCATCAAGCGGCTGCTCCGACGCAGGCGCTGAAGCGCTGGCCCATTCGATGCCCCAGCGGGCAAGAACCTCGGGGGCGCCAGGAAAAAAAACGATCCATCCAGCAAAGGCAACAAGCGGGATGGCGATCGACAAGGCGATCTGTTTCCAGAAAGACATTCAGCACTCCGGGTCAGACGGCGCGTTTCGGTCCGGTTTTGGGCGGTTAAAACGCAAAACCCGGCGACTCGCACCGGCAGTCCCTACGCGGCCTTTATGACAATTCTCCAGACTGCATGCACATACTTTATCATTAAATATCCGTAACGTGAGCGCTAACTTAATTAAGCGGATGAAGGCCACCCTGGTCAGCAAAGCTCTCAGCGCAGATGTTCCATCTCGCGGATACGGCGGGCGCTATCCGCCTCAAGCTCGCGCGTGATTTCGCCAACCAGCGCCTCGGCAACAACGAATAAAGCGGCAGACGAATCCCAGGGCGACGGAACCGATGTCCGTCCGGCTATGACATGCCGTGCGAAGCGGGCGATGGGCGACAGCCACTGGTCGGTGAAAAGCACGATCTGGACACCCCGCGCATGGGCTTTTTCGGCGAAACGTATCAGGCTTTCCTGGTAGCGGCGGATGTCGAAGATCACCAGCACATCGCGCTTGCCCATGTCGATCAGCCTGTCCCGCCAATTGCTCTCCTGCCCGCTGAGATGGAAGACATTTGGACGGATAATGGTCAGATGCGCCGCCATGTAGCGGGCGATCGGATCGGTGAAACGTCCGCCGACGAGAAATGTCTTCGCGCGCAGGTTGGAAAGCTGCTCGACGATCTCTCGAAGCTGCTTGTCCGAGACATGGCGGAACGTTTCGCAGATATTCTCAAGCGTTGCATCGAGCGCGGGGGAGATACCACGGCGACCGGGCGAACTATCGGTCGTCCGGGAAAGCGGTGACTGCAATTGCGCCGCGAGTTCGTCTTGCAGCGCGGATTGGAACTCAGGATAGTTTTGGAAACCGAGCCGCGCAACGAATCGCAAAATGGTCGGCGAACTGACGCCCGCCTGGGCGGAGAAATCCGCAACGGTCTTGAGACCGATGAGCGGATAGTTGGCGACCAGCGTTTGTGCCGCGCGTCGCTCGCCTGCTGGCATGGCGTCGATCCGGTCCGCGATCAGTTCCGCGATACTCGTGCCCATTGATGCTCCCTCGCAAGGGAACGCCGGCAAGCCGTTTTTCCCTTCTGTCGCAGCGCCATCCCGTTCGCGGAAAACGCGTTTGACAAGATAATAAGACGTATGAAATCATCCGCAATGGCGCAAAGATAGAAGATTCGTAACGTACGTTACGGTGCCGAGGGGAACAGCGGATGGATAGAGCGCGGCTTGCTCCGCACAATCCGTCGGATGTCGTCCGGACTACGAACCGAAGGGGGCGCAGTCCGCTCGTCCTGATTTGCGACCATGCCTCGAATTTCATTCCGCAGCAGTTTGGCACCTTGGGCCTGACGCCCCGCGATCTGACGCGCCACATCGCCTGGGATCCGGGCGCCGCACCTGTGGCTCGGCGCATGGCCACAGCGCTCGACGCGGTTCTGATCGAGTCTCGCGTTTCAAGGCTGGTGATCGATTGCAACCGGGCGCTCGATGCGCCGGATCTCATTCCGGCGATCAGCGAGACGACCCTTATCCCCGGCAATGCGAGGCTGACAAATGAGGATCGCGCCGGGCGCATTGCACTGGCTTATGAACCGTTTCACGTCGAAATCGACGCGGTCGTTTCGGACCGGCTTTCGGAGGGGCGCGACACACGGCTGATTTCCATTCACTCGTTCACGCCGGTCTACAAACAAGTGGCGAGGCCATGGCATGTCGGGGTGCTCCACGATGAGGACCGCCGGCTGGCGGCGCCGCTCATTTCCGCGCTCCGCGTCCTGAATGGCGTGGTTGTCGGCGACAACGAACCATATTCGCCCGCCGACCGCGTCTACCATACGCTCGAACGCCACGCGCGTTCGCGTGGTCTGCCATGCGTGATGATCGAGATTCGCAACGATGAAATTTCGGCGACGGCCGGGCAACGCAAATGGGGAGATCTGCTGACGGGCATTTTTTCTGACCTGGAACCGGAAAGGGACCGCCAAGAGTCGCTTCCGAAGATGGTCGGTGAACCAGTGAAAAGGGCGGGCTAAGAGAGGGAGCATTCACATGACTGACGCAACGAGACACGAAGCGGGGGGCGTCGCGTATCAAAAACGCGACAAGTCGTATTTCGAGGACAGGCAGCTCATTCGCCATGCCAATGTCTGGCATCTGTGGGCGCTTGGTGTAGGCGCCGTTATCTCCGGGCATTTCTCCGGCTGGAACTTCGGATTTGCCACCGGTGGGTGGGGCGGCATGCTTGTCGCTGGTATCATAATCGCCATCATGTATGTCGGCTTGGTCTTTTCGATCGCGGAGATGAGTCCGGCTTTGCCGCACACTGGGGCGGCCTATTCGTTCGCCCGCACGGCGATGGGACCGTGGGGCGGGTTCATCACGGGACTTTGCGAAAACGTC
This sequence comes from Mesorhizobium sp., assembly GCA_040512755.1. Classification (GTDB taxonomy): domain Bacteria; phylum Pseudomonadota; class Alphaproteobacteria; order Rhizobiales; family Rhizobiaceae; genus JBEVEP01. Next base: position 6,966 of record JBEVEP010000169.1, read on the forward strand.
GAGTATGTCGTTACGCCGGCGGTTATCGCTTTTTTCATCGGATCCTACATGGGCGGCATCTGGTCGGTGGCGTTCCCTGACTCAAGTGTGTGGCCACCCCTTTGGTGGATTGTCACCTATGTCATATTCCTCGCTCTTAACGTTTTCGGGGTGGCGCTGTCGTTCCGCGTTACGCTGATCGTGACGCTTCTGTCGCTGGCAGTGCTGATCATTTTCTGGGTCAGCGCCATTCCGAACATGGATTTCAGCCGCTGGGCGCTCAACATCGGCGTGGGACCGGATGGCGCGGCGATCGAACTTCCGGAAGGCAACGGCGCCATGTTCCCGTTCGGTTTCTCCGGCGTTTTGGCAACACTGCCGTTTGCCGTGTGGCTGTTTCTGGCGATCGAACAACTGCCGCTTGCGGCAGAAGAGTCCGTTGATCCCAAGCGCGACATGCCGCGCGGTATCATTGCCGGCATGCTTACGCTGATCGTTTCGGCGTTCATGATCGTGCTGCTCAACCCATCAGTGATCGGCGTTGGTTCGTTCAAGCTCGGCTCCTCTGGAGAGCCTCTGCTCGACGGCTTTCGTGCGATCTACGGTGACGCCGGGGTAGTATTACTTGGCCTCATCGCGCTGGTCGGCCTGATAGCCAGTTTCCATACTATCGTGTTTGCGATGGGCCGGCAGGTCTATTCGCTAAGCCGGGCAGGCTATTTCCCGGCGGGACTATCGATCACGCACCAGACTTACAAGACGCCGCACATGGCGATGTTCGCCGGAGCAATCGTCGGGCTCGGCATCATGCTGATCATGTGGTTCGCGCTGGGAGGGGAGACGGCCGGTTCGCTCATTGGAAGCGTCCTACTCAACATGGCGGTTTTCGGCGCGATGTTCTCCTACATACTGCAGGCGGTATCCTTCATTCTGCTCAGGAAGAACCAGCCGAATATCGAGCGGCCTTACCGGAGCCCGCTAGGGATTCCGGGCGCGACGTTGACGATCGCCATTGGTATCGTAACCCTGCTTTACCAGGTCCAGGATGCGAACTTCACCAAGGGCGTTGTCTGGGTGGCCGTCTGGTTTGCGGTAGCGATCGTGTATTTCGGGTTGGTCGGCCGTCACAAGCTGATCTTGTCTCCGGAAGAGGAGTTCGCGCTGGAGCACAAGGCGAAGGCATAGCGGCAGCGCCTGAGCCGATCCGGCCGCTTTTCGCGGCCGGGTCATTGCTTGAAATCGTCACCGTTACTGCTTGGAGTTTTGCATGGCCGGGAATGTTTCTTTCGACCAGTTGAAGGCGGCGGTTGCGGCCGATGAAGTTGATACCGTGCTCGCCTGCGCCGTCGATATGCAGGGCCGCCTGATCGGCAAGCGGTTTCTGGCGAAATATTTCGTCGCATCCGCCTACGACGAGACGCACGGCTGCAACTATTTGCTTGCCAACGACATCGATATGGAGCCGGTGCCCGGCTACAAGGCGGCAAGCTGGTCGAAGGGCTATGGCGACTTCGTCATGAAGCCTGACCTGACCACGATCCGCCGTATTCCATGGCTCGAGAAGACTACATTGGTGCTCTGCGATTTGCAGGATCACCACACCCATGAGGATTTGCCGCATTCCCCGCGCGGCATTCTCAAGCGCCAGGTACGGCGGCTGACGGAACGCGGCTATCTCGCCAATTTCGCGTCCGAGCTCGAATTCTATTTGTTTGACGAAAGCTATGAGGCCGCGCGTTCCAAACACTGGCAGAACCTGAACACCGCGTCACCCTATATCGAGGATTACGTGATCCAGCTGACGACCAAGGAAGAGGCCGTCATGCGCAAGCTCCGCAACGATATGGAGGCCGCGGGAATCCCGATCGAGAACTCCAAGGGCGAGTGGGGGCCGGGTCAGGAAGAACTCAATGTCCGCTATGCCGAGGCTCTGGAAATGGCCGACCGGCATGTCATCTTGAAGAACGGATGCAAGGAGATCGCTGCCAGCATGGGCAAGGCCATCACCTTCATGGCCAAATACAATTACGGGTTCGCCGGCAATTCAAGCCATATCCACAACTCGCTATGGAGCGCCGACGGCAAGACGCCGCTGTTTTATGACAAGAGCGCCGAGTTCGGCATGACGCCGCTGATGCGGTCATGGGTTGCAGGGCAGCTCAAATATGCCCGCGACCTCACCTGGTTTCTTTGCCCTTACATCAATTCGTACAAGCGCTTCCAGGTCGGCACCTTCGCCCCGACACGGATAACGTGGAGCCGCGACAATCGCACGGCCGGGTTCAGGCTCTGCGGCGAGGGGACCAAGGGCATCCGCATCGAATGCCGCGTGGGCGGCGCCGACCTCAACCCGTACCTCGCCTTCGCGGCGCTGATTGCGGCCGGCCTTGCCGGTCTCGATGAAAAGCTGGAACTGTCGAAGCCCTTCGAGGGCGACGCTTACTATGACGCAGACCTTCCCGAGATACCGAAGACGTTACGGGCGGCTACCGAAACGCTGGCCGAATCCGCTATGCTGAAAGAAGCGCTCGGCAGCGAGGTGATCGAGCATTACGTTCACACTGCAAAGTGGGAACAGATGGAATATGACCGTCGCATTACTGACTGGGAACTTCATCGCGGTTTCGAGCGGTACTGACGGAGTTGAAAGGGTGCGTGTGTAAGAAATGACGGAAACGGTACAAATCAAGTCTCCAGTCGACGGGGCAGTTTATGCCGAGCGGCCGGTTGCCACCGACGCCGCGCTTAACGCCGCGGTCGAACGTGCGAAAACTGCGCAGCCGCAATGGGCGGCGACACCGATTGCCGAGCGTGGACGATATGCGCTGAAATTCCTGGAAGCGCTGCTGGCGATGAACGATGAAATCGTCCCGGAACTCGCGTGGCAGATGGGCCGGCCGGTCCGTTACGGCGGCGAAAAAGGCGGCGTCGAGGAACGCACCCGTTATATGGTGCAGATCGCCGAAGACGCGCTGAAGCCGGTCGTGGCCAACGACAAGTCCGGTTTCCGCCGGTACATCAAAAAGGATCCACTTGGTGTGGTGCTGGTCATCGCCCCGTGGAACTACCCTTACCTCACCGCGGTAAACACGATTGTGCCGGCGCTGATTGCCGGCAACGCCGTGATCCTGAAGCATGCGGCGCAAACGCTGTTGGTCGGAGAGCGATTCCAGCAGGCATTCGACAAGGCCGGCCTGCCGAAGGGCCTGTTCCAGAACGTCGTCTTGAATCACAATCAGACCGAACGTCTGCTCGGTTCGGGCAAGATCGACCATGTTAATTTTACGGGTTCAGTGGCAGGCGGCCGCGCGATAGAAAAAGCCGCTGCCGGCACGTTCATGACGCTCGGGCTGGAACTTGGGGGTAAGGATCCGGCGTACGTGCTGCCGGACGTAAAGCTCGACCATGCGGTCGCCAATCTCGTCGATGGCGCCTTTTACAATACTGGCCAGTGCTGCTGCGGAATCGAACGCGTCTACGTGCATGAGAAGGTCTATGACGATTTTGTCGACGGCTTCATTTCACTGACCAGGGACTATGTCGTCGGCAATCCTCTCGATCACTCGACGACCATGGGCCCGATGGCGCAGTCGCGTTTCGCTGACTTCATCCGAGAGCAAAAGGCTGAGGCCCTTCGCAAGGGGGCCAAGGCTCACATCGGCATGAAAGTCGATCAGGACCAGCCGGGTTCGCCCTATCTCGCGCCGGAAGTGCTAACCAATGTCGACCACCAGATGAGTGTGATGCGCGAAGAGAGCTTCGGTCCGATAGTCGGCATCATGAAGGTCCGGAATGACGAAGACGCGATCGCGCTCATGAATGACAGTCCTTATGGGCTTACGGCCTCGATATGGACCACCGACACGGATCGGGCGGCTGCGATTGGAGATCGGGTCGAGACCGGCACCGTATTCATGAACCGTTGCGACTACATCGATCCGGCTCTTGTGTGGACCGGCGTAAAGGACACGGGCAAAGGGGCGGCGATGTCCGCCATAGGCTACGACAATCTGACCCGGCCGAAATCATACCATCTGCGCGAAGTGAGTTGAGGTGACATCGGGGGCGATATGTCCCCAACGGCCTTCGCACCTTCTCCTAGTATTGGAATTTTCTTCATATGACCAAACTCGTATCCAAATGGAACTATCCAACGACCGTGCGTTTCGGCGCTGGCCGCGTCGCGGAGCTGCCGGATGCGCTCTTGGCAGCCGGGATCAGACGGCCGCTTTTCGTCACCGATCCGGGTCTTGCCAAACTGCCTGTGGTTGCGCGGGCGCTGCGCATTCTGGACGATGCGAAAGTTCCGTACGGCCTTTTCTCCGACGTAAAACCAAACCCCGTGGATTCGAATCTGACTGCGGGCATCACCGCCTTCAAGAAGGGCAAGCATGATGGCGTCATCGCTTTTGGTGGCGGTTCCGCACTCGATCTCGGCAAGCTCATTGCTTTCCAGGCAGGACAGACGCGTCCTGTCTGGGATTTCGAGGATATCGGCGACTGGTGGACACGTGCTAACTCCGATGCGATTGCACCGATTGTAGCGGTGCCGACAACAGCCGGAACGGGATCGGAAGTCGGCCGTGCGGGCGTGTTGACCAACGAAGAAACGCACACCAAAAAGGTCATCTTCCACCCGAAGCTGCTGCCTGCGATTGTCATCGCCGATCCGGAACTCACAACTGGCATGCCGCCTTTCATCACAGCCGGGACGGGAATGGATGCATTGGCCCATTGCCTCGAAGCCTATTGCGCTCCTGGGTATCATCCGATGGCCGACGGCATCGCCGTCGAGGGCATCCGGCTTGTCTTCGAGAACCTTCCCAAGGCTTTCGCGAATGGCAAGGACCTGACAGCGCGCGCCAATATGATGAGCGCGGCAGCAATGGGTGCGGCGGCCTTCCAGAAGGGATTGGGCGCCATCCACTCGCTTTCCCATCCGGTCGGCGCGCTCTACGACACACATCACGGCATGACCAATGCAGTCTTCATGCCCTATGTGCTGGCGTTCAATCGGGAAGCCATTGACGAGCGGATCGCACGCCTTGCTGCCTATGTCGGAATCAAGGGCGGTTTCGATGGGTTCGCCAGGGCGGTCTTGAAGCTTCGGAAGGAGCTCAAGGTTCCCCATACCCTGCCGGGCCTTATCAAAGGTCTCGACATGGACAAAAAGCGGAAGGGGCTCATTGCCGATATGGCGGTTGTCGATCCAACCGCTGGCGGCAATCCGGTGAAGCTGACCAAAAAGGCCGCACTCACGCTGCTTGAGAATTCCATTGCCGGCGCAGTCTGATCAGATACTGTTTTGCCGGCTATGCGAGGACGTGCTTAGATGAGGCAAGGGAACGGGCAGGGAGGAAACGAAAGACAATTGCATCGCAAGCGCCGCCTGACGCGGCATTGTCGTTCACATAGATAACCAGAAAAGTACCGGTTTTTTTTCGCCGCCGGCATTCCGTTCCAGACAATCTTCATGGGACTGTCATTTGAGGAAGATAACGGAATACAGGCGTCGAAGGGCGTCAGTTCAACGGAGAAAACAAATGTTGAGATTTACGGGAAAGGTGCTTTCCCTTACAGCTTCGGCACTTATGGTAACGTCCGCTCTTTCGTCGGCTCAGTCGATGGACGAACTTGTGGCGGCCGCCAAGGCAGAAGGACAGCTCACCACCATTGCTCTGCCGCATAGCTGGTGCGGTTATGGCGACGTCATCGACGGCTTCAAGAAGAAGTATCCGGAGATCACCGTCAACGAGCTCAACCCGGATGCCGGGTCGGGCGACGAGATCGAGGCGATCAAAGCCAACAAGGACAACAAGGGCCCGCAGGCACCCGATGTCATCGATGTCGGCCTCTCATTCGGCCCATCGGCCAAGACTGAAGGCCTAATTCAGCCTTACAAGGTCGCCACCTGGGACGCGATTCCCGACAGCGCCAAGGATGCGGAAGGCTATTGGTACGGCGATTACTACGGGGTGTTGTCGTTCGGCGTGAACAAGGATGTGGTGAAGAACTCGCCCCAGGATTGGGCCGATCTGCTGAAGCCGGAATACGCCAATGCCGTGGCGCTGGCGGGTGATCCACGCTCCTCGAACAACGCGGTCATCTCGGTCTATGCGTCCGGTCTGGCGGGCGGCGGGGCGGCCGGCCAGGATGCGGCCGCCAAAGGTCTTCAGTTCTTCAAGCAGCTCAACGATGGAGGCAACTTCGTTCCGGTCGACGGCGAAGCCGCGGCCGTTGCGCAGGGCACGACACCCGTCGTCATGAATTGGGACTACAACCTGCTCGCCATGCGCGACAATATGAAGGGCAATCCGGAGATCGACGTCATCGTGCCCAAGAGTGCGGTGGTTGCCGGCGTCTATGTGCAGGCCATCAGCGCCTTTGCCCCTCACCCGAATGCCGCGAAGCTGTGGATGGAGTATCTCTATTCCGACGAAGGCCAGCTCGGTTGGCTGAAGGGCTATTGCCATCCGATCCGCTTCAACGACCTGGTCAAGAATGGCAAGGTCCCGCAGGAACTGCTGGACAAGCTTCCGCCTGCCGAGAACTACGAGAAGGCGGTCTTCCCGACCCTCGACGAACAGTCCGCCGCCAAGAAGGAGATCAGCACGAACTGGGACTCCGTCGTCGGCGCTACTGTGAAGTAACCGGTACGGACCGGGCGGCCCGCCCGCCCGGTCCTCATTCCGCGACAGACCGCCATGGCCAACGCCACCCTGACCGAGACAGCCGCTGCACGCCCCGGCGCGCCAGAGCGAAGCCGCATGCGGCTGCCGCTCAATTGGCTGGGTGTGGTTCCCTTTTTCCTGTTCGCGCTGGTCTTTCTGATCCTCCCGACTTTCGGGCTTGTCGCTGGCGCGTTCAGGAATGCTGCTGGCGAATACACGCTGGACAACATCTTCGCCCTGTCGCAGCCGAAGCTGGCTGCGGCCTATTGGGTATCGATCCGCATTAGCCTGGTCTCGGCGATGCTCGGCGCGCTGGTCGGCCTGGCAATCGCGGTAGCGGTCATCCGCGGCGGATTGCCGTCCTGGTTGCGTTCGGCCACACTGACTTTCTCGGGCGTTGCCTCCAATTTCGCCGGCGTGCCGCTCGCTTTCTCCTTCATCGCCACCCTCGGACGGCTTGGCCTGGTGACGATCCTGCTGCGCGACCTGTTCGGGATCAACATATACGCGCTCGGCTTCAACATCTTCTCCTTCTGGGGCCTTACGCTCACCTATTTGTATTTCCAGATTCCGCTAATGATCGTCATCATCACGCCGGCAATCGATGGCCTGAAGAAGGAATGGGGCGAGGCGGCAGCGACGCTCGGCGCTACCCAGGCGCAATACTGGCGCATGGTCGTCATCCCGGTGCTGTGGCCGAGCTTTCTCGGCACCGTCATCCTGCTTTTTGCCAACGCGTTCGGCGCAGTAGCTACGGCCTACGCGCTCACCGGCCCGTCGCTGAACATCGTCCCGATCCAGCTCTTCGCGCAGATCCGCGGCGACGTGCTCTACAACCCGAACCTTGGCTATGCGCTCGCACTGGGCATGATCGTCATTACCGGCCTGGCCAACGTTTTTTATCTCTGGCTGCAGCGGCGTTCGGAACGGTGGCTGAAATGAAGGGAAACCGCTTCTGGGCCTGGGTCACTTTCGCCGTCGGCATCGCCTATTTCATTGTGCCGCTGGTCGCCACTTTCGAGTTCTCCCTGCGTATGCGTCGCGGCGAATATTCCTTCGACGCCTATCGCTCCGTGCTGGGCGACCCGAACTTCCACGCGACGTTTCTGTACTCAGTGGTCGTCGCAATCTTCACGATCCTGCTCGGCGTCCTGCTTGTGGTGCCAACCGCGTATTGGATCAGGCTGAAGCTGCCGCGCCTGCGGCCGGTGGTGGAATTCATAACGCTGCTGCCGTTGGTCATTCCGGCCATCGTGATCGTTTTCGGCTACATCCGCACGTTCGGGTCCAACTCGACGCTGCCCTTCCTGGCAACCGCACGCGGCACCGATGCGTTGCTGGTCATCGGCTACGCTACACTTGCCCTGCCCTATATGTATCGCGCCGTGGACACCGGGCTTCGCACCATCGACGTCAGGACACTGACGGAAGCGGCGCAGATCCTCGGGGCCGGCTGGACGACCATCATCGCGCGCATCATCCTGCCCAACGTGCTCATCGCGGTGCTGTCCGGCGCGTTCCTGACGTTCGCGATTGTGATCGGCGAGTTCACCATGGCGAGCCTGCTGAATCGTCCGGCCTTCGGCCCTTACCTGCAAAACATCGGCGCCAACCGTGCCTATGAGCCGTCCGCGCTCGCCATCATATCCTTTGCGATTACCTGGGCCTGCATGTCAGTGATCCAGATACTATCTCGCTTTGCGCCGAAGTCGGCCAACCGACCGAACTGATCTCGAGAAAGCCCAATCATGGCCGATACGTTCCTCAGCATTCAGAATCTCCGGAAAGCCTTCGGCCTAACCACCGTCGTCCAGGATTTCGACCTCGAAGTCCGCACCGGCGAGTTCGTGTCGTTCCTCGGCCCATCCGGTTGCGGCAAGACTACAGTGCTGCGCATGGTCGCCGGCTTCGAGCAGCCGACCGCCGGCAAGATCGTTATCGGTGGACAGGACGTGACCAGCCTCAAACCGAACCAGCGAAACATCGGCATGGTTTTCCAGGCGTATGCGCTGTTTCCAAATCTGACCGTGGCCCAGAACATCGCATTCGGCTTGAAAGTGGCGGGCGTGGCCAAGGCGGAATCCGACCGACGGGTCGCGGAAATGCTTTCGATCATCAAGCTGGCGGAATTTGGCGACCGCTATCCCTATCAATTATCGGGCGGCCAGCAGCAGCGCGTTGCGCTGGCCCGCGCCTTGGCTCCGAAACCCAAGCTGCTCCTTCTCGATGAGCCTCTTTCCGCGCTCGACGCCAAGGTCCGTCTCTCGCTGCGTGAAGAAATCCGTTCAATCCAGAAAACGCTCGGCATCACGACCATCTTCGTGACCCACGACCAGGAAGAGGCGCTGTCAATGTCGGACCGCATCGCGGTCATGTACAACGGCAAGGCCGAGCAGGTTGGAACGCCGTTCGAGATATACAACCACCCGGCCACCCGTTTCGTCGCCAATTTTGTGGGCACGTTGAACGTGCTGGAGGGAACGGTTGCCGATCCCGCCAGGGGTATCGTTCGGATCGATGCCGGTGAGGTGACCGTCAAAGGTGCGCTGAACGGCTCGAAAGCTGGCGAAACGGTTTCGCTCGCGCTGCGACCGGAGGCGATTTCGCTCGGAAAGCACCCGGGACGAGACAGCAGTCTCGGCGGACAGATTGCCGATGTCAGCTTCCTGGGGTCAGTGATCCGGGTTCGTGTCGGCCTTGGCAAGAATTTCGTGTCGCTCGACACATTCAACAGTCCGGCGTCACCGCCGCCTTCCGTGGGCGACAATGCCGATATCAGCTTCTCGTCAAGCGATCTTCTCGTGCTTCACTGAATCGGGGAAAAGTGGCTCCGAGACCGGTCCAACTCCGGAAAGTTCACGCCGGTGACGAGCGGCGGTCCGAAGGAAGAAGCACGGCCAGCGGACGGCCGTGCTTTTGACGGCCATCGTCATGCCGCTTGTGCGTACTCCGCTTGGGTCTTGGCGCCGGTGATGTAGGCGACCACGTCCTGGCCGTCGGTTTCCGCCTTGTTGAGGTTGGCGCAGATCCGGCCGCGGCGAAACACTACGATGCGGTCGCAGAGGTCCATCACCTGCCGCATGTTGTGGCTGATCAGGATCAAGGGCTCGCCGGCCTGCTTCAGCGTGCGGATGATGTTCTCGACCTGCGCGGTCTCCTGCACGCCGAGCGCCGCCGTCGGCTCGTCCATGATGGTGAGCCTCGAGTGGAAGGTGGCGGTGCGGGCGATCGCCACGCACTGCCGCTGCCCGCCGGACATGTTGCGGATGGTATTGCGCAGGTTCGGGATCTTGACGGCGGTCTTCTGCAGCCCGCGCATCGTCGCCTCGCGCATGCCCTTGTAGTCGAGGATCGAGAACGGCCCGAGGTTGAACTTGATCATCTCGCGCCCGAGAAAGAGATTGTCGGGCACGTCGAGGTCGTCGGCGAGCGCAAGGGTCTGGAACACCGTCTCGATTCCCGCCTTGCGCGCCTCCAGTGGGCCGGCGAAATGTACCGTCTCGCCATAAAAGATGAGGTCGCCGCGGGTCGGCTGCTCGACGCCGGTGATCTGCCGCACGAAGGTCGACTTGCCGGCGCCGTTGTCGCCCATGATCGCCACGTGCTCGCCCTTGCGGAGGATGAAGTTGGCGCCTTCCAGCGCGTGCACGCCGCCGTAGTGCTTGGTCAGGTCGCGGGTTTCGAGGACGACCTCGCCCAGTTTCTCATCGGAATGGGGAGCGTTCGCGCCCGAGATATTGGTCTGGATGTCACTTGCCATGGTGTCCTCGCTTAGCTTCGAGCTGCGGCGCGGCGCTGCCGCCACTGGTCGAGCACCACGGCGCCGACGATGATCCCGCCCTTCACCATCTCCTGGTAGTAGGCGTCGAGCTTCAGGAAGGTGAAGCCGGAGATGATCACCCCGAAGATCAGCGCGCCGAGCACGGTGCCGATGATGGAGCCACGACCACCCGAGAGGCTGACCCCGCCGATTACCGTCATGGCGATGGCGTCGAGCTCGTACATCACGCCCATCCCCGCCTGCGCCGTCAAGTTCTTGGAAGAGAGCACGATGGCGGCGACCGAGGCGAGGACCCCGGCGATGGCGAATACCATCACCTTGTGCCGCCGGACCTTGATCCCCGACATCCGTGCGGCGGCCTCATTCGAACCGATCGCATAGGTGTGCTTGCCATACACGGTGTACTTCAGGATCAGGTGGAACAGGATTGCCAGACCGACGAAGATGATGACCGGCATCATGCCCTTGCCGATGGCAGCGTAGCTTTCGGTCGGGAAGCTGATCGGCTCGCCCTTCGACCACCAGCGGGCCATGCCGCGGGCCGTCACCATCATTCCGAGGGTGGCGATGAACGATGGGATTCCGGTGTAAGCGATCAGCGAGCCGTTGATCAGCCCGGCGACCAGCCCGCATGCAAGACCCACCAGCACCGGCACGATCACCCACAAATCCTGCCATCCCTCAGGCAGCATCATCTTGGGATTCGGCTGGCCGTTGACAATCGAGACCTGTGCGAAACTCATGGCGATCATCGCCGTCGCCGCGACCACCGAGCCTGAGCTCAGGTCGATCCCGCCCGAGATGATCACCTGGGTGACGCCGATGGCGATGATGCCGACGATCGAGACCTGCAGGATGATGATCGACAGCCGCGCCTGGTTGAACAGGGTCGTCGCGTTCGGGCGCGTGTTGAACAGGAACGAGTCCCCCATCAGGAGCCAGCCGAGTATCTCGAAGGCGGCGACGATCAGGATGAGTCCGATGAAGACGTTGAGTTCGGGCGGCCTTGCACGTTTCGTTGAATCGAAGGTCAGGCCGCCGATACCGTGTGATGTCTGCGCCATTTTCCGGTTTCCCTTGCGACGTCCGCACGTGGATCCCGCCCGTCGCTGCGGGATCCGAGCCGGCACAGCGTGCCGGCCCGGTCCGTCTTGGCCTGGTCAGTTCTTGGCCATGAAGTCTTTCATGTTGGCGGGCGTCACCAGCTGGAACGGGATGTAGACCTTCTGTTCCACGGCCTCGCCCTTGGCGAGCTTCAGCGCGGCGTCAAGCGATCCCTTGCCCTGTCCTGCCGCGTCCTGGAACACGCTGACGTCGAGGTCACCCGCTTGCATCGCCTGCAGGGCGTCCTGGGTCGCGTCCACCCCGCCGACGACGATCTTGCCCATGTCGAGGCCGGCCGCCTTCATCGCCTGGATCGCGCCAATGGCGCTCTCATCGTTGTTGGCGATCACGCCGTCGAAGGCCGTTCCGGTTGACAGCCAGTTCGTCATGAGATTTTGCGCCTCGTCGCGCATCCAGTTCGACGTCTGCTTGTCTATGATATTAATCTTGACGCCACACTCGTTGCCGCCGATCACGTCGAGGATGTCCTGGGTGCGCTGCTGGGCGGCCTGGTTCGACAGCTCGCCCATGATCACGTAGACATTCGCCTCGGTCTTGCCGGCCTCCTTGAACAGGCGGCAGATTTCCTTGGTCTCAAGCGTTCCCGACTCGCGTTCGTCCGAGGCGACGAAGGCCTGGTTATCGGGCAGCGAATCGACGTTGACCGGTTCGCGGTTAACGTAGACCAGCGGTATGCCACCGGCCGCTGCCGCATCCGACATGGCCTTGGTGGCCGAGGTGTCCACCGGGTTGACGATGATCGCGTCCAGGCCGGAGGCAACGAAGTTGTTGATCTGGTCGAGCTGCTTGGCGACGTCGTTCCCCGCGTCCTCGACTTGCACCTTGACCCCGTCCAGGGTGCCGGCATACTCGATCAGGCCGTTCCGGAGCACGGTCAGGAAGTTGTCGTCAAACCGCGCCATCGACACGCCGATGTTCTCTGCCATGGCCGACGTCGTCAGAAGCGCCGAAATCGCGACGCCTAAAAGGTACTTCTTCATACTGGGTCTCCTCCACATTTGGCGTCCAGCGGCGCCAGATTTTCTGGAACTTTCCTCCGTCAGCGGGACGCATCTTGAACACTAAGACTTCGACCTGCTTTCGACCATTCATTTTCGACAGCCACGAATTCAGCCAGTCCGGCGCTAATCTCCCCGCCACCTCACGCTAGTGGCCACCGTCGATTCAAAATGGAACAAACGTACTGTTTTGTTAAACAGTGGAATATTCATTCCATCCTTTGCAAGCGCCGTCAAGTGTAAACTTAGTCGTGAGGACCCCTCGCGCAGGACACATAGCGGGAAGTAAACCCTAGCGTTTCCTGTTTGTCCGAACGGTCCTCTGCCGTGATGTCGCTCGTGGATGGGCCGTTTGGCGCCCTGGAATTTTTGGATCGTTTTTTGACGACTCGTTGCACGATAGTTCCAGATAGCATTCTGGCAGTGGTTCCGCTGAGCGGTGGAGAAGCCTAACCGTATCCGCCTGCCGAACCGGGCCCCACGGTTGTAGTGGCTCAGCGCTTCAGATTACCCTAATATGCTCTCGGGTTGAGCAGGAAAACAGCGGGACAGGAACTGATGATTTGCAAGTTGAGGACGCTGTCTCTTGTCGCCTTTGCATTATTCTCCATAGCCTGGACGGGTGTTCTCGCTACAAGCGTCGACTCCGCTGCACAGACCGCACAGCCCTCTGCGACCACCTCCCCGCCGCCTGAAAAGGTGCAGGAACTCATCAAGCTGTTGGACGACCCGGACGTCCGCGCCTGGTTGACAACGAAATCTTCACCACCGGCTTCAGCAGCTTCCGAGGAAGCAGCCGTTGCATCGCAGATATCCGGCTGGGAGCAGGCAATCCGCAATCGCCTGATCTCGATGCGCAACGCTATCCCGCTCATTCCTTCCCAAGCTGAAAGAGCGGCACTGAGGGTGGAATCGGAGGTCAACGACCACGGTTTTGCGACCGTATTCTCAGTATTCGCAGTCTTGTTGGCCTTCGGGTTCGGAGCGGAGTGGCTATTCAAGCTGGCGATGCGTCGCGTGGAAGAACGCAGTGCAAAGCTCGCTGCCATACGAGGGGCTGCCCCGCCTATCGCCGTTCACCTGATTGCTGAAATCGTGCCGTTGCTGGTGTTCTTCCTGGTCAGTGCCGGCATCTTTCTGGCCTTCGAATGGCCAGCCCTCATACACTTGATTGTTCTGACCTTCCTGGTCGCCTTCGTGGCTGCGCGGGCAGTCATCACAATAGCCAGGATCCTGCTTTCCCCTGATGTTGTGGCTACGGTGGAGGGTGATCAGGCCTCGGCCCGGCTCATCCCGGCCACCGACGTCGAAGCGGATTTCTGGTATCGTCGGGTCACTGCTTTCGTCGGATTTTTTATGTTTGGCTGGGCTACATCGAGTCTGTTGCCAACCTTGGGATTCTCGGTCGGCGCTACGCGTCTGATCACCTACCTGCTTGGGATTGGGCTTCTTGTGTTGGCCGTTGAAGCCGTCTGGCGTCGACCAAGCGGCGCAGTGCAGGACGAGCGGCTCAAGGTAAAAAACTGGCTCATCACGGCATATCTGGTTGTGCTGTGGGGGTTATGGGTCGCCGGCCTCAACGGTGTGTTGTGGCTTGGTATCTACGCTCTCCTGCTTCCCAAGGTGTTGAACGGTGCTGGACGGGTTGCGGAAGCCTTCGCAGCGCGGCTCGACGAGCACGGCGCGCCGCAATCCATCCGGACGGTCCTCATTGTCCGCGGCGCCAGGGCGCTGGTGATCGCACTGGCGGTTGCCTGGTTGGCGGTCATTCTGCGTATGAGCCCTGCCGTTTTGGCGGCCAATGAGACGGTGGTCAATCGCATCACACGCGGCATGTTGCATGGGGTCATCGTGCTGCTGGTCGCCGATCTGCTTTGGCATCTGGCGAAAGCCTCAATCGACCGGAAACTGGCACTATCGGCGCCGGACGAATCAATCAGTGCTAGCGAGGCGGCCCGCCGGGGAAGGATGCGGACCTTGCTGCCCATCTTCCGCAACATTCTCGCGGTGTTTCTGGCCACCGTCGCTGTCCTCATGGTGTTGTCCGGACTTGGGGTCGAGATCGGACCGTTGATCGCCGGCGCTGGCATTTTCGGCGTTGCGATCGGCTTTGGCTCACAGACGCTGGTCAAGGACGTGATCAGCGGTGTTTTCTACATGCTCGACGATGCATTCCGCGTTGGTGAGTACATCGAGAGCGGCAGTTACAAGGGGACCGTCGAATCCTTCAGCCTGCGATCGGTGAAGCTGCGTCATCATCGCGGGCCGGTGTTCACCGTTCCGTTCGGCTCATTGGGCGCGGTCCAGAATATGAGCCGCGACTGGGTGATCGACAAATTCATGATCCGCGTACCGTTTGATACCGACGTGAAGAAGGTCAAGAAACTGTTGAAAGGGATCGGCGCGGAACTGAAAGAGGATCCGGAGCTGGGGCCCTCCATTATCGAGACCGTGAAGATGAAGGGCGTCGAACAGTTCGGCGACTTCGGAATGGAGCTAAGCTTTGCTTTCATGACGAAGCCGGGTCAGCAGTCCGTCGTCAGGCGGCGGGCCTATACGATGATACGCGATGCCTTCGTTGCCAACGGGATCGATTTCGCGCAGCCGACAGTGCACGTCGGAGGCGAAGAAAAAGGCCAGGCGGCGGCCGCCGCTTCGGCGGCCAACTATCAACGCCAGAAGGCGGCGCAAGGCTTGGCGGAGGTGCAAGCCTGAAGGTCTTCGGCGGAGTTCACCGAACCGGCTTCACGATATCGCTGCGAAGGGAGGTAGTCCTCGTCAATCGTAGAAAGGCTCGACCAAAGCGCGTCTGCCCAGCATGAATGCGTCCGCAACGTGCTGCAGGGGCGCTAGGTCGGCGTCGGACTGACCAGCACGGACGATCCCGGCGAAACGCCGGTAGAGCATCGGATATTCGGCTTCCGGCTCTTCATGGACGGTCCGGCCGTCTACCGCGAGCTTCGATCCCCCGCCTGAAAGCACCATGGAACCGGCCTCGGTTTCGGCAAAAATGTCCCAACTCTGGGGGCCGGTCTGACGCCAATCAAATTCGGCTGTCACCGGAATACCGTTGCAAGTTCTGAAAGTGATGTGCGCGGCGATCGGCGCAGCGCGGTTCTCCGGGAAATACAGCGTGGCCGCCGTGGTGAACATCGCCGGGAAAATGTATGTGGCGATGGACAGCGCGTTGATACCCGGATCGAAGACTCCGAACCCGCCAGGCGCCCAAATCCATTCCTGGTTCGGATGCCAGCGGCGCACATCTTCCTTCCATATGATTGCCGCCGAATTGATGCGGGCCGATGCGAGAAAGATTTTGGCTGCTTCCACTGCAGGTGCATAGCGCGAATGCCAGCTGGCGAAGAGAGAGACGCCCCGTGCTGCGGCGAGCTCCTTCAGGTGTTCGACTTCACTGACCGTCGCGCCCGGCGGCTTTTCAAGGAAAACATGCTTGCCAGCTTCGAGCGCCACCCGCGCCGCGTCATAGCGGAATTGCGGCGGCATGCAGAGAGAAACGGCGTCGAGGTCGGGAACCCCCTCGAGCATAGCCTCCATGGACGGATAGTTTGGGATATCGTCCACCTTTGCGTGCCGGCTGGCGGCGGCGCAAAGCCGAAAGTTTGGGTCCTTGGCCAGCGCTGGCAGATGCTGGTCGCGTACGATCTTTCCGACGCCGACAATGCCTATTTTGATGGGGGCGATCGATGAAGGCATAGCTTTCCGCCGCTTGTCCGATCTGTTGTACCAGAAGGCAGTTGGCGGGCAAACGCGGATCAGGCAGGCAGGGTGACAAATCGGACCAAGGTTCAATGAACCGGATGGGAAGTTCGCCTGCTTGATGAGGATGGTGGGCGTGACAGGGATTGAACCTGTGACCCCTACGATGTCAACGTAGTGCTCTCCCGCTGAGCTACACGCCCATCCGAGCCGCGCATACACCACTTTTGGTTCGGCGCGTCAATACCAGGATTTTCTGACTGAGGTCTGCTTCACAAAGTTCTTGAGAACCCCTCGTGGGGTTGCCGGAGTTCGCGACGTTGAAGCTGAAACGATGCGGTTCAGCGCAGACAAGGGACAGACGAATTCCGAATTCAGAGGGAGGAACTCTGTTCTGGTCGAGGGCTTCCGCCTACGTCGGAGCCTTGGCCACTCAGGCGGCGTGCAGCATCTTTTCCACTTCGCTGACGAGCTCGCGCAGATGGAAGGGCTTGGAAAGGACCTTCGCGTCCTTTGGCGCCTTGGAGTCGGGATTAAGAGCAACAGCTGCGAAACCGGTGATGAACATCACTTTGAGGTCCGGATCGATTTCCGTGGCGCGGCGCGCCAGTTCGATCCCGTCCATCTCCGGCATGACGATATCGGTGAGCAGAAGGGAGAAGGGCTCTTCGCGCAGGCGTTCGTAGGCGCTCGCGCCGTTGTCGAAGTCGCTGACATCGTAGCCCGCGCGCTCGAGCGCTTTGACCAGAAAGCGGCGCATGTCGTCGTCATCTTCCGCCAGCAGAATTCTTGCCATTGTTTCCGTCCGAATCACCTGCCAGGCCGCAAGACGCGGCCCGTTAACCATGATCCTGTATATGAAGAGTGGACGGTAAACATCAAGTGAATGGCGCAGTCTGGTGGTCCAACGTTACGTAAAGCCGTCTTGCGTCAGGCTGGACAGCGGGCCGCCGCAATGGCACGGTTCGACATCATGAGGAGTCGAGTTCAGCGGTTCGGGCAGGGGTCATGACGGCGGCAGAGGACTTCGCGGCGGTTCCCACGTTTGAGGTCCGAAGCCCGGCTGACCAGCGCGTTCCTTTCATTTTCAATTCGCCCCACAGCGGCCGCCACTATCCCGACAGGTTTCTTTCAATGGCCAGGCTCGATCGCGAAGCGATCCGCCGCTCGGAAGACTGCTACGTTGATGAACTTTTCGGCGGCGCTGTCGCGCTCGGCGCGCCACTGCTGGCGGCCAATTTCCCGCGCGCCTATCTCGACGTGAACCGGGAGCCTTGGGAACTTGATCCGCGCATGTTTGCTGAGCCCGTGCCGTCCTTTGCGAACATCCGGTCGCCACGCGTTGCGGGCGGCTTGGGCACGGTGCCAAAACTGGTCGGCGAAGGGCTCGACATCTATCCTGGCCGGCTGCCGCTTGCCGAGGCTGTCGCCCGTATCGAGTTGATCTACAAGCCTTATCATGAACAGCTCAAACGGTTGGTGACACGTACTCATGCCCGCTTTGGCTTTGCCATTCTTGTGGACTGTCATTCGATGCCGGCCAGCATCCGCGTTGGCGAAACCGGCGTTCGGCCGGACTTCATCATCGGCGACCGCTTCGGCGCATCCGCATCCGCCGTGCTGACGGAAACCGCTATCGGACTGCTTGTCGCGATGGGCTATACGGTGGCCCATAACAAGCCGTATGCCGGGGGTTTCATTACCGAACATTATGGCCGGCCGGCCCGGGCGCTGCATGCGTTGCAGATCGAGGTCAACCGCGGACTCTACATGAACGAGAGGACGTTGCAGAAGTCGGCAGGTTTCGACGCGCTGGCAGACGATCTCGCCCGCTTCGTGGCCGACCTTATGTCGATACCGGAGCATCATTTCTACGGGGTTCCGCTCGCAGCGGAATGAACTATTCCGGCAGACTTCCGCGAGCCGTAAAAGCAAACTTCACGCGAACCGTAAAAAGAGACCGCATCGCTCGCACGACGCGGTCCAAGTCTAGGGAGGAAACGCCCAAGGAGGGCATGTACAGGGATAACCCTGTACACGGATTAATCTATTGTGCATTGCACAAATGTCAACGGCCTATTACCCTTTTTTAATTCACTCTTATGTGTCAAATGCCGGTGGCAACCAATTTGGCCGGGGACGATATGGCGAATCTGGACGTGAGTGCGAAATTTTTCCGCAAGTTAGCGGAGGTCGCCGCTGCTCAAACAATGCCGCGGTTTCGCCAGCCGGGCGCCGTATCGAACAAGCTCTCGGGCGGCTTCGATCCGGTCACGGAGGCCGACCGGGAGGCCGAGCAGGCGATCCGGGCCGAGATCCGCCGTCAGTTTCCCGATCATGGAATCATCGGCGAAGAATTCGGCGCGGAAAACAGCACAAGCCGGTACCTGTGGGTCATCGATCCGATCGACGGAACGCGCTCCTTCATTTCCGGCGTGCCTCTTTGGGGAACGCTCGTCGGCCTGACCGTCGATGGTGCTGCTGTCGCCGGCATGATGGCGCAGCCCTTCACGCGAGAACTGTTCTACGCAAACGACAGCGGCGCCCACTATGACGGACCGCTAGGGGCACGAAAATTGCAGACGAGGCGGGGGGTTACCCTGAACGAGGCAACGCTTTGCACCACCACGCCGTCGCTCTTCCTTGGCGGACGGCGCGAAGCCTACAACCGCCTGGAATCGGCCGTCCAATTGGCTCGCTACGGGACCGATTGCTACGCCTATGCCATGATTGCGGCGGGCTATGTCGACCTCGTGGTCGAGGTTGGACTGCAATCCTATGACATCGTCGCATTGATCCCGATCATCGAGAAGGCAGGCGGCAAAGTGACCAACTGGGACGGTGGCCCTGCTGAAAACGGTGGCGAGATCGTTGCGGCTGGCTCGCCAGACCTGCACGAAGCGGCTCTGGGCCTGCTACACGGGGGATGAGACGCAACGCTTGAGTGCCATCAATTCTCGACGGTCCCGGGAATGAAGGCATCGAAGGCAGCAAGGAACTGCTCGCGATAGAGGTCGGTTTCCTGCAGTATTTCGTGACGGGCGCCATCAATTGTGAGAGCAGAGCCCGAGCGCAGCGCTTTGGCATAGTCCTCTATGGCGGGCGTTGAGACGACGATGTCCGCGCCTGCAGCAATCAGCAGCGACGGGATGTGGATTTTTGCCATGAACGCCGGATCCTTCACGGTCTCGCAGGCGACCAAGGCAGCGTGAAGCCAGGCAGCCGTCGGACTTCCGAGCGCCAGTTGCGGGTATTTCCGGCAAATCTCGATATTGCGCTCATAGCGATGTCGGTCGGTCGTCAGCACATTGTTTGCGAAAGGCGCGGGCTCGAACGAACGCCGGCCGTTGCGGACAGAAAGCCTGCCAAGACCTGTCCAGTGGAGCGTTGCCGTCAGTCGCCGTATCGTTTTCATCGAGAGCGGGGTGCTCTTCAGTGTCAGCAGGGGTGCAATCAGCACCATGCGCCGCACCCTGTTGACCATAGACGGCGCCGCCAGTAGCGCGATGAGCGCGCCCATGGAATGAGCGAGGATGTAGTATGGCCCGCGGCAGTCAGGCAGCACGATGTCGTCAAAGAATTGCTCGAGATCGTGCACATAACTGTCGAAGCTGTTCACGTGACCGCGTTGCGAGTTCCGGATCAAACGATCGGAGAGGCCCTGGCCGCGCCAGTCGAACATGGCGATGCCGAAGCCTCTCGCTGCAAGATCGCTGATCGTTTCGAAGTACTTCTCGATACATTCGTTGCGGCCGGGCAGCAGCACGACCGTCCCCTTGAGCGGCCGGGCGGTAGCGCCAAAAAGCGCGTAGCGGATCCGCTTGCCGTCATGAGCCATGAAGGCCTCTGCCGTCGCTTCTTTCGGAACGGGATTCTCCGGAATTTCATTGAGCAATTCAGTCATCGAGCCTGATCGTCGTTCCGGCGCATGGAAGGTCAGTATGTTTTTGATAAACAGGCTGGCGTTTGAAAGGCAAAGAAAATCCGCCAGCCCACCACTCAGCGGCTTCTTTCGAGCGCGAGTTACCGCAGGATTCACCGTGTGCTTGCAAGTTCCGTCCTGATTTTGGCGGAAAAAAGCGCCGGAAGCCGCTAGAGCAGACTTCCGGCACTGCCGAGCAAGGCGGAAGGGACGTTACACCCGGCTCGATGCGGTCAGCGGCTGGTTCTTGAGGCAGCCGGTTTCTTCAGAACTGGAGTGAATATTGCGAACCGCGGCTGAACGGCTCCCGAAGACGCGGTTCATTTTCCGTTCATCGGGCGATTGCCTTTCCTCAGGGAAATTCCTTGAAATCGACGGCAGATATACCCAAATCGATGCTGCGGCCGCCGATACAGGGGTCGCTGGCCACACGGAAAAGCCAGGATGGGTTTCCGAACGGGCCAAACGCAAAGCAATGTTGCTCAAAGGAGAACAAACCATGCGTCACGTTGATTTTTCACCCCTCTATCGTTCGACCGTCGGCTTTGACCGACTCTTCACAATGCTTGACTCGCTTGCGCAGCCGGAAGGCGGGCAGTCCTATCCGCCCTACAACATCGAGCGCACAGGCGAGGATGCCTATCGCATCAGTATGGCGGTAGCCGGCTTCTCGGAGAATGAGATTTCGATCGAAGCCCACCGCAATGTACTGACCGTCAAGGGCGAGCGGAAGGAAGAGACGAACGAGGGCTCTGAAGTGCTCTATCGCGGCATCGCCTCGCGTGCCTTCGAACGCCGCTTCCAACTGGCAGACCATGTTGAAGTGACGGGCGCCAGCCTGAAGAACGGCCTGCTGCACATCGATCTCAAGCGTAACATCCCGGAAGAGATGAAGCCGCGCAAGGTTGAGATTTCGGCCGCGTCGGCCAAGACTGCCAAGCAGATCGAGGCCAAGGCTGCGTAAGCCAGCGGTAGCATACTGGTTTGAAGGGCGGTGCTTCGGCGCCGCCCTTTCAGTTTTGGGCCTTGCTTTCTGTAGATGGCGTGGTCGAACCGGCAGGTCAGGTGCGGATAAGGTCTGCAAACCGATCGACGTCCTCGACAGTCGTCGCAAAGCTGGTAACGAAGCGGTAGAGACCCTTATCCGCCTCGATCTCATCGCGAAGACCGTGGGGAACTGGCCAGTCATAGAATGCCGCGCCCGCCCGATGCGCCTTTTCGACCGTAGCTTTGTCGATAATCGCGAAGACTTCATTGGCCTGGGGCTTCCAGGCAAGCCGCCCACGGGGTGAAGCGGCGATGCCTGCAGCAAGCCGCGCCGCCATGGCGTTGGCGTGAGCCGCGGTCTCCAGCCATAGTCCGTCATTCAGGTAGGCCTGGAACTGCGCCGCAATGAAGCGCGATTTGGAGAAGAGCTGGGCAGCGCGTTTGCGCAGAAAACCCATTTCGCGCGCCTTGGATGCATCGAAAAGCACCAACGCTTCGGCGCACCAGCAGCCATTCTTGGTGCCGCCGAAGGAAAGAAGGTCGACACCGCGCTTCCACGTCATCTCCGCCGGGCTGGCTTCGAGCGCTGCCAATGCGTTGGCGAACCGTGCGCCATCCATGTGTAGGGGCACGCCGTGCCGCCTCGCTATCGCCGATATCACTTCTATATCGCCAAGCGAATATACGGTGCCGGCTTCGGTCGCCTGTGTGATCGTCACCGCCATAGGTTGGCCGGCATGGACAGAATCGGGGACGTAGCGCGCAATTGCCTTTTCCAGCGCGGCGGGATCGATCCGCCCCTCGGCGCCGTCGACAGGACAGAGCCGCGATCCGCCGGTAAAATATTCCGGCGCGCCGCACTCGTCCTCGATCACATGCGCCTGTCGGTGAGCGAATGTAATTCCACCAGGACGGTTTGCCGAGGCCAGGGCGAGGGCGTTTGCAGCCGTGCCGGTCGCCACGAAAAAGACGGCCACTTCGCGCTCGAAGATCGCGTTGAACTGGTCCTGCACGGCACGATCGAGTTCACTCGAGCCGTAAGCCGGAGCAAAACCGGCTGAATGGGAGGAGAGGCTCGCGGCGATTTTCGGATGGGCGCCGGCCCAGTTGTCTGAGGCAAAAAACATCGTCGATCCGGGAACTTGGTTGAATGGAACGTTGGGGTGCCGGGCTTCTATCACGATGGAGCGGAATGAAAAACCGCGACTTGTCGAAAACCGGACCGACTGTGCGGCAGGCAGTCATATCCTTGCGGGAGAGAAACGTCTTGCGCATGATTATTACGCGAGTGGCGGATATTTTTTACATTTCGGTCTTGTAAGCCGGACAGATATCTGTCATACAAATTTAGGACAGTATTGCTGTCTTATTTAACTGCAGGAAGCGGGCTGGATTTGGCGTATAGTTCCGCCAGTCTGGCTGTTGCTGCGGGCGATGGCTGGTGGATGGCGCTGGTCCGTGCCGACAAGAGCTTTCGCAAATACGACGCATGATGTGCCGTCCGGTCTCCAAGTGCGGTCGGCAAGAATGGAAATGCCCGAAAGGGACAAAGGGAGGAAGGTACGATGATGGGGAAGACGCCATCTGTGACGACGGGTGAAATGCCGGCCGTGCAGACGAAAGCGGCTTCCGTCAAACGTGCCGCCAACCTGGCTCTTGCGGCTGCAAAGGGCCTCTACGATCCGCGCAACGAACATGATTCGTGCGGCGTAGGCTTTATCGCACAGATGAAGGGCGTGAAGTCGCACCAGATCGTCAACGACGGTCTGGCTATGCTGGAGAATCTCACCCACCGGGGCGCCGTCGGCGCTGATCCTCTGATGGGTGACGGCGCCGGCGTGCTCGTGCAGATTCCCGACAGGTTCTTCCGCGAGGAAATGGCTAAGCAGAGCATCGAACTGCCGGCAGCGGGACAATATGGAGTCGGCCACTGGTTCATGCCGCAGGATGCTGATCTGCGCGCACACATCAACGAGGTCATTCGGGAGTCGGCGCAGTCGGAGGGTTTGCCGCTTATCGGCTTCCGCGATGTGCCTGTCGACAATTCCTCGTTGTCGAAGGCTCCGGAAATTGTCGCGGCGGAACCGTTCCATCGCCAGGTCTTCATCGGACGTCCGCCGGATATCGAAGACGACGAGGAGTATGAGGCGCGGCTCTATCTTCTGCGCAAGGTCATATCCGGTCGCATCTACGCTGAAAACAACAACAAGGACATCGGCTCCTATTGCGTGTCGCTGTCGGCGCGAACAATCGTCTACAAAGGCATGTTCCTGGCCTATCAGGTCGGCGCCTACTACAGGGATTTGACCGATCCGCGCTTCGAGACGGCGCTGATCCTCGTCCACCAACGGTTTTCGACGAACACCTTCCCGTCGTGGAAGCTGGCGCATCCCTATCGAATGGTCGCCCACAATGGCGAGATCAACACTGTACGCGGCAACAACAACTGGATGGCGGCACGCCAGGCGTCGGTAGATTCCGAGCTGTTCGGCAACAACATTTCCAAGCTCTGGCCGATCTCCTACGAAGGGCAGTCGGATACCGCCTGTTTCGACAACGCGCTCGAGTTCCTTTTCCAGGGTGGTTACAAGCTCGCGCATGCAATGATGATGCTGATCCCGGAAGCCTGGGCCGGCAACAAGCTGATGGATGCCGACCGTAAGGCATTCTACGAGTACCATGCTGCATTGATGGAACCATGGGACGGTCCGGCGGCGGTTGCTTTCACCGACGGACGCCAGATCGGCGCAACGCTGGACCGCAATGGCCTGCGCCCTGCGCGCTACTTCGTAACCGATGACGACCGTGTCATTATGGCTTCGGAAGCCGGCGTGCTGCCCGTGCCTGACGAAAAGATCATCAAGAAGTGGCGGCTGCAGCCGGGCAAGATGCTGCTGATCGATCTCGTGAAGGGCAGGATCATTTCTGACGAGGAGATCAAGGCGGAGATCGCGACCAAGCATCCTTACAAGCAATGGCTCGCCAACACGCAGCTGATCCTTGAGGACCTCAAGCCGGTGGAGCCACGCGCGCTGAGGAAGGATGTCACGCTGCTCGATCGCCAGCAGGCGTTCGGATATACGCAGGAAGACACAAAGCTCCTGATGTCTCCAATGGCGACGACGGGTCAGGAAGCGGTCGGCTCGATGGGCACCGACACGCCGATTTCGGCGATGTCCGACAAGTCCAAGCTGCTTTACACCTATTTCAAGCAGAACTTCGCACAGGTGACGAACCCGCCGATCGATCCGATTCGCGAAGAACTTGTCATGAGTCTGGTGTCCTTCATCGGACCGAGGCCAAATATCTTCGACCTTATCGGGAGTTCACGCCGCAAGCGGCTAGAAGTGCGTCAGCCGATCCTTACCAATGGCGATCTGGAAAAGATCCGGTCGATCGGACATACCGAAGATCGGTTCGATACGAAGACAATCGATATTACCTATGCGACCGCCGAGGGTGCAGCCGGCATGCCCGGCGCGCTGGTCCGGCTGTGCGAACGCGCCGAAGCGGCGGTTGCCGGCGGGTACAACATCATCATCCTGTCGGACCGCCAGGTCGGACCGGACCGCATCGCGTTGCCGGCTCTTTTGGCGACGGCAGCAGTCCACCATCACCTCATCCGTAAGGGATTGCGCACGTCTGTCGGCCTTGTCGTGGAGTCTGGCGAGCCGCGCGAAGTGCATCACTTCTGCTGCCTTGCAGGTTATGGGGCGGAGGCGATCAATCCCTACCTCGCTTTCGATACGCTGCTCGACATGCATCGGCGAGGCGACATGCCGAAGGAGGTGGATGAGCACGAAATCGTCTCCCGCTACATAAAGTCGATCGGCAAGGGCATCCTCAAGGTGATGTCCAAGATGGGCATCTCGACGTATCAATCCTATTGCGGCGCCCAGATTTTTGATGCGATCGGATTGAAGTCTGATTTCGTCGAAAACTATTTCTTCGGCACGGCCACTACGATCGAAGGGGTTGGGCTGGAAGAAGTGTCGGAAGAGACGGTACGCCGCCACAGGGACGCCTTCGGCGACGACCCCGTGCTGCGCAACACGCTCGAAGTCGGCGGCGAGTACATGTTCAGGATGCGCGGCGAGGCGCATATCTGGTCGCCGGATGCTGTGGCCACGCTTCAGCATGCCGTGCGCAAGAGCTCCTGGGATACGTTCAAGGAATACTCCGAACAGATCGACAGCCAGACCGCCAAGGCCCAGACGATCCGCGGGATGTTCAGGATCAAGCTTGCTGAAGAGACCGGGCGCACGCCTGTGCCGCTGGACGAGGTTCAGTCCGCGGCAGACATCGTCAAGCGCTTCTCTACAGGCGCCATGTCCTTCGGCTCGATCTCGCGGGAGGCTCATACGACCCTTGCGCGGGCGATGAACGCGATCGGCGGCAAGTCGAACACCGGCGAGGGTGGTGAAGAACCCGACCGTTACCTGCCGCTCCCGGGCGGCGGGCGCAATCCGGAGCGGTCCGCGATCAAGCAGGTGGCGTCAGGCCGCTTTGGCGTGACGGCGGAGTACCTCGTCAATTCGGATGTGATGCAGATCAAAGTGGCGCAGGGCGCAAAGCCGGGCGAAGGCGGCCAGTTGCCTGGGCACAAGGTCGACGCGACGATCGCCAAGGTTCGGCACTCGACACAGGGCGTCGGCCTGATCTCGCCGCCGCCACATCACGACATCTATTCGATCGAGGATCTGGCGCAGCTGATCTACGACCTGAAGAACGTGAACCCTGCTGCCGATGTCTCGGTAAAGCTCGTTTCGGAAGTGGGCGTTGGCACGGTCGCTGCCGGTGTCGCGAAGGCGCGCGCCGATCATATCACCATTTCCGGATATGACGGGGGCACCGGCGCTTCACCATTGACGTCGATCAAGCACGCGGGCAGCCCATGGGAAATGGGGCTCGCGGAAACGCATCAGACCCTGGTTCTGAACGGGCTGAGGTCGCGTGTCGCGTTGCAAGTGGATGGTGGGCTGCGGACTGGCCGCGACGTGATCATTGGTGCACTTCTTGGCGCCGATGAATTCGGCTTCTCAACAGCACCTCTGATTGCCGCTGGCTGCCTCATGATGCGCAAGTGTCATCTGAACACCTGTCCGGTAGGCGTCGCCACGCAGGATCCTGTGCTGAGGAAGCGGTTCAAGGGAACGCCTGAGCACGTCATCAACTTCTTCTTCTATGTTGCCGACGAAGTGCGGCAGCTTCTCGCCGACATGGGCTACCGCAATCTGGACGAAATCATCGGCCAGTCCGACTTGCTCGCCAAGGAAGACCTGATTGCGCACTGGAAGGCGAAGGGTCTGGATTTCTCCAGAATATTCTTCAAGCCCGATGCCGATCATGAGGCGACGCATTGGACCGAGCGTCAGAAGCACCCGATTGACGATGTGCTCGACCGCAAGCTGATCGAACTGGCGAAGCCGGCGCTGGATGCGCGCCAGCCAGTCCGCATCGAAGCGGATATCCGCAATGTCGACCGGTCCACGGGCGCGATGCTGTCGGGTGAGGTCGCCAAGCGCTTCCGCCATAAGGGGCTGCGCGAGGACACGATCAACGTCACACTGCGTGGCACCGCAGGCCAATCGTTCGGGGCATTCCTCGCACGCGGGGTTTCCTTTGAACTGATCGGAGACGGCAACGACTATGTCGGCAAGAGCCTATCGGGTGGCCGCCTTGTCATCCGGCCGCCAGAGAACTCGGGCATCGTACCGGAAGAGTCGATCATTGTCGGCAACACCGTCCTTTACGGAGCTATCGAGGGCGAATGCTACTTCCGGGGTGTTGCGGGCGAGCGCTTTGCGGTTCGCAATTCGGGCGCGATCGCGGTCGTTGAAGGCGTAGGCGATCACGGCTGCGAGTATATGACCGGCGGCGTCGTTGTCGTGATCGGCCAGACGGGCCGCAACTTCGCGGCCGGTATGTCGGGCGGCGTCGCCTATGTGCTGGACGAGAAGGGCGATTTTGCCGAACGCTGCAACATGGCGATGGTCGAACTCGAGCCCGTCCCGGAAGAGGACGACATGCTCGAAAAGCTGCACCACCACGGCGGCGACATCGACCACAAGGGTCGCGTCGACGTATCGGAGGACATGACCAGCCATGACGAGGAGCGGCTGTACCAGCTCATCTCGAACCATGTGCACTACACCGGTTCAACGCGGGCCAAAGCGATCCTCGACGATTGGGCGAATTATCGGCCGAAGTTCCGGAAAGTGATGCCGGTCGAATATCGCCGCGCCCTGATCGAGATGGAGCGCATGCGGCTGGGCGTGGCAGCGGAATAACCTCGCGGGTTGAAGGTAAAAGGCATCTGTCATATGCTTCGGCATATGACAGATGGAGATCGCGATGCTTGATCGGGCCAGATCCGGACGCAAAGTGAAGGTCTTTATGAACGGTCGCAGCCGGGCAGTTCGCATTCCGAAGGAGTTCGACTTTCCTGGCGACGAAGTTGTTATACGCAAGGAGGAAGACGGTACGCTGACGCTTGAGCCTGTCCGGGTAAGACGGTCGCCACGGGAGATTGTCGAGTGGCTGAGGGCTCAGCCGCCTTTGGAAGAGGAAATCGGCGAGATCAAGGACTTCTCGCCGGAACCGATTGAACTTGATACTCCCGAATGAGGTACATGCTCGACACAAACGTCATCTCGCATCTGCTGAAGTTTCCGAACGGGAACGTTGCAGAACGTATCGCTCGATCGAATGCCGGAGAGCTCGGCACGAGTATCATTGTCGCCGCCGAACTGAGATATGTCTGTGTCCGCAAGTCAACCGATCGTCTCACAAGACTCGTAAATGCCGTGCTTGGCGATCTTGAGGTCGCCGCATGGGATGAGCCAGCCGATCGGCGCTATGCCGAACTGAGGGCGCGATTGGAAGCTGAAGGTACGCCGATCGGGCAGAACGATATGCTTATTGCCGCACACGCGCAGGCGATTGGGGCGACACTGGTGACGGACAATGGAAAAGAGTTTTCCCGGGTACCGGGACTGAAGGTTGAAAACTGGGTGCGGCAATAGAGCCGTCGCGAAGAACTGGAACTGAAATGGGTAAGGTAACTGGTTTTCTCGAGATTGACCGGCAGGTGCATAAGTACCAGCCGGCTTCAGACCGCATCCGGCATTTCCGGGAGTTCACGCTGCCGATGTCGGACAAGGAGGTCGAGAAACAGGCCGCGCGCTGCATGGATTGCGGCGTGCCCTATTGCCATGGACCGACGGGCTGTCCGATCCACAACCAGATCCCCGACTGGAACGACCTCGTCTATAATGGCGATTGGGACAACGCGATCCGTAATCTCCATTCCACCAACAACTTCCCGGAGTTCACGGGCCGCATCTGTCCCGCGCCCTGCGAGGAAGCGTGCACCTTGAACCTCGAGGACATTCCCGTTGCGATCAAAACGATCGAACAGGCGCTGGCCGACAAGGCCTATGAGACCGGGCATATCAGACCCCATCCGCCGGAGAAAAAGACCGGGCGCAGGGTCGCGGTCATCGGCTCCGGCTCGGCGGGAATGGCTGCGGCGCAGCAGCTTGGCCGCGTAGGACATGATGTCCATGTCTACGAGCGGGAGAGTAGGGCCGGTGGTCTGCTCCGCTATGGCATCCCTGACTTCAAGATGGAAAAGCACTACATCGACCGGCGTGTCGAGCAGATGCAGGGTGAGGGCGTCACGTTCTTTTACGGCGTCAACGTCGGGGTCGACAAGAAGACTGATGAATTGCTGACGGAATATGATGCTGTCCTCTATTGCGGCGGATCAGAAACGCCAAGACCGGCAGGAATTCCTGGCGAGGACCTTGTCGGCGTCCATGACGCCATGCCTTTCCTTGTGCAGCAGAACCGGCGCGTCGCCGGCGAGGACATCACTTCGGTGGCGTGGCCGTCGGTGCCGATCGTTGCGGGCGGCAAGCATATCGTTGTGGTTGGCGGCGGAGACACAGCCTCCGACTGTGTCGGGACGGCGTTTCGTCAGGGTGCCGTACGGGTTACCCAACTCGATATCCGCCCCCAACCACCCGAAAAAGAAGACAAGCTGACCGTCTGGCCCTATTGGGCAACCAAGATGCGGACATCGTCATCGCAGGCGGAAGGTGCTCAACGCGAATTCCAGGTTGCCACCCTCGAGTTCATCGGCGAGGAAGGCAGCCTGATTGGCGTGCGGTGCTGCGAGGTTGACGAGAAGCGGAAGCCTGTTCCGGGCACGGACTTCGTCATCCGTGCCGACCTTGCCTTCATCGCGATCGGTTTTGCCGGTCCATTCAGCGACAGTGTCGTGAAAGAACTGAATGGCCTGATGAAGCTCACGGTCGACAGTCGCCGCTCCACTAATGTCGCGGCCAACGACCGGGACTACAAAACCAGCGTCGACAAGCTTTTTGCGGCAGGAGATGTCCGCCGCGGCCAGTCGCTGGTCGTCTGGGCGATTCGTGAAGGACGGCAGGCCGCCCGTGCGATTGACGAGTTTCTGATGGGATCGTCGGTTCTGCCGCGATAGAGCGGCAATCCAGACCCGATGGGTTGAAACGTCAACGCTGAGCGGCGGTCGCGGTATCGCTTGGCGGGATCGCGGGTCCGGCGGTAACCGGCGCGGGTGTGGATCCAGAAAAGTCGTCTGCCCTGCCAGGCGAGGCGTCCGTCGCAATGCCCTGGATCGTCAGCCGTTCCACCGGCGTGCTTGGAGCTTCCTTCGGCGCGGTCTTGAGGCCCAGCAGTTCGGTGCCGCCATCGAGTTCGGGATCGGTGAACGACATCGGCGCGGTGCGGTCGAGTGCGCGCGCGGCTCCCGGAGCTAGCGCGGCATCGGGCAGGTCTTGCGGGCCCAAAGCGCCGATATTGGGTGAAACCGCGTTGCCCAATATCTTGGCCAATGGTTTTTCCGCGTAGAAGGCGAGCTTGCGTTTGCCCGCCTTGGTGAAGTTGATTCCGTCATTGGAACGCAGTTTCACAGGCTGGCCGTTTACATCCGGGCCTGACATGACGAAGGCGCCGCTTTCGTCAACGAATCCATCCCATACGTCGACAAACTCGCCTTTGACGTTTTCGGCAACACGCCGATAAATGTCGTTGAACGCCAGCATGTCGGACGTCATGTTGCTTGACTTGAATGCAGGCATGCCGACCCAGATCAGCGGTATGCTCTTGTCGCGCACAGCCGTTGCGAATGCGGTCGCTCTTACCTCGTATTCCTTGGTCCAGAGTTCCGTTCGCTTCTCTTCCTTAGTCGCACCGATCCGCATCTGTTGGCGGTCGTTGGAGCCGACCATCATGACGACCGCAGCCGGCTTTTCGGCGTCGATCATCGCCCCGATTTCGCCCGGCCAATCGAAAAAATCCATGCGCGCAAAACCCGAAGAGCCGCGGGTGCGGTCGCTCACTCTGACTGCCGGGCTTTCGGCGTACGCGACTGTCAGGCCTTCCGCCAGTCCGCTGGCCAGAAAATCTCCCACGACCAAAACGATACGCGCATCGTCGGCCTTTTCGACA
Organism: Mesorhizobium sp.; assembly: GCA_040512755.1. Lineage (GTDB taxonomy): Bacteria > Pseudomonadota > Alphaproteobacteria > Rhizobiales > Rhizobiaceae > JBEVEP01. Next base: position 37,641 of record JBEVEP010000169.1, read on the forward strand.
ATGGCGATCTGCGGTTCGATCAGCCCGCCCGGCTCGCTCGAACGCTTCGGCCGAGCCTTGGCGATCTTCTTGCGAGGCTTGGCCCGTCGCAATTGTTGCTTACGCGGTTGCTGAGGGGGGTAGTAGTTGCCGAAGAAAAGACGCTGGAGGAAGTTTCTACGCGGTCTCTCCTGTGCGAACGCGTCCTCCGGCGTGACCACAATGGCTGGCGCGATCAAGGCAAACGCGATAACGAAGCAGGTCAGCCAGCGCCAGAGAACCTTTTTATCTGACCCGGCTGACACACCCCGTCTCCAAACACTCAACGCTGCCGAAGGACCTGCAGGACTTCCATGCTTGGGTGGCCATCCGGGGACATGCCAACCTGTGCCTGGAACGCCTTGATTGCTGTTCGCGATCCTTCGCCGATCTTTCCATCGAACTTGCCGTCATAGTAGCCGTGCGCGGAAAGTCGCTTCTGCAGTTCCTGCCGCTGCTCGAAGGTGAGCTTCGTGAACGGCCGGTTCCAGTCGCGGACGAGGCCACCGTAGCCGGCGATCTCGTCCGCGAGAAGACCGACGGCGAGAGCGTATTTGTCGGCGTTGTTGTAGCGCTTCAGAACAAAGAAGTTCCGCGTCATCAGGAAAGCCGGGCCACCGCGGCCATCCGGCACCTTCAGTTCCGCTTTGTCAGAGCCGCTTCTGAACGGCTTTCCGCTGGCGCGCTCCACTCCGAGGCTTTGCCATTGCGCAAGCGACATCGAGCCGGAGGGCATCTTGCCTGACGGAATCGAGACTTCGTAGCCCCATGTTTTGCCAGCCTGCCAGCCGTTCTTGCGCAGCAGGTTGGCAGAAGTCGCCAGGGCGTCGGGTACGGAATTCCAGATATCGCGCCGGCCGTTGCCGTCAACATCCACCGCATAGGCCTGATAGCTGGTCGGGATAAACTGCGTGTGACCCATGGCGCCGGCCCAGGAGCCGGTGAGATGGCTTTCGTCGATATCGCCGCTTTGTAGGATCTTGAGCGCTGCGATCAACTGTGTGCGGGCAAACTTGGCGCGCCGCTTGTCGGCATAGGCAAGCGTAGACAGTGACCGCACGACATTGCGCATCACCTTGTCGTTCTTGAGGATCTCGCCGTAGTTGGATTCCATCGACCAGATCGCCAGCAAAATGTACCGATCGACGCCATAGCGCTGCTCAATGCGATCGAGCCACGGCTTCCACTGACGGGCCATCTGCCGGCCCACCGCAACCGAGTCTTCATGGACGCGATTGTCGAAATAGTCCCAGACAGGCGCGGTGAATTCGGGCTGGAAGCGTGCTTTTTCGATCACCTCGGGATCGGGCGCCGTCACACCACGAAAGGCACGGTCATAGGTTGCGCGCGTTATGCCATTCTTGGCTGCGACAGAGCGGAAACTCGCCACCCACTGTTGGAACCCGGCATCCGCAAAAGCGGGAATGGGCGACAGCACGAAGCCAAGTGACAAACCAGCCACCGCCAGGCTTACGCCAAGGCGCCTCATGGCTTTTTGAACCAGCATTGATCTCTCCTGAAATCTGAAAAGAAGCCCATTCTTTGTCGGAGCCGGTTAGGAATTAGTTTACCATGGATGCCTTTCGAGAGATAAAACGGTGTCATATTCTCGTAGCGGGGAAAACACGCCTACTTTGAGTAGACTTCGATTCCGGCGTGAAAATGTCGGCGTGGGAAAGGTGGATGAGTTATGATCGCAAGGATGAGCGCATGAAGCGAGTTCGAAAGGCGGTATTTCCTGTCGCTGGTCTCGGGACACGGTTTCTACCGGCCACGAAAGCGATCCCCAAGGAAATGCTGACGGTGGTTGACAGGCCCGTGATTCAGTACGTCGTCGATGAAGCGCGCGAGGCCGGTATCGAGCATTTCATTTTCGTCACCGGCCGCAACAAGTCGGTCATTGAGGATCATTTCGACATCCAGTTCGAACTTTACAATACGCTCGCGCAGCGCGGCAAAGATGAGCAGCTGGCGAGATTGCAGAGTTTACAGCCGGGGCCGGGGCAGACCAGCTACACGCGCCAGCAGGTTCCGCTCGGCCTTGGCCATGCCGTCTGGTGCGCGCGCGATCTTGTCGGCGACGAACCTTTTGCGCTTTTGCTGCCGGACATGATCATGCAGTCCGCGAAAGGGTGCATGACGGAGATGGTCGAACTTTACGAGCAGACCGGAGACAACATCATCGGCGTTCAGGAATGCGACCCCGACGAGGCCCATAAATACGGCATCGTCGGTCAGGGAGCCAAGATCCATTCGGGTTTCGAGATCACCGGGATGGTGGAAAAGCCAAAGCCAGGAACCGCGCCGTCGAATCTGTACATCAACGGTCGCTATATTCTCCAACCCGAGATTTTCGGACTTCTTGAAAAGCAGGAGCGGGGCGCTGGAAACGAGATTCAGCTGACGGACGCCATGCTCAAGCTGCTGCAGTCGCAGAGTTTCTTCGGCTACCATTTTCAGGGCCATACATTCGACTGCGGATCGCCCGAAGGCTTTGTCGAGGCAAATGTCGCCTTTGCGCTCTGGCGGCCCGACTTTCACCACCGGGTCGCGGATACGATCCGCAAGCTTGCTCATGAATTGAAGCCGGTGGAGTCCAAAACAACTGGCTAGTGTCCCTATGCTGAAATTCGCAAGAGTTCGATATCGGCGGCAGAGCGAATTTCAGAATCGAGGGACACTAGCAACTATTTGATTCTAGTGTCGTTTTGATTTCGAAGTTCGCTCGGAGGGTGATATCGAAAATCATGCGAACTTCGAAATCACGACACTAGCGAGCGCAGGCACTGAGAAATCGAGTCCGGGTGCGTTGTGCCGATTAGACCGACGTTCGTTCCTCGATGGGATGTCTCCTGAACATCGGCGTCGACGGCTAGGCACGAGAGGAGCGCTGAGGTTACCGGAGGTCAAGTTCCGGCAATACAAT
>JBEVEP010000176.1:0-5258 GCA_040512755.1 Mesorhizobium sp.
GGCGAACGCCTGCGCTACGATCATCTCGCACTGGCTACTGGCGCGAGAAATCGCATCCCGCCGATCGCCGGACTTGATCGGGGCCTGCTCCTCGAACTGAGGACATTGAAGGATGCGCGCGCGCTGAACGAACGGCTTTCGGCGCTGCGCCATGTCACCATCGTCGGCGGCGGCTTCATTGGCCTGGAGGTTGCCGGCCTATTGCGCGTGCGGGATATCGCCGTCGATCTTGTCGAGGCCGCGCCTGTCTTGATGGGCCGTGTCCTGTCACGCCGCATGTCGGATTACTTCCGCGCCTTCCACGAGGCGCTTGGAACACGGCTTCACCTTGAGACGACCGCGCAGCAAGTAACGCATGGTCCCGCCTCGACGCGCGTGGACCTGTCGGATGGCCGGCGCCTTGAGACGGATGCCATCGTGATTGCCGCCGGCATCATGCCCAATATTGAACTCGCTGCCGAAGCCGGGCTTGCCACGGACAATGGCATTATCATCGACAGCCGCCTCGTCACCAGCGACGCTGCGATCTCGGCCATGGGCGATTGCGCCGTCTATCCCAATGTCTACACCGGCGGCATGGCGCGGCTGGAATCGGTCCAGAACGCCGTCGACCAGGCTCGCTGCATTGCCGCGCGGCTTACGGGCGACGACAAGGCCTATGACGGACTGCCCTGGTTCTGGTCTAACCAGGGCAGTGCGCGGCTGCAGATTGCTGGCCTTTCCAACGGTCATGACAGCACGGTGCTGCGCGGAGATCCCGAGAGTGGAAAGTTTTCAGTGTTCCTCTATCACGGCGACCGCCTTCTCGCCGTGGAGAGCATCAACAACGCCGGAGACCACATGCTCGCGCGACGGCTTATCGCTGCACGCACGAACGTGTCGAAGGATGTCGCCGCCGATATGTCCGCAAACCTCAAGGAACTGATGTAGCGGCCGGCGCTGGCGAAGTAGCAGACTCGCCCGAAAATAAGCAGCTTTGGAGACGTCAACTATACTTTCTACGAAGAAACCCATACTTGACGGTTCTGCAACACTATCCTAGTCGAAGATTGGACTTGCTAGTAATCAGCGCCAACCTTCATAAGGAGGTTGTATGAATTTTAAGCAGGATGGCGGCTAGTTAGAGACGATCTGTCATTCGTTGGTCGGTGATCAAAAAAGTTTTGAACTTGTTTAGCAGAGGATTGGATTCTAGCTACTTACTCTGCTTTCTCTCCAACATTCTCAATGCGAGGTTATTGCGCTCACAGTTGACGCGGGTGACGACATAAATGATTGAGATACGCTAATCGCGATGTTCACTCGCGATTAGTCCACCCCCCTTACCGATAAAGGGCCGCTCCGAAAGGAGTGGCTTTTTCTTTCTTGGGAAAAATCAGATGTTGAACCCGGTTAGACTGAGCGAAATCCTGCTGCTCGTCGTGGCAATTGTTTGGGGTACAAGTTATGGCGTCGCTAAGGGGGCGATAATTTTCTATCCCGTTTTCGGTTTTCTGGCGATCCGCTTCACGATAACTGCATTGATCCTGTCCCCGTCCCTGCTGCGGCTGCAGCGCGTGCGTCTGAAAAAGACGGTGCGCGTAGGTATTCCACTGGGAACAATTCTACTCGGGATTTTCGTCGCTGAAACTTACGGACTTTCGCTGACCTCGGCGTCAAACGCTGCATTTCTTATCAGTACTTGCGTTGTGCTGACGCCGATCGTCGAATTTTTTCTGCTCGGAACACGCCCTACACTGAACATCGTCATGGCAGTCATCGTATCGCTGATCGGCGCGTATCTGATCAGCGCTGGGGGAACCCTATCGTTCAACCGGGGCGACCTTTTGATCCTTGTCGCCGCGTTGCTGCGCGCACTCATGGTCACCTTCACCAAGCTGATGACGCGCGACGCAGCGATCTCAACGACAGCGCTCACGGCTGTTCAGACGGGCGTGGTGGGTGGCGGATCGCTGATCCTTGGGGCAGTTCTCCTGCCCGGCGGTCTCCCTGCCTTGCCAATGGCGAGCGGTTTTTGGATCGGGACATTGTATCTCGTCATGTTCTGCACTCTGTTTGCATTCTTCGTCCAGAACTATGCGGTGCGTAACACATCCCCTACGCGGGTTTCGTTGTTGATGGGGACAGAGCCGGTCTTCGGGGCATTATTCGCCGTCATCTGGCTGGGGGAATCCGCCAGCACAAGCGTATGGATCGGCGGAGCGTTGATCGTTGCAGGCTCGCTCTGGGGGACCTTGGCACCGATGAAAAGGGTTCTCGCCGCAGCATAATACCCATCACATTAGCATTGTTTGGCGAGCAGCCAGCGCTATGCTCTCTTGTTCTTCTGGGCGAACCCCTCTCGAGGAATGCACTCGCAGCAGCCATCGCCACGTTGTCTGGATAACCCTTCGGCGGTTTTTCGCCGCCATCGAAGCGCGCCTTCGGATCAGGCTGCCTTGGCGGCCGACATCATGGTCGCGAAGGAGTGTCCGTTGCCGTCGAAAATGTGCAGGTCGCCGGGATCGGCTGTAAGCCTGAGTTTTGCCCCACGCTCCACTGTCGCATTGCCCGGGAGTTTCGTGACGAGCGGTTCTGCGCCACGGCCGATGTCCAGGTAGATCAACTGGACCTCGCCGAGTTGCTCGACATAGTCGACAACACCTTCGAACAGATAATCAGTACCGGTAGCGGCTGACAAATCTTCAGGCCGTACACCGAAGCTGATCGCTGCGCCGGCCGCGCTCGCCGGCGTTTCGATCGGCACGTTCGCCTTTCGGCCGCCGACATGGGCGACGACTGTCATCTTGCCGGTCTTGTCGATAGTGCCCGGCAATATGTTCATCGCTGGAGAGCCGATGAACTGCGCCACGAAGAGATTGCCGGGGTTCTTGTAGAGCTCCATCGGCGAACCGACCTGCTCGACATAACCGTCCTTCAGCACCACGATACGATCTGCCAATGTCATCGCCTCAACCTGATCGTGCGTGACGTAGATCATCGTCGTGTTGCTCATCTGCTCCTTCAACTTGGCGATCTCGATACGCGTTGCGACCCGGAGCGCGGCATCGAGATTGGACAGCGGCTCGTCGAACAGGAAAACCTTCGGGTTGCGCACGATGGCCCGGCCGATCGCGACACGCTGGCGCTGACCGCCCGACAGCGCCTTGGGCAGCCTCTCCAGAAACTTGGTGAGTTGCAGGATCTCCGCCGCCTGCCGCACCCGGCGATCGATCTCGGCCTTGTTCTCGCGCGCGATCTTCATGCCGAAAGCCATGTTGTCGTAGACCGTCATGTGCGGATAAAGCGCGTAGGACTGGAACACCATGGCGATGCCCCGCTTCGACGGCGGCACGTCGTTGACCGTCTCGCCCGCAATCTGGAGCGTCCCCGAAGTGATGTCCTCGAGCCCGGCGATCGCCCGAAGGAGCGTCGACTTCCCGCAGCCGGACGGGCCGACGAAAACGATGAACTCGCCGGATTTGATGTCGAGGTCGATGCCGTGCAAGATCTCGATGTTGCCGTAGGCTTTGCGGACGTCCCTGAGGGTAAGTTCGGCCATGGTTTCCTCCCGATAGAACTCTGTTGATCAGGCCAGACGCCCGAACCAGGCGCCATAGGCGCCGAGTCGAATACCGTTCGCGTCAACCTCTCCCGAAAACCCGTGTCCGGCAACTGACGTCGGCGCGTGAACGTCGCCAAGCCCGATCGTTGCCGGCTTCGAACCGAGGTTGAAGGCGCAGGCAATCTGCTCGTTTCCTTCCCTGCGGACAAAGGCGATGGCGTCTCCCTCTGCCGCGAGAAACTCGATCTCACCCTTGCACAGCGCCGGATGCGCACGCCGGAACGCGAGAAAGCGCCGGTAGTGCTCCAGCAGGGAATTTTTATCGCCTTGCTGCTCGCTCACTGCCATTGTGAGGTGTTCCGATGGCACGGGCAGCCAGGGTTTCGCAGTGGAGAACCCGCCATTCTGGGCGCTCCTGTCCCAGACCATCGGCGTCCGGCAGCCGTCGCGGCCCTTGAATTCCGGCCAGAAGCGCACGCCATACGGGTCCTGAAGGTCCTCGAAGGCAATGTCTGCCTCGTTCAATCCAAGCTCCTCGCCCTGATAGATACAGACCGAGCCGCGCAGCGACATGAGGAGCGCCGACAGCACCTTGAGATAGGCGGTGCGGTCGGCCTCGCCGGCGCCCCAGCGGGATGCGTGACGCACGACATCGTGGTTGGAGAAGGCCCAGCAGGACCACCCGTCGCTTGCCACCTTGCCAAACGTTTCAAGCACCGAACGAACCTTGGAAGCGCTGATCATTTCCGGGCTAAGGAAGTCGAAGGCGTAGCACATCTGCACGCGCTCATCGCCGGCCGTATAGGCGGCAACGATCTCAAGCCCGCGCTGCGCATCGCCGACTTCGCCAACCGCTGCCGCTGCCGGATATTCGTCGAGAAGGGCGCGAAACCGCTCCAGGAACTCCAAATTCTCCGGCTGGCTCTTGTCGTAGAGGTGGTCCTGATAATTGTACGGATTGACCGACGGCGCGATGGAATCGTTGCGCTCGCTCTCCGGCAGCGGAGGATTGTCCTCTAGTCCGGCGGAATGGACATAAAAGTTGATCGTATCGAGCCGGAAGCCGTCGACGCCGCGCTCCAGCCAGAAGCGTGTCGCGTCGAGCACCGCATCCTGGGCCGCCTTGCAGTGGAAGTTCAAATCCGGCTGAGTCGTCAGGAAGTTGTGCAGATAATATTGCCGCCGCCGCGAGTCCCATTCCCATGCCGAGCCGCCGAAAATCGACAGCCAGTTGTTGGGCGGCGTACCGTCCGGCTTGGCATCGGCCCAGACATACCAGTCGGCCTTGGGATTGTCGCGCGAGGCGCGGCTTTCCTTGAACCATGGATGCTCGTCGGAGGTGTGCGAAATCACCTGGTCGATCATCACTTTCAGGCCGAGCCGGTGGGCCTCCGCGACCAGCGCGTCGAAATCCGCCAACGTCCCGAACATCGGATCGACGTCGCAATAGTCCGACACGTCATATCCGAAATCTTTCATCGGCGACTTGAAGAACGGCGATATCCATATCGCATCGGCTCCGAGCGAGGCGATATACGGCAAACGCCGGATAATGCCCTTCAGATCGCCGATGCCATCGCCATTGGAGTCCTGATAGCTGCGCGGATAGATCTGATAGATCACCGCGCCGCGCCACCAGTCACGATCGACCGCGTGGGCAGGATCTTCCAAGTTACGGACTGCAGACTGCATCGAATTACCCACCTTTGACCGA
>JBEVEP010000177.1:0-3603 GCA_040512755.1 Mesorhizobium sp.
GAGGGGTTAGGCCCTTGGCCACGAGCTTCGCCGGATCGATATCGACCATGATCTGGCGGTATTTCCCGCCAGCGGGAGTGGGCAGCGTGATGCCGGGAATGGGAGCCAACTGCTGGCGCATCCGATAGATGCCGTAGTCGTAGAGTTGCTGCTCGTTGAGGCTGTCGGAGCTCAGGCTGATCTGGAGAACCGGCACGCTCGACGCATTGAACTGCACCACCACCGGGGCCTGGATCCCTGGCGGCATGAGGACGCGAATGAAGTTTGTCGCCGCGACGATCTGCGAAATGGCGAGGTCGAGATTGACGTCCGGCTGGAAGTAGATCTTCTGGATCGACAGACCATCGAGGGTCTGCGCTTCCATATTCTTGATGCCGTTGACGTTCGCGCTGATGGAATATTGGCTGTAGGTGGTGACGCGCTGTTCCATTTCCGGCGTGGTGAGGCCGGTGTATTGCCAGATCACGGTGACCACCGGGATTTGAATTTCTGGGAATATGTCCGTCGGCATCGACCGGATGGCGGCGACGCCGAGAAACAGGATCAATGCCGCCAGCACATAGAAGGTGTGCGGAAGCCGTAGCGCAAATCGAACAATCCCCATCGTCTGTCCTTGCTGCGTTCCGCGCCGACGGCATTGCGAGCCGGCCAACAAATCTACGGGAGCTGGCTGATACATGGCGGCCGTCCGCAGCGCTCTCAATTAAAAATCGATTTAGAGTTCTGCATTCGTCGTGAGCACCGGATGGATCGGGCAGAAAGCCCCGCGATCAAAGCGACGATTCTAAAGAAAAATTTAGTTGCGCTTGCAGAAGGAACTCCTGGATCGGCTGCAGAAGAACGATGCGCATCACTCCCAGAGTCCGGATCGTTTGCGATCCGGCCTTGGGCAAACCAAGGCTCAAGAGAACCTGCGCGGTCGGTGGGGCTTTGCCCGAATGCGGACGTGACCAGATTGCCCGGGCGAATCTCGTTGCGGCGCAACAAGCAAAATGAGACTGCCGGTCAAGCCAAATGGGGTGGAGACATCCGCGCTGCATCCGCCATGGGCTAGCTTGCCTGCGACGTCCGAAGGCTTCATCGCGCGTTGCGGTTGGCCACAAGAACAATCTGGCGACACAGGGAGGAGGCAATGTTGAAGAGCAGCTTGGGACTGATTGCGTTGAGCAGCCTGTTGCTTTCCGGAGCAGCAGTAGCTCAGGAGAAGATCAAGGTTGGTGTCACCGCAACCCTCGAAGGAACCTACACGGTGCTCGGCGAGGATGGCATCCGCGGTCACCAGACCGCGCTCAACACCCTTGGCAAGAAGGTCGGCGACAAGGAACTCGAGTTCATTATCGCCTCGACTGATGCGACCCCCGACTCCGCGGTTCGCGCGGTGCGCAAGCTGATCGAACAGGACAAGGTCCAGATCCTGCTTTCACCATTGTCGGGCGACGAAGGCATTGCGGTCAAGAATTTCGCCAAGACGCGTCCGGAACTGACCTTCATCAACGCCGCTTCCGGCGCGCAGGAGACGACCTACGTTGACCCCGCGCCGAACTTCTTCCGCTACAACATGGACGGCGCGCAATGGCAGGTCGGGCTCGGCAAATACGCCTATGAAACCAAGGGCTATCGCAAGATTGCGACGGTCGGCGAAGACTATTCCTTCATCTACACGCAGGTGTTCGGGCTGGTGCTCGAGTTCTGCGGTGCGGGCGGACAGGTCACAAACCGGCAATGGGTGCCGCTCGGGACCAAGGATTTCGCCTCCGTCATCGCCGCTCTGCCTGACGATGTCGACGCGATCTATCTCGGTCTTGGCGGCGCCGACGCCGTCAATTTCCTGAACCAGTACCAGCAGGCCGGCGGCAAGGCACATCTGATGGGCGGTTCGATCATGGTCGACCAGACCATCCTCTCGGCCAAGGGCAATGCCAAGAACGCCCTGCTCGGCACCATCGCCGCCAGCGGCCAGGCCGATACGTGGGAGGATCCGGGCTGGCAGAAGTTCGTGAAGGCCTATCAGGACTCATTTCCGCCGAACAAGCGCTTCCCGAGCCCCTCCCTGCTCGCTACCAATTATTATGGTTCAACCATGGCGCTGATCCTGGGGCTCCGTCAGGTCAATGGCGACCTCAGCAACAACCAGGCCAAACTCAAGGAAGCGCTGGCAAAAATCGAGCTCGATGCCCCCAACGGCAAGATCAAGCTCGACTCCAACCGGCAGGCGATCGGAACCAATTTCGTGACCGAGGTGGTGGATGACGGCAAAGGCGCCCTGTTCAGCAAGGTCGTGAAGGTCATTCCGAACGTGAACCAGACGCTCGGCTACGATCCGGCGGTGTTCGCCAAGATCGGCTTGCCGAGCCGGACCGTCCCGGAGTGCAAGAAGTACTGACGTATTTTTTGCAGTGCGAGCCGGCCATTGGCTGACGGGTTGCGCGGTTGCAGAAGGAACTTCTCACCCTTGCTTTCTTTCCCCGGATGTTGAACGCTGGTCGAAAAGCAAAAGGCATCCAGCGGGAGGGAGGGCATGAGCAGAGCGCTTGCCGTCTTCCACGGCCGGTTTGGCCGCGCGACGGTCTATCAGTTGAACCGCCCCTTCAACGTGCATGCGCACCGCGAGGGGCACCTGATCTTCCATGTCGGTGGAACGCCGGCGCAGATCGACGTTTGCGATCAGCGCTGGCGGCTCATCGAGGAATCCGTTGTCGCGGTCAACCCCTGGGAACCGCACAACTTCCTGCCGACGGACGTGGCGAATGGCGCAATCTTCTTCGTGCTTTACGTCAATGCCGAATGGTTCGCGCCCGATGCATCGAACTCGCAAAGCCTGCGTTTCGGCTGCACGCATTTCAAACGCACGGACGTGCTCGACAAGCACATTCGCCGCGCTGCGGCGCTGGTCTGCGGCGCCCCTTCGCTCAGGAACCTCGATTGCGAACTCAGGCAATTGATCGATAGCTGCTACGAGGAAAGCTGGCAGCAGTCGGAGACGGCGCAGTCGGTGCGCGCGGCGGCTGCGATCACGGATTTTCGCGTCCGCAAGTCGATCAAGCTGATGTCCGAAAGCCCCGGCGCCGAGATCGAACTGGACTCGATCGCCCGCGCCTCCGGCCTTTCGCGACCGCATTTCTACCGGCTGTTCCGTACCCAGACCGGCGTCACCCCTCATTTGTACCTGAACACGCTGATCATGGAACAGGCGCTCGACGCGCTGGTCGCAACGGAAACGCCGATAGCCGATATCAGCTTCGATCTCGGCTTTTCCTCGCAGAGCGGGTTCACCCGCTTCTTCGCCGCAAATGTCGGGATGGCGCCGACCGATTACCGCCGCGCGGCCAAGGTCTTGCATCCCTGAGCGGTTTCCCCGAAGCGATAAAAGATACTCTCGATCAAGTCTCTCCCTTTCGCCACCGTTAGGATGCCCAAAACGCGATCCGAAAGACGATCGCGGCGCGCTTTGGGAGGATGCACGTCGATGGCAAGGCATGCGGCGGATATTGAGGCATTGGCGGACGCCCGGCGAGGCACCGCCACCGCGGCCGGGCTAGTCTCGTGAGCAAGTTTATCGAGCGCCATCCGGCATGGGCGCTGATCACCATTATCGCGATCGCT
>JBEVEP010000183.1:0-5919 GCA_040512755.1 Mesorhizobium sp.
CGCGCGATGGCGGCGCATCATAGCTGCGTTCAAGGACGATCGTTGCGTGCACGGCCTTTTGCTCGGTCATTTGACTTCTCCCTTTGTCAAAAAAGCCGCGCCAGGCAGCTGGTTGGTTGCTTACGCCGGTGAGTCACAGCGCGGGCTCGGGAGCATAGTGAAGGATCACAACGCCGGACTTGAGCGGCCTCACCTCGAGCAGCTTCAGGCCGCGCCTGTGCGGGCTATCCTTGAACATGGGGCTTCCGCGCCCAAGGAGAACGGGGTTGATCCCGATTCTATACTCGTCGACCAGGTCGCGCTCGATCAGGGTCGAAGCGAGATCGGCGCTTCCAAAGACGAATATGTCGCCACCGGCTCCCCTTTTCAGTCTGGACACCTCTTCGGGAACGTCGTCCTTGATGAGCGTTGTATTGTTCCAGTCAGTACCCTCCATTGTGCGTGAGAAGACGAACTTCTCGATGCGGTTCATGAAATCGGCAATCCGGCCATGTTCCGATGGCCAGTACCCCGCCATCAGCTCGTAAGTGACTCGGCCGAAGAGCAGTGTTCCAGCTTCCACCTGTGTTTCGTGGATGTACCTTTCGAGTTCCTCCTCGAACACGAACCAGCTGATGTCGCGCTCTGGCCCCTCGAAGAACCCGTCCACCGTAACCATGTCCCACATGATGACTTTTCGCATCGTTTCTTCCTTTCGATAGGCCGGGCAGATGTGAACTCATGACCTGCTTTTGGGGTGGGCAATCTGCCTGGCGAGATAATCGCCGAGCCGGTCAAGGCGGCGCTCCCAGCTCGTCCGCCTTTCTGATATCCACTTCTCAGCCATGCGGAGCGCCTTGGGCTCGATCCGGCAGGTCCGAACGCGACCGGTTTTTTCGGAATGGACAAGCCCGCTCGCCTCGAGCAGTTGCAGGTGCTGCATCACCGCTGGCAGTGACATGTCCAGCGGCTGAGCCAGCTCGCTGACCGAAGCCGGTCCCCGGCTCAGCCGCTCGACCATCATCCGCCGTGCGGGGTCGGCCAGAGCCTGGAACATGAGGTCGAGCTGGGCGGAATCGTGGAACATTCTCTCAGCTTTCCTCGTCCTTGATTGGGAAAAGTCCGAAATAGGGTTGCGCCTCGGCGACCACGCGGGCGACGGACGCTCGCGCGAGCAAACGCTCAAGATATGCGGCTGTACGCGGGTGAACTTTGCCCAGCGGCGCGACCTTGTTCGCATAGAAGAGGGCAGGGAAGGCGGCGCAATCAGCGAGGCTAAAATCGTCACCGAGAGCCCACCGTTTGCTTGCCATGTCCTCCTCGATAAAATTGTAGGACGAAGCTATTTCTCCGAGTGCAAGCTCGACGCCATGCGGATCGTTCTTGCCCGGAGGGCGCAGCCGGTCGGTGACGACCTTTTGCATGGGTTCATGAACATAACGATCGTAGAAACGGTCTTGCAGGCGGGCTTCCAGAGCCATCTCGGGATCGGATGGCAGGAGTTGGACCGGGCCGGGATAGTGGCGAGCAAGGTATTCAATGATGATTGTCGATTCCGGGATCGTCCGCCCCCTCGCATCGTCTCGCAGTACGGGGAATTTGCCGACAGGCCAGATCTTGAGAAAAGCGGCTCGCGAGGCCTCGTCCATCAGATCCACGATGATCGGCTCGAAGCTCGTTTGGTTTTCATAGAGGCCGATCAGCACCTTCCAGCAGAAGGACGCCAGCGGGTGGTAGTAGAGCTTCAAGGACATGGAAGCCTCCCTTCTGTCTACATTACCTTTCGATACCTGAAATCAGTAAAGCCGTTACTTAACTATCGACGCTTCGCCGCCAAATGTCAATTGTTAAGTTTCTGCTTTACTGTTTGTGTGAAAGGTATCCAAGAAGTCCTTTCTTCGAACGGATCAGATCGTATCCGTAACGAACGTCCGGTGAACCACTCAGCCACAAACCGCTGGCGAACTCACGGCGCGTCGCCGGCGCGCTACGAAGCTTGCAGAATTTTCTCTATCTCAGCTACCGGGTGGTTGGTCAGCGTCTTGGGAACTTCGGCGGCGATACGATCAAGGACATCTTTTGCGAAGTGCTTGCGTAGCTCGCCGAGAACCAGAGGTGGCGCGACCAGAATAATTTTCTGAAACCTGTCCCGTTGCGCGAGCATGGACAGCCGTTCTGCGATCTCGGTGGCGAAGCGCTCTTTCCCAATCCTATGCCAGTCCGTTTCCTCAAATCCGCTCTTGTGCGCGCCGGTCGCGTCGCGATAGCGGCCCGGCCGATCTGTGCCCTGTTCTCGGGTCTCTGGATTCTCCTCGTGCATTTCGCAGACAAGTGTGAGGTCGGGATAGGTTACGTCGCCCTTGTTCTTCAGAAACAGGGCTTTTTCGCCGTCTGCGATCAGCACCCAGATTCCGCGGTCGAGTTCGATATAAGCCATCGAAATCCCTTTCTCGCCAATGCGGTGGTCAAGATTGCGCACATCGTGAACCCGGGAATTTTGACGTCCTTGCACCCTGCCAAACTAACGTCGCGCGGGGCGACGTGTTCCGGCGAATTTATGGGGCCAGAAGAGGGTTGATGGTCGGGGCTCGACGAGCTTTGATCGAGGAAACCGTCGTACCCGGAGACAAACCGGGCTTGGCATCGCTGCGCTGCAGCAACACCCCCTTGGTTGTGCAAGCTGCCCGATGAGGGGTTTGGAATGTGCAGGCGGCGGACCAGTTCGCAACTTGGAGAATATTATTCTCACGCCTGAGTGGTTCTCGGAAAAGCGATTGCTCGCGAGATTTCGCCGCGCGACTGCATTCCTTCTGTTTTTGGGGCCTCGCCAGTAGAAATGCGGCCTGATCCCGGAGACTGTCCGTATGCCGCAGCAGACCGCCAAGCTCAGCGCCTTTCCCGTTTTCATGCGGGTGGAGCGTTCGACGGTTGTCGTTGTCGGCAATGGCGCCGAAGCTCTGGCCAAAGCTCGTCTCATCAGCCAGTCCAGCGCTTCGTTGAAGGTTGTCGCTGTTGCGCCCGAACTGCCCTTGCGCGAATGGATATCGGCGAACCAGGTCATCCACGTCGCCGAGGACTACAATGCCAGCCATCTGCAAGGCGCGGTGCTGGTATTTGCCGCGAGCTCCGACGCGGAACTCGACAGCCGTATTTCGCAAGACGCGCGCCGGTTGGGTATTCCCGTCAATGCTGTCGACCGCCCGGAACTCTGCGACTTCTTCACGCCCGCCATCGTGAACCGGGCGCCCGTCTGTGTAGCGATCGGCACGGAAGGGGCGGGGCCGGTCCTTTCCCAGATGATCCGGGCGCGGATCGACCAGATGCTTGCGCCCTCTCTCGGCGCCTTGGCCTCGCTTGCAGCGTCCTTCCGTGACGTCGCGGAACGGCTGTTGCCCAAGGGCGAAGCGCGCCGCCGCTTTTGGAACGAGTTCTTTGGCGGCGCGCCCGCGCGGGCGCTGGAAGTCGGACATATTTCGGAAGCTCATGAGGCAGTGGCGGAACTCCTCCTGCGGGAGAGGGCCGCCGCTGGCCACATTGCGCTCGTTGGCGCCGGGCCGGGCGCGGAGGATCTGCTCACCTTACGCGCTCAACGATTGCTGATGCAGGCCGACGTGATCGTGCATGACGCCCTCGTTCCTGAGGCCGTGGTGGCCATGGGCCGCCGCGACGCCGAGCGCCTCCCGGTCGGCAAGCGCAAGGGTTGCCATTCCAAGAGCCAGACCGAGATCAACGACCTGCTCGTCTCGCTTGGCCGTCAGGGCAAGCGGGTCGTGCGGCTGAAGTCCGGCGATCCGCTGGTTTTCGGCCGCGCCGGCGAGGAGATGCAAGCGCTGCGCGATGCAGGAGTTTCCTACGAAGTCGTGCCTGGCGTCACCGCTGCCTTTGCTGCCGCCGCCGATTTCGAGCTGCCGCTGACGCTGCGCGGTGTGGCCTCGTCCATGGTCTTCACAACGGGCCATGATCTGAAGGGCGGCACGCTGCCCGATTGGGCGAGGCTGGCAATTTCCGGCGCGACGGTCGCCGTTTACATGGGCCGGTCGGTAGCCGCCGACGTCGCCGGTCGGCTAATCGATGCCGGGCTCTCGCCTGATACGGCCGTCGCGGTCGTCGAGAATGCGAGCCTTGGCGAAAGGCGGCTTTTCCACGGAACGATCGCCGACCTGCCGGCGCTTGAACGGCGTGATGAACTGACAGGTCCTGTCATGACACTCATCGGCGATGCCGTCGCTGGCGCCAATTTCCAAAATTCCGAAGCTTTGGCGGTGGGCAACGTTGCCACGCAGAGCACAGTTGAGGGAGCAGACGCATGAAGGTCCTGACAGCCAATCGCCTCCTCGATGGCGAGGCAGTTTGGTATGCAACGGATCATTCCTGGTCCGAAACGATCACCGGCGCGCAGGTTGCGCATGACAAGACGGACGAGGAACGCCTGGCTGCGATCGGCAAGGCAGCGTTTCTCGACAACCGGGTCGTCGATGTGGACCTGATCGACGTCGACATCGTTGACGGAGAAATTGTGCCGCACCGTTTGCGTGAACGTATTCGCGCTGCAGGCCCGACCAACCGCCACGATCTCGGCAAGCAGGCTCGTCCGGTGATTTTCCGGGCAGCGTAAGGGATGGCCCGGAAGGGTACGGAAGGACTGAGATGTATCGTTACGACGAGTTCGACCAGGATTTCGTGAATGCCCGCGTCGCCGAGTTCCGCGACCAGGTGGATCGGCGTCTTGCCGGCGAGATCACCGAAGACCAGTTTCGGCCGCTCCGGCTGATGAACGGCGTCTACCTGCAGCTTCACGCCTATATGTTACGCGTCGCTATTCCCTACGGAACATTGAACTCGCGGCAATTGCGCATGCTCGCGCATATCGCTCGCAAATACGACAAGGGATACGGGCATTTCACGACGCGCCAGAACATTCAGTACAACTGGCCGGCGCTGTCCGACATCCCTGCGGTCCTGGCCGATCTGGCGAGCGTTGAGATGCATGCCATCCAGACCAGCGGAAACTGCATCCGGAATGTCACGGCCGATCATTTTGCCGGCGCGGCGGCTGATGAAGTCGCCGATCCGCGGCCCTATGCCGAAATCCTGCGCCAATGGTCGTCGGTCCATCCGGAATTTTCCTACCTGCCAAGAAAATTCAAGATTGCCGTGACCGGCGCCGAGCGCGACCGCGCGGCGATCCAGGTGCACGACATTGGCCTTCACCTGAAGCAGAACAAAGAGGGTGAACTGGGCTTTGCCGTCTATGTCGGCGGCGGACAGGGCCGGACGCCGATGATCGCAAAGAAGGTTCGCGATTTCCTGCCCGAGGAGCATCTGCTTTCCTACACCACGGCGATCATGCGCGTGTACAATCTCTATGGCCGCCGCGACAACAAGTACAAGGCGCGCATCAAGATCCTCGTCCATGAGACCGGCACCGAGGAGTTTGCCCGGCAGGTCGAGGCCGAATGGGAGGCGTTGAAGGATACAGAGCTGAAGCTTCCCGAGGCGGATATCCGAGCTATCGAGACCTATTTCGCGCCGCCGCCACTGGCAGCGCGGCCGGAAGGCGACCAGGCCGTGAAGCTTGCGCGATTGGATTCCAGGAGCTTCTCGGAGTGGCTCGATCAGAACGTCGTCACGCATCGCCATCCCGACTATGCGGCAGTGACGATTTCCTTGAAGGGCATCGGCGAAGCGCCGGGTGACGCCACCGACAGCCAGATGGATGCCATCGCCGACCTTGCCGAGAAGTATGCCTTCGACGAAATCCGCGTCACACATGAGCAGAACCTTGTCCTGCCGCATGTCGCGCGCGCCGATCTGAGAACCATCTACGACGCACTCGTCGAGATCGAGCTGGCTACTGCCAATTCCGGCCTGATCACCGACATCATCGCCTGCCCGGGCCTTGATTACTGCGCGTTGGCCAACGCGCGGTCCATTCCTGTC
>JBEVEP010000192.1:0-9551 GCA_040512755.1 Mesorhizobium sp.
CCTTAGGGGGGAGATCACGCCGGCCGCTTGATTCGACGCACTGTCTGCAACGTTGGAGATTGGCGGAGGCCCAAGTGAAAGCTGATCTCCCCCCTCGCGGGGGAGATGGCCGGCAGGCCAGAGGGGGGCGCGACGAAGCGCTGACTTATCCGGCCTCATCCTCACCAAACCGCTCCCGGATAAGTCCGCTGCATATATTGCAGCTCTGCCAGCAGATAGCCCATTGCCTCACCGTGACGCCCCTGGCGGCCGCCGCTCTGCGCGTAGGGCGCCTGTTCCGCTTCGATCCCCGCCTCTGCGAAGATGGCTTCTATTCTTCGGTCGAACGGATCGCGAAGCGTGGTGGGATTCGGGGCAATGCCGGCATCGGCCATCGTGTTGCTGATGGCATCTGCCTCGAACAACTCGCCCACATAGGGCGCCAGCATCGCGACCGCCTCGCGCATGCGGCGCGCGCTTTCCTCGGTTCCGTCGCCGAGCCGTATGACCCATTCGCCGGCATGTCGAATATGATAGGCGACCTCCTTGACCGCCTTCGCCGCGACGGCCGCAAGCGTTTCATCCGACGAGTCCATCATGCCGCGCCACATCAGCTCCATGAAGGCGGCGAAGTAGAGCTGTCGCAGCATCGTATGGGCGAAATCGCCATTCGGCCGCTCGACCATCAGGCAGTTCAGATATTCGCGCTCGGGGCGCAGGTAGGCGAAGTCGTCCTCGGTTCGGCCCTTGCCTTCTACGGCAGCAGCGTAGCTGTAGAGCGCACGCGCCTGGCCGATAAGATCGAGCGCCATGTTCGGCATGGCAAGATCCTCTTCGAGCATCGGCGCATGACCGCACCATTCAGAAAGTCGATGCCCAAGGATGAGATGATCGTCAGCCAGCCTTAGCAGAAAAGTCATGAGCGCCTGTCGATCGGGCTCCATCACATATGCCCCACTTCTTCCGGGATGTCGTAGAAGGTCGGGTGGCGGTAGATTTTCGAAGCTGCCGGCTCGAAATTCTCGTCCTTATGTTCGGGATCGGATGCAATAATGGCGGAGGAGGCGACCACCCAGATAGAAACGCCTTCGCCGCGCCGCGTATAGACGTCGCGAGCGGCCTGCAGCGCCATCACCTCGTCGGCGGCGTGGACCGAACCGCAATGTTTGTGCGAAAGGCCGTTGCGCGGCCGGATGAAGACTTCCCAGAGCGGGATTTGGTTCTTTGCCATGGTCACATCCTCGGTGCTGCCTCAACGCACTGCACTTCCATCCAGCGCTTCAGGTTGGGAAATCCCTCCCAACCACAGGCGTGCTCGGTTGAGCCGTTCATGGTCAGGTGATCGAGCCGCGCCTTCGCTTCGGTAAGCGTCGGCCGATGCCCCTCGGCCACAGACCACATCACGAAATAGGGCTTGCCAAAGCTCGAAAACCACTCTGCACGCCGGCGATAGAATTGCCGGTGCACAGTGTCCCAGACGAAATGCTCCAGATGCTCGACCGTTTCCCACACCGACATGTTGACCAGCGTATCCGGATAGTCGTCGAAGCGGATGTCGGTCGCGTCGTTTCCGTCTCCGACCAGTCGCCATACGAAGCCGGGACTGCGCTCGGCAACGGCGTTCACCCGGTCCAGATTGTCGAAGAAATCAGCCAGGCGGGGGTCGTCGGCGGCAAATCGCGGGCGAGCAATGTTAAGCTGCGCAAGATGCATAGCCTTACTCCGCGGCCAGCTTCGCAGCGTCGTTGCGAGCGCGGCGCTTCTCGGCATGGGCAAGGGCCGCCTCACGCACCCACGCGCCGTCGTCCCAGGCCTTCTGCCGGGCAGCGAGACGTTCCTTGTTCATAGAACCTCCGCCCTTTACGACACGCCAGAATTCGTCCCAGTCTATGGGCCCGAAATCATAGCTCTGCCTCTGTTCGTTCCAGGCCAGATCGGGATCGGGAACCTTCAGTCCAATGTACTCTGCTTGCGGAACCGTGGCGTCGACGAACTTCTGGCGCAGCTCGTCATTGGTGAAGCGCTTGATTTTCCACTTCATCGACTGGTCGCCATGCTGGCTGTCGGCATCGTGCGGTCCGAACATCATCAACGACGGCCACCACCAGCGATCGAGCGCATCCTGGGCGAGTGCCTTCTGATCGGCGGTTCCCCGCGCGAGCGTCATCATGATCTCGTAGCCCTGCCTCTGATGGAAACTCTCCTCCTTGCAGACGCGGATCATGGCGCGTGCATACGGGCCATAGGAACAGCGGCAGAGCGGGATCTGGTTCATGATCGCGGCCCCGTCGACCAGCCACCCGATTGCGCCGATGTCCGCCCAGGTCAGCGTCGGATAGTTGAAGATCGAGGAGTATTTCGCTTTTCCAGACAGAAGCTCCTCGGTCATGTCCTCGCGCGAGACGCCGAGCGTCTCGGCGGCGGCATAGAGATAGAGCCCATGGCCGCCTTCGTCCTGGACCTTGGCAAGCAGCGCGGCCTTGCGCCGAAGCGAAGGCGCGCGGGTGATCCAGTTACCCTCGGGCAGCATGCCGACGATCTCGGAATGGGCGTGCTGGCCAATCTGGCGGATCAGTGTGCGCCGATAGCCCTCCGGCATCGGATCATTCGGTTCGATTTTGTCTTCAGCGTCAATGCGCGCCTGGAATGCGGCGAGGAAGGCTTCATCCTCGGCTGTGTCGGTTTTCGCGCCGATGAGACCCTGGCTGTACATCTCTGCCTCCGCTTGGCTTCGGAAGTCGTCTTACCTTTGTTTTCCGTAACAAAAAATCATCGATTTCGCAACGTTTCGTAACAAAATGGCGCATTACAAGCAGCCAAATCTATCAACGGGTTGGGCGCTGGCCAATCGGATTCTTGGAACGAGCACCGGTTCAGCCCTTGCGGTTCATTCCGAAACGGCCTGCAAACTGGCGCGGGTTTGTGAGGGGAGGAAGACCGGCCGAATCCAGCCATTTCTCGCTAGGCGTGGCGAGCTTCGCATAGATGTCGCACGCAATCCTGCGAGCGGTTTCTCCGGGCCAGTCCCGCGGCAGCAGTTCCGCGGGCAGTCCCGGATCGTGGAGCACGATACGCCTCCATTCGTGGATCAGAAGCGTGCGCGCCGCGATCGCATCCAGCGGAGGCAATGCTCCTTTCTCCAGCAACGAGGCCAGCGGTGTCGCCGCCTCCTCGAAAGCCTGGTAAGCCTCCGCCGTCCCGCTCAGCTTCCAGAAGCCGGCAAGTGTTTCAGGCGCCAGAATTGGCCTTTGCCGGAACACCAGCATGCCCTGGATCGCATCATCGGCCTGCGACGAACGGTCGGTTTCGGGCCGTAGCCAGGTTCCGGTGCCGGTCTCGATGAAACCGGCTTCGGAAAGTCTGTCAGGGCGGGCATTCGCGGTTGCGTCCGGCGGTGGAATGGCCACCGTCCAGACGCCATCCCACGCTGGCGGCGCGCCGGCGTAGATACGCCGCGTCGCGAGATCGAAGGCGTTTCTTCCGTGGCCGTCGAGCGAATAGAGGCTGTTGCGGCCGCTCTTCTCGCGAATGACCCATTGGTCGGCGGCAAGCCGGGAGAGCGCGGTCCGCAATGCGCCGGGCTCGATCCGCAGCCGCGACATGATTTCCTGAAGCACCGAAAGCGGTACCCTACCGCCGCGAGGAACGATCGCGTCGCCGAAGACCGTGATTACCAGTGACCAGACGCGCAGTCGTCCGCGCTCGTGCAGGCGGTCGATCAGCACTTCGAGGGCGGGGGTGGAGGTCAACGCGGCGACGCCTTACCCTGACAAGATGGAGGAGGCTGCGGAGCAACCGGAGAGTCGGCGCCTTTTCACACCCTCCTCTGTCCTGCCGGACATCTCCCCCTCAAGGGGAGAGATCAGCAGTTTCAGCCCCCGGCACGATCCTGCAGCTTTGGAGAGTGGCGAAATCAGAGATGACAGCCAATCTCCCCCCTTGAGGGGGAGATGTCCGGCAGGACAGAGGGAGGTGCCAAGGGGCGCTGAGACTGCCGCTCCTGCCTGCGAAGCCGTCATCGCTTCTCCCGGATGTCGGTCAGCGTACGCGTCGGGGTGATGGCCTCCGGGTCGAGCTTGATCTCGATGATAGCCGGTTTGCGGCTTGCTCTAGCCCGTTCGAAGGCCGGCGCAAACTCGGCTGTCGTCTCGACCGTTTCGCCGTGACCGCCATAGGCGCGGGCAAGGGCCGCAAAGTCCGGGTTCTTCAGGTCGGTCCCGATAACACGGCCCGGATATTCGCGTTCCTGATGCATCCGTATGGTGCCGTAGGTGCCGTTGTTGACCACTATCACGATGATCGGCAGGTCGAATTGGACGGCAGTCGCGAACTCCTGTCCATTCATGAGGAAGCAGCCGTCGCCGGCGAACGCGATCACCTCCCGCTCGGGGAAGAGGGCCTTTGCCGCGACCGCCGCCGGCGTGCCGTAGCCCATTGAGCCCGAGGTCGGAGCCGCCTGCGTCGCAAAGCGCCGGAACCGGTGGAAGCGATGGATCCAGGTCGCGTAGTTGCCGGCGCCGTTGGAGATGATCGCGTCTTCCGGCAGCACGGATTCCAGATAGCTCCAGATGGGTCCCATGTGGACTGACCCTGGGCCGGTCTCGGGCGGTGTCGACCAATCGAGGTAGCTCTTGTGCAGACGTTCCGCTTCACCTCGCCAGGAAGGCGGTGCAGCCGGCCTCAATCCGGCAAACGCGTTGGCGAACGCCTCTGGCGAGGCATTGATTGCGAGGGCCGGTCGATAGACCTTGCCCAATTCGCCGCTGTCAGGGTGGACATGGACAAGCTTCTGCTCAGGATAAGGGCTTTGCATCAGCGTGTAGTTGCCTGAAGGCACTTCGCCGAACCTGTCCCCAATCAGAAGCAGGACGTCGGCCTGTTTGATGGCCGTCGACAGCGCCGGGTTTGGTCCGAGCCCGATATCGCCGGCATAGTTCGGATGCAGATGATCGAACAGCATCTGCCGGCGGAAAGTGACCCCGACCGGGAGCGCCCAGGTTTCAGCCGCCTTTTCGATGCGCGATTTTGCTTCTGCGCTCCAGCGCGATCCGCCAAGGACCATGAAGGGGCGCTTTGCCGCGCCCAGCAGTTCCGCCAGTTTTTGCAGTTCGGCTTCGCCGGGCGACGTTTCAACAGGCGTATAGGCAAGTGCGTCCGGCGCGTCGGCAAGAGAGGTCAGCATGTCCTCGGGCAGCGCGACGACCACCGGCCCGGGACGGCCGGAGGTTGCGACGGCAAACGCGCGGGTGACGAGCTCGGGAATTCGCGCGGCGTCGTCGATCTCGACCACCCATTTGGCCAGGTCGCCGAAGAAGTGCTTGTAATCAACTTCCTGCCAAGCCTCGCGTTCTTTGTTTCCACGAGCCACCTGACCGATGAACAGGATCATCGGCGATGCATCCTGCATCGCGATATGGATGCCTGCCGAGGCGTTGGTAGCGCCGGGGCCGCGCGTGACGAAGCAGATGCCGGGCTTGCCCGTGAGCCGGCCCTGGCAATCCGCCATCATGGCGGCGCCGCCTTCCTGCCGGCAGACGATGGTGCGGATGCGTTTCGAATCATGCAACGCGTCGAGCACGGCCAGAAAGGACTCGCCCGGCACGCAATAGATGCGGTCGACCCCGTTGGCCTCGAGCGCTTCGACGATCAGTTTTCCGCCGGTTTTCATTTGGCTGACGTCTCCAGTTCCGCAAGGATTTCGGCAGTGTGCTCGCCAAGGCGCGGCGAGGGCCGTTCATAGACGGGTGGCGTCCGCGACATCAGCATTGGCGAGCGAACCGTTGGCAGCATATTGCCATGCCCATCGTCGAGGTCGAGCCGCATGCCGCGCGCGACCGTCTGGGGATCGGCGAACATTTCACCGATCGTGTTGATTGGGCTTGCCGGCACGTTGGCGGCCTCGAGTTCCGCAAGCAGCGGCGCACGCTCAAATCCCGCCAGGCGATCGACGATCCGCTCGCGCAGCGCCCCGCGGTTGATGACACGCGCCGCATTCGTCGCGAATTTCGGGTCATCCGCGAGTTCTGCGAGATTGACGATCCGGCAAAAGCGCTGGAACTGACCGTCATTGCCGACCGCGAGAATAATGTGCCCGTCTCTCACCGGCACCACCTCGTAAGGCGCAATGTTCATATGGGCGTTGCCCATCTGCACCGGCGATTTGCCCGAAACCAGATAGTTGAGGTTCTGGTTGCCGAGCGCCGAGATCTGCGTGTCGAACAGCGCCATGTCGATATACTGTCCTTCGCCGGTCCGTTCGGCGTGGCGCAGCGCGGCCTGAATCGCGATGACAGCGTAAAGGCCAGTGAAGATGTCGGAAATGGCGACGCCCGCTTTCTGGGGTTCGCCACCGGGCGCGCCGGTGATCGACATCATGCCGGCCATGCCCTGGATGATGAAATCGTAGCCCGGACGGGAGGCGTAAGGGCCGTCCTGGCCAAAGCCGGTAATCGAGCAGTAGACGAGGCGCGGATTGAGCTGCCGCAGGCTTTCATAGTCGAGCCCGTATTTTTTAAGCCCGCCGAGTTTGAAGTTCTCGATCAGCACGTCGGCGGTGGCGGCGAGCTTGCGGATGGCCTGCGCGCCTTCCGGCGTGGAGAAGTCGATCGCCGCAGACCGCTTTCCCCGGTTGCAGGAGTGGTAGTAGGCGGCGGAGAGGTTCTCTCCGTCAT
Source organism: Mesorhizobium sp. (assembly GCA_040512755.1). Lineage (GTDB taxonomy): Bacteria > Pseudomonadota > Alphaproteobacteria > Rhizobiales > Rhizobiaceae > JBEVEP01. The sequence continues at coordinate 6,651 of JBEVEP010000192.1, forward strand.
GGCTCATAACGAAGGGCGGTCCCCATTTGCGCGTATCGTCGCCGCCGTCGGGGCTCTCGACCTTGATCACGTCCGCGCCAAGATCGGCGAGGGTTTGACCGGCCCAGGGGCCGGCGAGGATGCGCGCCAGTTCGATGACTCGGATGCCTTTCAGCGGGGGTTCAGCCATTTCGCACCATGGAGCTCTGAAATTGCGGGTGTGCTTGGAACAAGTCGCCCGATTCCGGTTTCGGGCGACTTATTCCAAGCCTTTGTTTGTGCATCGGATTCATCCGAAAACCGCTTCGCACTTTTCGGTCCGATGCTGTAGCAAATCCCCCATGGCGCTGTCACGCAGCCAGCGGTTTCCGTCGTCTCAGCCAGCGACGACGGCTTTGGCCCATCCGGCGAAGTCCTCCGTGATCATATTCCGATTCAACTCGTTGAGGGATTCGTGGCGGGTTTCCGGGTAGATCGTTGAAACGACACTGGAAAACCCCATGCGGCGCATTCGCAATGCGAGGTTCGTCACGGCTTTACCGCCGAAAGTCGAAGGGTCTTCCGCTCCGCCGACGAGGTTGAATGGCAGGTCTTTTCGGACGGCAGAAAAATTTGCATCGTCGGCGCCGTAGAAGACAAAACCGAAGATATCGCCCCAGAGCGAGACCGAAGCATTCCAGCCGCAGAGGGGGTCTGCGACATAGGCATCGACCTCCGCCGTATCGTGCGACAGCCAGTCAAAACCGGTGCGGGCGTTGGGTATCTTCCGGGCCCAGTCCTCGAAAGTGAGCTTCGGCACGATGCGGGATGGAATATCCGAGCCGAGGCGGAAGCGCTCGAATGCAAGTAGAACCTGCGCTGCCCGGCCGAGCAGGCCAGCGGAAAAATTAGCGTTCCAGACTGCCGCCGCTTTCACGCGCAAGGAATGGCGCAGAACATAGTTGAGCGTGACGATGCCGCCCATGGAGTGGCCGAAGACGATGACGGGCAGGCCGGGGTTCTCGCGCGCGATCAAGTCATGAACGCAATCGATGTCGGCAATCACCTTTGCGCGTCCGTCCGGCTCACCGAAGACCCCTTGCTGCGCGTCCGGCGCCTTCGTGTAGCCGTGGCCGCGGTGATCGTGGGCGTAGGTATGGAACCCGTGCGCGGCAAGCGCGTCGGCGAAACGGCTGTAGCGGGCGGCATGTTCGGCAAGCCCGTGGTTGATCTGGATGACGCCAAGGGCGTCCGTGTTAGCGCGGCGCGTGTAGAGATTGAGCGTGGCGCCCGTCGGCGACGGGTGCGCCCTCTGGTTGTCAAATGGCATGAAGTCCTCCCCTGCAGCGGACTGTTGGTGCCTGCGCGGTCGGACGTCAAGGGGTGAAGCGTCGCCCCGGCGTTGCCATTCCGCCGCTTGTTGAAGCGGGGGAATCCGTTTGAGTGTGGTCAGCGTTGGTGTTTTCGCGCTGGCTGCTGGATGAGGTGGTGCGGGAGTGAGCTTCCCGAAAACCGATTGCCGTTCTGGTCGCCATCGCCTACATAGCGCGCAAACTTCCGCAAACTTTGACAGGAAAAGCGCGCGTGGCACGCCAGTTCATCTATCACATGTCTGGGCTCAATAAGGCCTATGGCACCAAGAAGGTGCTCGAGAACATCCACCTTTCCTTTTATCCCGACGCCAAGATCGGCATTCTGGGGCCGAACGGCGCGGGCAAGTCGACCGTGCTGAAGATCATGGCCGGCATGGACAAGGAGTTCACCGGCGAAGCTTGGCTCGCCGAAGGCGCAACTGTCGGCTATCTGGCACAGGAGCCGGTCCTCGATCCAAAGAAGACGGTCTTCGAGAATATTATGGACGGCGTTGCCAAGAAGACGGCCATTATCGATCGCTACAACGAACTGATGATGAACTATTCCGACGAGACGGCGGAGGAATCGGCGCATCTGCAGGACGAGATGGACCGGCTGAACCTCTGGGATCTCGAACAGCAGATCGAGATGGCCATGGAGGCGCTCGGCTGCCCGCCGAAGGATGCCGATGTGACCAAGCTTTCGGGCGGCGAACGGCGGCGCGTCGCGCTTTGCCAGCTCTTGCTGCGCCAGCCGGACCTGCTGCTGCTCGACGAGCCGACCAACCATCTGGATGCCGAAACGACGGCGTGGTTGGAAAAGCATCTGCGTGCCTATCCGGGCGCGGTGATGCTTATCACCCACGACCGCTACTTCCTGGACAATGTCACCGGCTGGATTCTCGAACTGGATCGTGGTCGCGGCATTCCTTACGAAGGCAACTATACTGCCTATCTCGAGGCAAAGGCCAAGCGTCTCAAGCAGGAAGGCCGCGAGGACGACGCCCGTCAGCGGGCAATTTCGCGCGAGCGCGAATGGATTGCGTCCAGTCCAAAGGCCCGACAGACCAAGTCCAAGGCACGCATCAAGGCGTTCGAGGAGTTGCTCGACGCGGCGGACAAGAGACGGCCGACCGACTCCCAGATTGTCATTCCGCATGGCGAACGGCTGGGCAACGTGGTGATCGAGGTCGACGACCTTTCGAAGGGTTATGGTGACCGGCTGCTGATCGAGGACCTGGAGTTCAAGCTGCCGCCCGGCGGCATCGTCGGCGTCATCGGCCCGAACGGCGCCGGCAAGACGACGCTGTTTCGCATGATCACCGGACAGGACAAGCCCGACGACGGCACGATCCGCGTCGGCGAGACGGTGAAACTCGGCTATGTCGACCAAAGCCGCGACGCGCTCGATCCCAACAAAACGGTGTGGGAGGAAATTTCAGGCGGCGCGGAGGTGGTCAAGCTCGGCAAGCACGAGGCCAACACGCGCGCCTATTGCTCGTCGTTCAATTTTCGCGGCGGTGATCAGCAGCAGAAGGTCGGCAACCTTTCGGGCGGCCAGCGCAACCGCGTGCACCTCGCAAAAATGCTC
>JBEVEP010000211.1:0-3323 GCA_040512755.1 Mesorhizobium sp.
TTCTGCTGCGGCGACATACTCCGCAAAGGCGTCGAACTGGCATTTCAGCGCGGCGCGATGCTCGGCGAGGATATCGAACAGCGGCGCCAGTGCCGGAACACAGAGTTTTCGGCGTACCGATTCCGCCATAGCAGAATCGTTCACATCGAACCTAACCTGATACTGCCACTGAGAAGTCACGCTATTCTCGCCTTCCGGTCGCACCCGGTTTGTCCCTTTCCGATCGCAAGGCGCTACCGCTCCCTCACGAGCAGGTCCGGCACGTGTGTGTGTCAAGAGCTGGCCGCAATGTCAGGCCGACCGTTTCGTTAGTAGGTCCTCTTTTTGGCAAGGCGCTCGTTGAACGAACGAAGATCGATCACAATTCGTTGGTGGGTTCCGCTGCCGATCTCCTCTATGCCGTCGCTTGCCGACACCTTGAAGTCAACTCGTTTTCCCTCAACGTTGATTACCTCGGCCGTCGCGCACACCTCGTGGCCTACAGGCGTGGCGGCGAAGTGTTGTATATCTACTGCAGTGCCGACCGCGCTTTCACCTGCATCCAAAAACGGTCTGATGGCATTGAGCGCGGCGTTTTCTATGATCAAAATCATCACGGGCGTCGCAAGCACTTGCGGCAATATGGCGTCCTTGAATCGGTCGGCAAGATGTTCGGGTTGCACCCGCAACGTCGACGTTCCTCTGGCTCCCAACGGAATCTGCCGCATTCATTCGTCCTAGATCTCTATATAGACGCGTAGACCGTTTTGCCCCCAACAGCAGCACAAAAGCGGACATCCGGCTAGGTCAGAGTTGGGCCAGAATCGGACTCGTACCGTTCTGGCCCAACATGGAGGCACGCGGTTCTGAGGCATCGTCGCGAGCCGGATTATTATTGGTCGGCTACTTAGCAAGCAGGTGCTGTGTAAACCATTCGGTCGCCGGTCCGGCGGAGGCTTCGAAATCCTTCACGTAGGCGTCAAAATGGCCACCGGGCAGCGTCACGAGACGCTTAGGCTCAAGCGCCCGCTCATAGGCTCCCAGGGCCAGGTCAGCGACCGTGAGGACATCCCCAAGCGCAACCACCATCATCAGCGGCGTCGGGCTAATAAAGGCGGCATAACTTCCGGGCTCGTACCCGGTGAACATCTCGACAGAGCGGAGGGTAACCTCATTCTTCCAGGAAGGCGCACGGCTGCGACCAGTCTCGGTGAACCATTTCCAGCTATCCGGTGTAGGGAGGGCGGATGGCGCTGCCGGATCTTCGGCCACCACTGGAATCATAGCCGGCGGCTTCCCGGCCATGCGAGCACGACGATCGTCGGCAAACATCTGTTGCACCCCGGCAAGGTAGTCGGCTCGAATTAGGCGACGTGCATTGTCGTGACCGCTGGCGAGCGGGACTTGCGCCACCACACATTTTACCCGTCGATCGATTGCCCCGACCACCATCACATGACCACCGCTGTAGCTTGAGCCCCAAATACCGATGCGCGCGGGGTCCGTCTCAGGCAGCGTTTCGGCAAACGTGATGGCGTCTCGATAGTCGCTAACCTGTTGCCAGGGGTCGATTTCCTGTCGGGGCTCGCCGTCGCTGGCGCCGAAATTGCGGTTGTCGAACACCAAGGCGCCGAGCCCGGCCGCTGCAAAGGCGTCCGCAAAGCGATCAAGATACATTTCCTTCACGGCGGAGAAGCCGTGAGCCATGACAATGGTAGGCACCTTGCCGGTTCGTTTCTCCGGCAGATAGTGCCAGCCGCGCAACTTAATGCCGTCCTCGGTCTTGAATTCGATGTCCTTGCGCATGGCCACATTTTCCTCCCACATACGGTTGCGGTACGCCCGTGGCGTCCATGTCGAGGCGCTAGCACGTTGCCAACGACCGCAATGAAATCGCGCCGCCTCACAGGTCTTCCCTTAGGTCGAGGAGGCACTCTAACACATCACCGAATGGGAGTGTCTTGTGCGTCACAGCAAAGTTGCCCGGCCATGGTCGCGGTAGGGACGGAGGTTACCCTCCGCCACCGGGTCGCCGGAGGCAGTCGCCCGCCTCCGGCTCCCACAGAACGTAGCATGCGGATTTACCGCACTACGCTCTTCGGCAGTTGATTCACAGCACCGCAAGAGCCTGCAGCTCCGGGTAACGGAGGCGCAGCTTTGGTCTCAGTAACGGCGTCCGTTCTTTGATCTGGTTGAACATGCTCCAGTTGAGGGCTCGTCCGGCCCAGCTGCGGCTGCGCAACATCCGATGCCAGTAACGCTCCACGGCGCGGTACACCTTGGCGAGACACCGAAGATTTCCGGCGACGCCGTAGTAGGCATAATGGCCGCGCAGGAAGGCGTTAATTTCGCCCACCTGGTCACTGATCGTGTGATGTCGTATTTGCCGCATAAGCTCCTGCAGAGACGTAAGGCTGCGCCGCAAGCGAGATTTCTCGGTGCGCATCCCAACCTTGAAGTTACCCTTCTGGTTTCGCGTGCAATACAGCGTCAGGCCCAGGAAGTAGATGGTCTCCGGGCGTTTTCTGCCGCGTTTGCCTGCGTGTCGCTGCGCGAACCGACCAAACTCAACCAATTTGGTCTTGGTCGGCTCAAGAGTGAGGCCGAACTTTCCCAACCGAAGGCGTAAGGCGTCCTGGACACGGATGGCGTCCGATCGATATTGGAAGCAGATCACAAAGTCATCGATATAGCGCACCAGCCGGGCTTCGCCCCGCAACCGGCTCTTCACCACGCGTTCGAACCAGACGTCGAGCACGTAGTGAAGATAAAGGTTGCTCAAAAGTACGCTGATCGATCCCCCTTGCGGTGTTCCTTCCTCGCTCGGATAGACCTTTCCATCTTCCAGAACACCCGCTTTCAGCCAGCGCCGGATCAAACTAATCAGGCGTGGATCACCGACTCGATGCGCGACGAACCGGAGCACCCAATCATGATTGAGACTCCCGAAGAAGTTCTTCAGATCCGCCTCCAGCACCCATCCGATTTTGCCGCCGGCGATGACCTCATTGAGGGTCGCCAGAGCATTATGAGCGCTGAGCTTTGGCCGGCCACCGAATGAACAGGGCAGAAAGTCCTGCTCATAAATGGCAGACAACACCTCGGCCGTGCTGCGCTGGAGCGCCCGGTCGGCGACAGTTGGCACACCAAGTGGGCGCTTTTCCGTCTTGCCGGGCTTGGGGATATAGACCCGCCGAATATCCGGCGCTCTATATCCTTGGCGGGGAATGGACTGGAGCATCGGCTCTATCCATCCATCGAAGCTCTTCTTCGCCGCCTCCACCGTCTGCCCATCCACCCCTGCGGCCGACCGCTTCGGAATCTGCAACAGATTCTTTCGCACC
>JBEVEP010000261.1:0-7829 GCA_040512755.1 Mesorhizobium sp.
TCAGGCCGGGCGACATCCTTACCCATTGCTTTCGTCCCGCGCCAAACTCTGCACTAGGACCAGATGGCAAAGTATTGAGCGCGGTTCGAGCGGCGAGAGAACGCGGCGTGATGTTCGACATTGCGCACGGCACGGGCGCGTTCGGGTACGAGACGACCGAGGGTGCGCTTAAGGACGGCTTCCTTCCAGACCTGATCTCTTCGGACGTGCACGTGATCGCGGTTGAGGGACCGGGATTCGACCTGCTGCACACGATGAGCAAGCTCCTCAACTGCGGGCTGACGCTGCCGCAGGTGATTGGCATGTCATCGAGCCGACCGGCCCTCGCCATCCGCCGGCCGGATTTGGGACATCTCGGAGTCGGTGCGCCGGCGGACATCACGGTGCTGCGGCAGGTCGACAGCGAATATGTGTTTGAGGACGTCACAGGTGCGACCCGGCAGGGCTCCACCATGCTGCAGCCGGTCGCCGTTTACCTGGACGGCCAGCAGATGGAAGTCGCCCGACGGCCTTTCGAGGAACCGTTCGTCCTCGGACGGAACCACGCACATCATCACTGAGGGGCGCCGCAATGGGCTACAAGGCCATCTACACCTATGCCTGGGACCTTGCGGAGACCGGCGTCAAAGCGGCGGCCAGGGAGTTCCGGGAGCTTGGCCTTGACACCGTGACCTTCGCCGGCAGCTACCACGCCGGCAAGTTCCTGCGCCCGCACGGCAAGACTGGCAAGGTTTTCTTCCCTGACGACGGAACTGTTTACTTCAAGGCCAGCCCCTCCCGCTATGGCTCTATCAAGCCGGTGCAGAACGGACCGCTCGGCGAACGCGACGTGCTGCGCGAACTTGTCGAAGACAGCGGCATGGCCGTCAACGTCTGGCTGGTCCTGCTGCACAACACGCGCCTTGGCATGGCGCATCCCGACTCGTTGGTGCGCAACGCCTTTGGCGATCCTTATTTCTACAATCTTTGTCCTTCTGCGCCTCAGGCGCGCGCTTACGCCATCGGCCTCGCGAAGGACGTGACGGAAAGCTACCCGGTGACCGGCCTGTCGTTGGAAGCGCCCGGCTTTACCCCCTATCCGCATGGCTATCACCATGAGTTCGCCCTGATGAAATCAAATCCTTGGCTGGAGGGCATGCTCGGGTTGTGCTTCTGCGAGCACTGCCTCGCCGGTGCAGAGAAAACCGGCATAGACGTCCGCCGCTTGCGGGCCGAAGTCGCGTCCGACATTAGCGCCTATCTCGACAGTGACATCGACTATCCGGCGGATATGGCCGAAGCTTTCTGGCAAGCCGACCTGGCTGCTGACAACGACCTTCGCCGCTATCTTCATTTTCGCAATGGCGTCGTCACTTCGCTGGTGGCGGAAATCCGGTCAGCCGTGCGCAAGGACGCGGAGATCGCCGTGATCCCCTCGGTGGCGCGGCCGACGGGCGGCGCGTGGTACGAGGGGAGTGATCTCGGGGCGCTTGCAGCGGTGACTGGCATCGTCGAAGCATGCTTCTATGAACCGAGCGCAATGCGTGTGAAGGCGGACCTCTTCGATCTCCGCCGGCGGTTGAGAGGTAGGGGGAAACTTCGCGGCATTCTTCGCCCTTCGTATCCCGACATAGCCAGCAAGGGCGAATTCCTGGAGGCCGTCGCGGCCCTGCGCGCGGAGGGCGTCGAGGAACTTGCGTTCTACAACTGGGGTCACCTGCGCCGGGCGAACCTTGCCTGGATTCGGGAGGCGTTGGGGAGAGCGACATGAGCGGGCAGTTTGCAGGCAAAACCGTCGCGATCACGGGCGCCGCCGGCGGCATCGGTCAGTCGCTCTGCCGCTTCTTCGGCCGCGAGGACGCTCGGATCGCAGCGCTCGATCGCAGTGCCCAGGTCGTCGACCTGGCCGACGCGCTCGACAAGGAGGGCATCGAGGCAATCGCGGCAGTTGCCGACATCTCTTCTCCCGACGCGGTGAAGTCAGCGTTTGACGGCTTTGGCGACGTCCATGTGCTGATAAATAACGCGGGCGTATCGAGCCATCCGACGCTTGCGGTGACCGAGCCATCCGACTGGGAGCATGATGTCGCATCGAACCTCAATGGCGCCTATGCATGCGCGCATGCAGTGCTGCCACAGATGATGGCGCGACGTTCCGGGTCGATCGTCAACGTAAGCTCGGTGAACGGCCTGCTCGCGTTGGGCGACCCCGCCTACAGCGCCGCCAAGGCCGGGATGATAGCAATGACCAAGGCTCTTGCCATGGAATACGGCCGCTACGGGATCCGGGCCAATTGCGTGCTGCCGGGCACGGTCCGCACCCCGATCTGGGATCAGCGCAGGGCCAAGGATCCAAACGTGCTGAAGGTGCTGGAGCGCTGGTATCCGCTTGGCCGTATCGTGGAACCGGAGGAAGTAGCCCGCGTCATTGCCTTTCTGGCGTCCGATGCCGCCAGCGCTGTAACAGGAACCGCAATTCCGGTCGATTGCGGGTTGACGGCCGGCAATATCGTGATGGCGCGCGAACTGACGCTCGAAGATTTCTAAAGGGGTGGGGTTGACCGTCCTGCTTTGTACCAGAAGCGGTCATGCGCGATAGGATTTCGGCAGCCACTTCTTCCCGATGCGGCAGACCATTGTATAGGCCGGATCGAATACGTTGCCGACGTCGTAGCGGACGACTTGTCCCATGAGGTGACTGGCGGCCCTCGGGCTCAAGCCGTAGTCGCTGGTCAGCCAGTTGAACATATCGGTTGTCGCGTGCTGCAGAGCCTGGTCGAGCGGCCTTGCGTTACCGACCGAGAAAATGTCAGTGGCGTTTTCGCCGCGGGGCCAGACCAGATTGCGGTCCTTTTCGACCGTCAGGCGGACTTCCACCTCGAAACACGTCTCGATGCCAGTGCCGACGATCTCGCCGTCGCCCTGCGCCGCGTGGCAGTCTCCGAGGAAGAACAGCGCGCCCGGCGCGGCGACGGGGAACCAGACTGTCGCACCCGGGCCGAAGCCCCGATAGTCCATGTTGCCGCCATTCTCGGCGCTGGTCGCGGTAGAAAAGGCCTGTCCCATGGTTGGCGCCACGCCGAAACAGCCTATCATCGGTTCGACCGGCAGCACGAAATCCTCAAGGCCCGGCACAGCCGGCTCCAGCGTTGCCGTCAAACCCTGCCTGTCGATCCGCCAGTTCACCTTTTCTCGTGACGGCAAGCCTCGGACGAATTCCGGGTCGACGACGTTGCCGGCGAGAGATGCACGCGTCCAGCCCGTCCCCCGAATCGGTGTCATGCGCAGGATTTCGACCTTAAGAGCGTCGCCTGGCTCTGCACCGTTCACGAAGATCGGGCCGTTCATCGGGTTTGGCTCGGGGGCGCGCTGCACGCCGCCCTTGTCAAAGCCGTGCGCATCGATCGTTTCGGTGATCACCGTATCGCCGGAGTCGACGGTCAAGGCCGGAGGCAGGGTGCCCAACACGTTGTACCAGTTGGTGGCGACAAACCGGTGCATTGTCATTCTTGAGGGTGTAGCCCAGCGCCTCAATCGCGGCAAGCTTGCCAGCTTCGGACGATGCGGCTCCAGTCCAAACGCAAGATTATCTCGGACATCGGAGATAGCGGCGTCGACGGACCGGCCGTTTTGCCGCAAGAAGCCGACCTCCCTATGGCGAAACAGCTTGCGCATTGCAAAAGCGGCCCCTGCTTGTAAACTCCGCTGCGGGAGGCGCCGGCGGACAGGAGGATGTCCCGTCGGTCGATACCTGCATGTTCTTTTGGCACAACCCCTACCTGGTCGCGCTCTCGGCGGTGATCGCGATTGTGGGAGGATACACGGGCTTGCGGCCCGCGTGCGCGGGACGCGTGGCGTCAGCCGCAGGCTGCTGCTTGCCAGCGCAGCCTGTTAAGCCGATCGGTCGAGCGGAAAGCAAAAATTCCGGCCGGCCGAAACGGACGGAGGAAACATGATCCCGGGACCTTTCAAGTATCATCGACCCGGCAGTCTGGCCGACGCGGTCAAGCTGCTCACCGAACTCGGAGACGAGGCACGGCCGCTGGCCGGCGGCCACAGCCTGATCCCTATGATGAAGCTAAGGTTTGCCACGCCCGATCATCTGGTTGATCTGTCTGGCATCGGCGCCCTTAAGGGTATTCACAGCGAGGGCGACCGGCTCGTGATTGGCGCAATGGTGACGCAGCATGAACTGCTCGCGTCGAGCGTGATCGCGTCCTCTCTGCCGATCCTGCACGAGACTGCACTGCTGATCGGAGACCCACAGGTGCGCTATCGCGGTACCATCGGGGGCAACGTTGCCAACGGCGATCCTGGCAACGACATGCCGGCGCTGATGATGACACTCGGCGCCGACTACCTGTTGGAGGGACCGGACGGAAAACGCTCGGTCGCAGCGCGCGACTTTTACAAGGGCGTCTACTTTACCGCGCTGGGGCCGGGCGAGATCCTGACGGCGATCTCCGTGCCGGTGCCACCCGACGGCCACGGCTACGCCTACGACAAGCTGAAAAGGAAAGTTGGCGACTACGCCACTGCTGCCGCCTCCGTGGTGCTCACCATGAAGGACGGCCAGGTCGCGACCTGCGCGATCGGTCTGACCAACCTTTCCGAGACGCCCCTGTTGGCGGAAGATGCGGCACAGGCGGTGATCGGCACGAGCCTCGACGAGGCTTCCCTCAAGAAGGCCGCGGATGCGGCCAAGGCGATCATGGCGCCGGCCGCGGACGGGCGCGGCCCTGTCGAATACCGGACGCATGTCGGCGGCATCATGGTGCAGCGGGCGCTCAGACGCGCCGCCGCCAAAGCCGCGTGAGGGAGGAGACCGTATGGCGACCCAGGTAAAGAAAACCCAGGTAAGCATGAAGGTGAACGGCCAACCGGTCGAGGGGCTGGTGGAGCCGCGCACGCTGCTCATTCATTTCATCCGTGAGGATCTCGGTTTCACCGGCCCGCATATCGGTTGTGAAACGACGCATTGCGGCGCCTGCACGATCGACATGGACGGTATGTCGGTGAAGAGTTGTAATGTCTTTGCTGTGCAGGCTGATGGCGCCGAGATCACCACGATCGAAGGCCTGGCCAATGCGGACGGCACGCTGTCCGCGTTGCAGGAAGGCTTCCGGGAGATGCATGGGCTGCAATGCGGCTTTTGTACGCCGGGCATGATCACGCGCGCTCACCGGCTTCTGAAAGAAAATCCAAACCCGACCGAGGACGAGATCCGCTTCGGCATTGCCGGCAATCTATGCCGGTGCACCGGTTACCAGAACATCGTGAGAGCCATCCAATACGCTGCCGCCAAGATAAACGGCACCGAATCAAAGGAGGCAGCCGAATGAACGACGTGACCCTCACGCGCGCGGAGCGCGAAGCAAAGCTCGAAGGCATGGGCTGCAAGAGGAAACGGGTCGAGGATATTCGATTCACCCAGGGCAAGGGCAATTATGTGGACGACGTTAAGTTGCCGGGAATGTTGCATGGCGACTTTGTGCGCTCGCCCTATGCCCACGCCCGCGTGAAGTCGATCGACACCGAAAAGGCGCTGAAGGTACCGGGCGTGCTCGCCGTCATCACGGCCGAGACGCTGAAGACTGTGAATCTCGCCTGGATGCCGACGCTTGCCGGAGACGTGCAGATGGTTTTGGCAGATGGCAAGGTGCTGTTCCAAAGCCAGGAGGTGGCCTTTGTCGTCGCCACGGATCGTTACGCGGCGGACGATGGTGTGGCAGCGGTCGAGGTCGATTATGAGCCGCTGCCAGTTCTCATCGACCCGTTCAAGGCACTTGATCCGGACGCGCCGGTGTTGCGCGAGGATATCAAAGACAAGAAGGACGGCGCGCATGGGCCCCGCAAACACCACAACCACGTTTTCGAGTGGACCGTGGGCGACAAGGACCTGACGGACGCCGCCTTCCGCAAGGCGGAAGTGACAATCAAGGAGATGATCTCCTACCACCGCACCCACCCTTCGCCGTTGGAGACCTGCCAGTGTGTTTGCTCCTTTGACAAGGTGAGGGGCGAGTTGACCATCTGGGGCACGTTCCAGGCCCCGCACGTCATCCGCACGGTCGTGTCACTGATCGCCAACCTGCCGGAGCAGAAGATCCATGTCATCGCGCCCGACATAGGTGGCGGCTTCGGCAACAAAGTCGGCGCCTATCCGGGCTACATCTGCTCGGCGGTCGCCTCGATCGTGACCGGAAAGCCAGTGAAGTGGGTGGAGGACCGCATCGAGAACCTGACAGCGACGTCTTTCGCACGCGACTATCACATGACGACAGAGATCGCAGCGACCAAGGAAGGCAAGGTGACCGGCTTGCGCGTCCATGTGCTTGCTGACCATGGCGCTTTCGATGCGTGCGCAGATCCGACGAAATGGCCGGCTGGCTTCTTCAACATCGTCACCGGCTCTTACGACTTCCCCGTCGCGCATCTGGCTGTGGACGGTATTTACACGAACAAGGCGCCGGGCGGCGTCGCCTATCGCTGCTCGTTCCGGGTGACAGAAGCGGCCTATTGCATCGAGCGGGCGATGGACATCCTTGCCCAGAAGCTTGGGATGGACCCAGCGGAACTGCGACTGAAAAACTTCATCAGGCCGGAGCAGTTCCCATACCACTCGGCACTCGGCTGGGAGTACGATTCCGGCGATTACCACACGGCCATGAAGAAGGCGATGGAAAGCGTGAAGTACGCTGAGTTGCGCAAGGAGCAGGCGGCCAAGCGCGAGGCTTTCAAGCGCGGCGAGACACGCGAAATCATGGGCATCGGCGTCTCCTTCTTCACCGAGATCGTCGGCGCCGGCCCGTCGAAGAATTGCGACATCCTCGGCATCGCCATGTTCGACAGTTGCGAGATCCGGCTGCACCCGACGGGCGCCGGCATTGCCCGCGTGGGCACCAAGTCGCAGGGTCAGGGGCACGAGACGACCTGGGCACAAATCATCGCCTCCGAGATCGGCATTCCGGCCGACAACATCATGGTTGAGGAAGGCAACACCGACACCGCACCTTATGGCTTGGGCACCTATGGCTCGCGCTCGACGCCGGTCGCCGGTGCGGCAATCGCCATGGCCGCGCGTAAGATCAAGGCCAAGGCGCAGATGATTGCCGCCTACAAGCTCGAGGTTCACGAGGACGATCTCGAATGGGACATAGACGGTTTCCAGGTGAAGGGCCTGCCGGAAAAATTTCTCGGCATGAAGGATATCTGCTGGATCGCCTACAACTCACCGCCGCCCGGCATGGAACCGGGGCTCGAGGCTGTCAGCTACTATGACCCACCCAACATGACCTATCCGTTCGGCGCCTATATTTGCGTGATGGACATCGACGTTGACACGGGCGTCTACAAAGTGCGTCGGTTCTATGCACTCGACGACTGTGGCACGCGCATCAACCCGATGATTATCGAGGGTCAGGTGCATGGCGGACTGACGGAAGCCTTCGCCATCGCGATGGGTCAGGAGATCCATTACGACGAGGGCGGCAACGTAACCACCGGTTCGTTCATGGATTTTTTCCTGCCGACAGCCGTTGAAACGCCGCACTGGGAGACCGACTTCACCGTTACGCCTTCGCCGCACCATCCGATTGGCGCCAAGGGCGTCGGCGAGAGCCCGAACGTCGGTGGCGTTCCATGCTTCTCCAACGCCGTCAACGACGCGTTCTCCTTCCTCGGCTCGACCCATATCCAGATGCCGCATGACTACTGGCGCAACTGGAAGGCGGCGAAGCAACTGGGGGCGGTGGGGTAGGCGGACCTGCTTTGTTCGCGCGTTTGACACCCCCCTCTGGCCTGCCGGCCATCTCCCCCTCAAGGGGGGAGATCAGTAGCTTCGAGGCCAT
>JBEVEP010000362.1:0-6158 GCA_040512755.1 Mesorhizobium sp.
CCGATCATGCACCACCTGTTCCTCGGCATCGATCCGACGGAGCTCGGCCAGGCGCCTTTCGCGCTCGCCGTCTCCGGCTCGCTCCAATACTGGGCGCATGAGATCGACATCGACGTCAACCGTGGTGCGCGGCTCTATATGCTACCTTGCATCGCCGGCCATGTCGGCGCCGATGCGGCCGGAGCGACGCTTTCCGAAGGCCCTTACCGGCAGGACAAGATGATGCTGCTGGTGGATGTCGGGACCAACGCCGAAATCGTACTGGGCAACAAGGAACGGGTGGTCGCGGCGTCCTCACCTACCGGACCGGCCTTCGAAGGCGCCGAGATTTCGTCCGGCCAGCGCGCTGCTCCCGGCGCGATCGAGCGCGTCCGCATCGATCCGGAGACACTGGAGCCGAAATACCGCGTGATCGGGGTTGAGAAATGGTCGGACGAAGAAGGCTTTGAAGACGAATCCTGGGCGACCGGCGTCACCGGCATCTGTGGCTCGGCCATCATCGAGGTCGTCGCCGAGATGTACCTGTCAGGCATCATCTCGGAAGACGGCGTCATCAATGGTTCACTCGCCGCCAGCTCGGCGCGTATCATCCAGAACGGCCGTACTTTCTCTTACCTGCTGCGCGAAGGCCGCGAGGGCGAACCGAGGATCACTGTTACCCAGAACGATATCCGCGCGATCCAGCTCGCCAAGGCCGCACTTTACGCCGGCGTGAAGCTCTTGATGGAAAAACAGGGCGTCGAGACCGTCGACACGATCCGCTTCGCGGGCGCATTCGGCTCCTTCATCGACCCCAAATACGCGATGGTTCTCGGCCTCATTCCCGATTGTGATCTGTCGGAGGTCAAGGCGGTGGGTAACGCAGCCGGCACCGGCGCACTAATGGCCCTTCTCAACCGCAATCATCGCCGCGAGATCGAGCAAACGGTGAGCCGGATCGAAAAGATCGAAACCGCCCTGGAGCCGCATTTCCAGCAACTCTTCATCAACGCGATGGCGCTTCCGAACAAGGTCGATCCGTTCCCGAGGCTTGCAGCACAAGTCACGCTGCCGCCGCGCAAGGTGCTTTCGGAAGGCGCCGAGGCCGGAGACAACGCACCGCGCCGCCGCTCCCGGGAAGAACGCGCAGCCCGCCGTGGACGGGGATGATCTGGCATCCGGGAAGCAACAGCACCAGGGTGTTCACCTATCTGCTACCCTTGCTGTCCCGATGACACTCAATCAGTGAACGAAACTGGGTAGATGTGCCCATTTTGCTGCCCCACACAAAGGGGCATTATTGTCTTGTCGCGATAGTCCCCCGCGACAGGTCCATCCGGCGGGCGCCTTGCACCTGCGTCTCCCAACCCCCCGTGGGATCCCGCCGGACGAACCCAAGGCACCGAACCTGGGTGAGAGAGCAATTCTCTCACCCTTTTTGATCCCTATCGATCCGCGACAGTGCGTCCCAGCGGGCCGAGCCAGCGGTAAATACGTCAAAGTTAAATGCGTGCTGGGCACGAAACGGCGATTGTGCAAGCGCTTCGCGCACCATACTCACGCGATGCATTTTCGGCGGCTGCATTGCCGAATGCCCCTGAAGCACCGGCAGCCGCCGCTTTTCTTGCAATTGGCATCAGGCGCGGTTGCGACGTTCGCGCTCAGCGGTTCTGTGTTTGATTGAATCGCTGATCCGCTAACTCTTTGTTTTGACGCAATTCCGGACGGAAAACCGGTTCCCACTTTTCCTGGAATTGCTCTAACTCATTGTTTCAACGCAATTCCGGACGGAAAACCGGTTCCCACTTTTCCTGGAATTGCTCTATCGCCTCCGACCAACGCGGCGAACATCCACGATCCGCCCATCGCTCCGGCGCACGGCGATTTCATATCGATTGCGGCCGCGCCAGCCGCGGTAGATAAAAAATCGTCCACGGCAGTCTATGCTCCGGACCTCACGGAAGCCGCGGTTGCGAATCCGGCGCGCGCCTTCCGCACATGTGATCGACCGTCCATTGTTGAGGCTGGTGCCGATCCTGATGTTGACGGTGACAGCGCTGGCCGGGGCCGGCAACGCAACCAATAATGCAAGCAAGAGTGCAAGGGACTTCAAGTACGATCCGCGCATTGCTCCACTCCGTGTTCGGCCGGTAGCTATAGCATCGTAAAAACAAACGGCAGGTACGGAGCATAGTGAGCTCTCGCACTGGTTGCAACGAGATCGTCCGGTTGAACGGAAGGGGCAGCGAGCCCTTCGGACCGCGCCCCATTTCCCAGTAAAAGTCTACCTCCTGGGGTGCAAAGTGAGGAGCATCAGGCT
Organism: Mesorhizobium sp.; assembly: GCA_040512755.1. Taxonomy (GTDB): domain Bacteria; phylum Pseudomonadota; class Alphaproteobacteria; order Rhizobiales; family Rhizobiaceae; genus JBEVEP01. Next base: position 2,300 of record JBEVEP010000362.1, read on the forward strand.
CCTTCACTACAAGTCATCAGCCTTAACACACTTCACATCTGGGGAACCGTTCCGGCTGCCAGCGGTTAGTTTGCATATCAAACCCAGGAGGCAGAAATGACTTTCCGAAGCATGATTGCAACTAGCGTCCTTCTCGCTGGAACCTCTTTTGCGGCCGCCCAGGCTGTCGTGATAACTCCCCAACAAGAGACTGTAGTCCGGGAGTACGTGAGAACTAATCCAGTCGTGGTGGATCGTCCGTCCAACTTTGAGCTCATAGTCGGGGCGATCATACCGGATATTCTCAAGCCGGGCGAACTTGCCGAAAATACGCTGCCTAACAGGTATCAATACGTCGTCATCGACGGCCGGACGGCACTGATCGACCCGCAGACACGCAGAGTCGTCCACATCATGAACTGACGCCAGACAGAAGGATTATGCCTCAGCCGGGAACGTCAAGTCAGCACCGGGGGTCCGGCAAAACATCGGTTCTGGCAGCGGATCGAACCTCCGCTGCCAGAGATGTTTCAACCAGGTGGTCTTAATTTGCCGGGGACTTGTAGGAAGATGCGATTTTGCCCGCCTTCTCTTGGGCCGCCTTGAATTCCGCGCCCGAGTATGCGCGCACGGTTTTGACATTCGATACTGCTCCTGATGCGCTGACGACGAGAAGTGCGGGGATCAGGTCAGCACCGTCGGCGAATTCCGCGATTGCCATCCAGTCGGTTTCGCCGGTCGTGACGTAGTAAGAACGCAGCTTCCCGCCTGCTGCTTCCATGATGCCACGGGCCGCCACTTCACGGTCCGATGGCTTGTCAATCAGTCCCTTCGCTGCCGTGGCTGAATAGCACCCTGTGATGATGAACAGTGGCATAGGACACTCTCCCTCAATAGTTGGCAGATCGGGTGACCTGCCAAATATTCAGTATCTCTCAAATCTTGGCGTTAGACGAGCATTGGGCCGAGCCTTATTGCAGAATAAGAAAGGCCAGCAAAGCGAAGTCCTGGCCTATCTACGCCGTCCCGGCTCCGCCTCTTCTTCTTCGCGACCATCGGCAGCTGTCTCTGCGCTTCCTCACTCGAACGTCCTAGCCGTGAAGCCGAATGGTGATGGTCCCGTTGTCGTTCGGCTTCGTCACCTCGCCGATCACCGTGATCGAGTCGCCTTCGGACAGTTTCGAGGCCATCTCCTGTCCTCTTAATTCGTCAGAGGAAAGCATTGTGGCGCGGCGAAATGACAATTCGGCAAAGCGGGGAGGCGAAAGTCCTCCGTCGCGAAAAGTCCTCCACAACGCTAAAGTCGCGAAAGATGCCGGAGGCTTCGCTGATTGTTTAAACGCAATCCGCTTGAAGCCAACCATGGTGCCAGCCACAAGGGCCCATTCCTGCCCAAAAATGCCGCAGGAAACAGAACCACCATACCTTCATCGTTTGTTCCATCCTCTTTGCAATCGGCGAAATCGCGCATTGGACTGTTCAATTCGTCATCGTGACATCCGGTCGAGCTCAGGCGGCCGGCCGGCCGACAAGCCATTTGTTGACAAAATGGCGTTAGTGGATCCTTGATCGACGCTGCTGCATTGAGGCTTGGTCGATGAAAGAGCGTATCCAGGAAAGGTGGCCGGACATACCTTATGGGCCTTGGCGCGACACCTGTTCCGCGCTGCATCTTTATAGCCAAATCATCGGCAAATACCGGCTTGCCCGCACGCCTTGGCCGAACCATTCGTGGCACGCAACCCTCTATCTCAACGCTCGCGGCTTCACGACCGGGCTCGTTCCGGATGGACCTGGCGGGATCGAGCTGAGCTTCGACCTGATCGATCATCAGCTGATTGGAATGGCCACCAATGGACTCACCGCTCGATTTCCGCTCCGGCCGATGTCGGTCGCAACCTTCCACGGTGGCGCGCTGGACCTTGTTCAAAAACTCGGCGGAACACCAAAATTCAATGGCAGGCCGAACGAAATCCTCAATGCCATTCCGTTCGTCGAGGATCGTGCCGAACGGCCCTATGATGCAGATGCGGTGAACCGGTTCTTCCAGGCATCTGTGGTCGTGGCGTCGGTGTTCCAGACCTTCCGCACCGGATATCTCGGTAAGGTCAGTCCGGTGCATCTCTTCTGGGGAAGCTTTGACCTCGCAGTAACACGCTTTTCGGGCCGACCAGCCCCCCTGCACCCCGGTGGCATCCCTTCCCTACCTGACGAAGTCACTCGCGAGGCCTACAGCCACGAAGTTTCGTCAGCAGGCTTCTGGCCCGGCGGAGGAGCAGTCGATTTTCCGGCCTTCTATTCCTACGCCTACCCGACTCCGGTTGGCTTCGCGGGTGCCAGGATTTCCCCCGATGCCGCATATTGGGACAAGAACCTCGGGGAGTTCCTGTTGCCCTATGACGCCGTTCGCCGCGCTGCTGACCCGGACGCCAGCCTCATCGGCTTTCTGGAGAGCACATACCGTGCCGCGGCCGACCTCGCCGGTTTTGATGCTGCACTCGAATGCGCAATCGGCCAGCCTCGGAGGCCTCGCCCCCTGTAGGCCTCCGTCGCCCACCGCTGGATGCCGCGTAGCTTTTGCGTCATCCGCAGCGCGCTGCGAACCGCTAGGTACAAACAGGAGCGTCACGAACAAAAATGTGCGTTCTTGCTGATCGCACACCAACTTTCATATCGTGACCCACAATAGTGCTTGGTCGATCGGGGTCAGCGGCGCGTCCCGCGTTTGACCTGAGTACGAGCATCTCTCCAAACCCCGAGCACCGAGCATGAGGTAGTGTCATGTCAAAGCTGAAAATTGCTGTCATCATCGGGTCCACGCGCGATTCCCGCTTTGGACCGAAGCCCGCACAGTGGATCTTCGAATTGACACAACAGCGGGAAAAGCTTGACGTCCAATTGCTCGACCTGAAAACGTTCGACTTGCCGTTCTTCAACGAAAAGGCAACCAACCTCTGGATGCCGAGCGAGGATCCGAAGGCCATCGCCTGGCAGCAGAAAATCGACCAATTCGACGGCTTTATCGTCGTTACGCCGGAATACAACCGTTCGATGCCTGCCTCGCTCAAGAACGCGTTCGATCAGGCCTACAATGAATGGAACAGGAAGCCGATCGGGTTCTTGGGCTATGGCGTGGTCGGCGCGGCCCGCGCCATAGAGCACGCCCGCTCCAGCGCCACCGAGTTGCATATGGTCAATCTGCGCTCGGCCGTGCACATCGGCGGTTCCGAGTTCTACAAGGTTCATCCCGGCATGGGAAATCAACCGATTTCGGCCATCGAGGAGGCGATCCTGCCTTCGGCCAACGACATGCTTGATCAACTGATATGGTGGGGCGAAGCAACCAAGGCCAAACGTGCAGAAACAACGGTGGAGTGAACTTCGGCGAAGGTCGATTGTGCCGACAGAAGGAGTGGCCGCACCCGCGCGGTACGCTCTGGGCCCACAGCTCTTTACGCATCTCGCCTATGCGGAGGCGTTGTCGAGCGGAAGGCGAATGAACGAACCGCCTGCTCCTGATCGATCGTGACTAAGGCAAGGTTTCGCGATCTGAGCGCCGAACCGCCTAGGAAGCACGTTGTCGAACGGATCGTCGGAGATAGCGACCAGAACAAAAATCTAGTCAGGTGGCTGGCGGCAGAAAATCATCCCATCTTCGGCGCGATAAACGCAATCGACAAAGTCTACCTAGTTTATAGACTAAATGAGCAGGAGGCCGAACCATGTCCGGCATTGCTCACGTGACCGAAGCGTATCGGTCCAGACCACGTCTGACGGATGACATAGCAAAGCCGCTCCACACCAACATTGGGGTCGGATTCGCCTACTTAGCTTTAATCCTGTCGTTCGCCTTTACGGGCGCCATCGTCGTAGGGGTTAT
>JBEVEP010000406.1:0-7215 GCA_040512755.1 Mesorhizobium sp.
CATGAAGGAAGAATGTGTGTCCGTTGACCGCTTTCGTAAGGCCGATGCCCCACAGCGGTGGAGTGCGCCATTCGGTGCCGGTCGCGTCACCCACGGCCTGTCCGTCGGCTAGACCGTCGCCCATATCGTGCAACAGGAAGTCGGAATACGGCCAGATCAGCTGGAAGGCGTGTGCTTTGTTAGGCGCGTCGCGGCGGGTGACGAATTTGGGCGTATGGCAGGACACACAGCCCAGTTCGTAGAAGATGCGTTTCCCCGCGAGCACTTTGGCCGCACCCGCATCACGCCGCGCCGGCACCGCAAGGTTCTGCGCGTAGAAAGTGACAAGATCCATCACCGGTGGCGGCGCCTCGGCAGCGCCAAGCCGCTCCTGCACACCGTTCGGCAGGGCGCGGCAATCGCCTTCCGCCTCGGTGCAATCTCCCCAATGTCTCGGTACCTCCGGCGTCGAAATACCGATGTCCCCGGCGAAGGCGTCGGCCGATTGCTGGCGGATCGAAGGCGCGGACGCCTTCCAGCCGAACCGGCCAAGCGTCAGTTCGCTGGTTTGCGCATCCTTTACGATCGACGGCTTTCCAGAGATGCCGTCCCCGTCGGCATCGTTTGGGTCCGCCTTGGCCAGAATGTCCGCGGGATGGATCTGCTCGACCAATCCCAGCCCGATCATCTGCGGCGTTACGCGGGGCGAGAGCGTCGTGGAAGCGTGCAATGGACCGTGCGGCAGGTTCGTGACGCTGTAAGTCGGTTTTCTGAGCGACAGGCCGGTCCCATCCCCTAACTTTACGGGGATCTCCTCATAGGTGATCGCCATCCGGCCCTCGCCGGCGAGCCCGGGCACGGCAAGGTCCTGCAACTGTCCGCCATAGATCGGATCGGGAAAGTTCAGCGCTCTCCTCGCCGACAGGGTCTGCCGCTCTTCCTCGCTCTCGGCCTGCCGCGCCAGCCGAAGGAACATTGACGTCGCGTCCGGGTTGCCCTCCGGCGGATGGCCGCGCCCATCCTTCAGATGACAGCTCTGGCAGGCGCGCGCGTTGAACAGCGGCCCCAGCCCATCGGAAGCCTGCGTAGACGAAGGCGCCGAAACCCAGAGCTTCCGAAACAGCGCGTTGCCGAGTTTGAAAGTGCTTTCTTCCTCAAAAGTGAGGTTGGCCGAGGAATGCGAGAAGGCGTCCTGGTTTACATGCTTGCGCGAGGTTGCGGCCCCGGCTTGCATCGTTTCGAACTCTTCGGCCTTGGAGAAATCCGTCGTCGGCCGTGTGATCGCGATGACACGAGCGCGATCCTTGAACGAAAGATCGTTGCGTTCCTTCGCGATTCCATCCGATTCTGCCGCAATGCTTTGAGCTGCAGGCAACGCAATCAGAACGGAGACAGCCGCAATGACAATTGCTCCGCTCTGCAGCAGAACAATTCCCTTCCTCTTCCTCGTGCAAAAATCGCGTGGGCGCCCAAGGGAATTAGGATCAAGGACGCGCCACATTCATAGTCCTATTCCGCCTCGTTCGCGGGCGCAGCGTTGAGCAGGCCATATCGCTCGTCGCCGATCGAGGCCAAAAGCTGAAGCTGTGTCTCGAGGAAGTTGATGTGGCCTTCCTCGTCTTTCAGCAGATCCTCAAAAAGGTGCATCGTCACGTAGTCGCCGAGCTCCTGGCAGATTTCACGTGACTTCTTGTAGGAGGTGCGCGCGTCGTATTCCCCTGCAAGGTCGGATTCCAGCACTTCCTTCACATTCTGACCTATACGCAGAGGCGCGACAGCCTGCAGATTCGGGTGTCCTTCAAGGAAGATGATGCGCTCGATAATGCGGTCGGCGTGGTGCATCTCCTCGATCGATTCCTCGCGTTCCTTCTTGGCCAGCTTCAAATACCCCCAGTCTTCGAGCAGTCGATAGTGCAACCAGTACTGGTTGACGGCGCCAAGTTCCAAAAAGAGTGCCTCGTTAAGCCGCTCGATGACCTGTTTTTCGCCTTGCATGGGTTCTGCTCCCGTATTGGACCCTTAATCCGCGGACGCGGTCCAAGTGTGAAACGACTTCCTCGCCGTTCGCCTCCGAACGCGAGTGGTAGTTCTCGGTTACCCGAATGATCGTTTCGACCACATTTGGGAAGCAGCCGCAACAGCGTCCTCGCTTTTGCAGCGTGTGATAAACCTTTGCAGGCACGATCAAGTTCCAGGGGTCCTGCTCGAGGAGCTGGATGATCGTCGCTTCGATCTCCTTTTCGGTTATGATGTTGCAATGACAAATCAGCATTGAGTGCTCTAGGTGGCTGGCGGCGCCGTCAGCGCCGCATGGCTATTTGAAAGGCATGAGCCTACTGGAAGACCTTGTCCGGCGCGTCGAGGCTGTCTGAACCCTCGAAGGCGATTGCGTCGAGTTTCAAAGCCGACACTGCCCGTTCGATGGACCGGGTCTGATCGACCAGCGCATCGATTGCTGCCTGGACGGTTGCGTTGCCCTCGGCATTGCCTTCGCCAATCTGTTGGTCGTACGCTTCGCCGCCATCTGCGCGCGCCTTGATTGCCTCCATTTTCGTTACCGTTGTGTCGAGCTTGGCCGACAGTTCGGCATCAACTGCGGGATCAGCTTCCTTTACAAGCGATGCGATGGAAGCTCCCTCCACGACGCTGCCGTCCGCGCGCGTGTACTTCCCTTGATAGACATTGCGGATGCCCACCGCGTCATAGAGATGGGAAATATGGGTATTGTCAGAGAAACAGTCATGCTCCTCTTCAGGATCGTGCAGAAGCAGGCCGAGTTTCATGCGCTCGCCGGCGAGTTCGCCGTAGGAGAGGGAACCCATCCCGGTAAGGATCGTGGCGAGCCCGGATTTCGGGTCTCCTTCAAGGAGCCCCTTGCGGGCAGCGCCATCGGGGCCCCAGTTGGCGACCATTTCTTCCAGATCTGTAACGAGCAAGTCTGAGGCCGCCGCGAGGTAGGCGGCGCGCCGGTCACAGTGGCCGCCAGTGCAATTGGCCGTATCGAAGTCCGTATAGGGCCGGTTGCCAGCCCCGGCTTTGGTGCCATTGAGGTCCTGGCCCCAGAGAAGGAACTCGACCGCGTGGTAGCCTGTTGCGACATTCGCCTCGATATCGCCGGCCTCCTGCAATGTGCCTGAGAGCAATTCAGGCGTGATTTTCGAGGCGTCGACGGCTTTTCCATTGATCGCGATCGAAGCGTTCCCAATGACGTTGGCATTGTAGAGCGTGTTCTCGTCGGACTCGGTGCCGTAGCTTGCGTCGACATAGTCGATCAGCCCTTCGTCGAGCGGCCACGCGTTCACCCGGCCTTCCCAATCGTCAACGATAGCGTTGCCGAAGCGGTATACTTCCGTCTGCTGATACGGGATCCGCGATGCCTTCCACGCCTCCCTGGCAGCGGTAAGCGTTTCCGCCGAGGGCTTGGCGATCAGCGCGCCGGTCGCCTGATCGAGCAGCCTGGCGGTTGCGAGCGCGTCCTCATACTTGGCCAGGGCGATATCAGCGTATGTCTTGAGCACCGCTTTTGGGTCCGTCTCTGCTTTTGCCGGCAGCACGAAAATCGCGGCCGTCAGCGCCGCCGTTGCAGCAATTGCCGCCAGCCGTCCCGTCAGCCGCGTTGTGGCTATAATCATTGTCCTCTCCTGAGTACGATAGCGTCGCGCTCTCAGCGCGGGATGAAACATCGGTCATGGTCGGCGCGGGAGCCAACAGACCTGTCGGCTCACCGGGCGGCGGCAATGAGTATGGTGGGCAAATTCGGGCCAGTAGGGCAGCCGACAGCAGAACGCCGCGGGCGTCCACGGCTTGCGAGACAACATAGTGTCCTCCAATCGAAAGGGTTCAAGGCCCAGCCATCAAAGGTATACAAGTGACCTGCCATAAAGCCGCAAAGGGGCTCAAAGTCAACATCACTCTAGGGAAATGTGCTTTAAATCAATAACTTAGAATTATTCTAAACTACTTTGGTCAAGTTTGTCGCAGGAGGGGCGCAGGAAGGATCAGACGCAGACCTGCCCTCTATTAACGTAAACCAGCGTGGCGGTGGCGACTTTGCTTTGTCCTCTGTTGAACCCAGGCCGGCGGGCGTACAAGCTGGAGCTGTCGGCGTCCCTTTGGAAGCTAAAATGATCATGAGAACAGCCTTTGTTATTCTGGTGTCGGTTTTGCTGTCCGCGTGCGGAGCGGCAAAGGCTGCGCGCGACACAGGGCAGTTGTTCGACAAGTACGGCTGCCTCGCGCGAGAGTTGAAGGGGCAAACGCCTTGTAAACAAGAACAGTGACAGAATAGGCGGATGAGCTATTCGTTGCAGGCGTTGCTATTTCCCCGAAGTTGATTTGCTTTCAGGAGGGTATCGTGCGCAAATTCAATGTTTGGGAGCGACATGAGAATTTCAAACCCGGCCTTGGTGCCTAACCATTGTCGAAGTCGGCAATGGAACTGTTGAGCCGGCTATTTCGTTGCTACTGGCATGGAAGAAAAAGCTTTCTCGCACGCGATCCGGGTTCACTTGGTGGAGTTCGGCAAGATTCGTGTTGTGTCCAATACACACGAAGCTCTTGACTGTCTCATGTATTGCTGGCCGGGAGATCGGGGGCCGCGTCACCGGGATGCTATCGATGCCTGTCTGAAGGTACTGGACGGTCACCGTTCGACGGTCGACGCGGAGAAAGCTTTTTCCGATGCAGTATCCGAGGCGGGAATGCTCATTGAAGGGCCGGCTCCGAGATAATCGGCGTCGGTTACGGTCGGATCGACAAGCGCATCAGGCACCATCCTCGATGACAGGGAAAAGGCCAAGCTCGCTCGGGGTAGCGCCCCCTTTCAGCAGACCAAGCTCCCATTCGTTGACATCGAAGTACTGCCCGTCCATGAGCACAAGCGCGCTTAGCTTGCCGTTCCGGTAGCGTGTCCGCGAGACGACCAGCTTGTGGCGATCCAGCGCTTCCCTGACTCGTCGCCGGGCAGCGTTCTGTCTGGACACGGAATCTGCGCTCTTCGTTGCCATAACCACAAAACCCTTCAAGGCAACAACCCGCCGAATAAACACTTCGCATCGACCCGAAGACCGGCAGGGCGGAAGCTTCGAACATAACAAACCTGGCGTTCAAGGGGAATGCCGATTGGTCGGCCACACCGCGTTGGACAGATCCCGCCGAAAAACGAGCGCCTCGCATTTCATCGGCAACTCCATAGTCAGCCTGGAAGATGAAGGATCGTGAAGAGTTCCTGTGCGTCGGCAAAACCCCTCAGGGCATAGCGGCCGACAGACACGGCGTCCGAGCGGATGGTTTCTGGCAAGGCGGTCACGAAGGCGGAAGAGAGAAGGATATCGCGTTCTGCTGAGCGGCACATGGTCGCGATCCGGTTGACCATGTTCACGGCCGGTCCGATCACGGTAAAATCGAGCCGCTCCCTGCTGCCGATGTTGCCGTAGAACACTTCGCCGAGGTGGAGCGCCAGATACGGCTTAGTGACCGGTAGGCCTTCCGCTGAACGACGGCGGTTAAGGTCAGATATCCTCGTCCGCGCAAGCGCTTCTGCCTTGAGGGCGGCCTGAGTTGCCACGGCCGGATCGGTCGCATCGAATGTGGCGAGCGTCGCGTCGCCGATGAGCTTCAGCACATCGCCGCCGGCTTCATGAATCGCCGAGATAACCGCTTCGGCATAGTCATTGAGCAGCGGAATGATCTGATCCGGCGCCGCCGTATCCGAAATGTTCGTGTAACCCCGCAGGTCGCTCCACCAAAGAACAGCGCTGACACGATCGGCTACGCCTCTTCCGATGCCGCCCGCCAGAACCCTCCGCCCGGCGTCGCGGCCGAGGTAGGTTTCAACGAGGGTACCCGCAATGCGCTGTAGCGATGCGCATTTGATGGCGAGCGCCAGAGCAGGAGCGAGCGTAACCAACGCCTCCACCTGCAAATCCGTGAAGCCCGAGGCGGCCTCGGTGGTCCACGATGAGTAGATGCAGTCCATTTCGCCGATCGCGCCGGCCTCCGCGAAGCGCTGGATTATCGCGACGTAATCCGTCTGCCCTTCCCGGCGGAAGGTCTCCAGTATCTCAAAGTCTGTATGGTCCCCGTGACACAGACTTCTTCGCAGCACCGAACCGTTGGTCTGCAGGAGATGGTAGAACGGACTGCGCATCCAGCTTTCCGTGGCTTCCCGGTCTTCGGAAAGCCTTCCGTATTCAACCACCTCGCGATCCTCGGATTGGTCGTGCCGCCAACGAAATGCGCGCCCTTCGTGAACCGGATGGAGGGTGTCGACCACCATTATCGCGCGGCTGATCGGCACGCCTGCAACCACAGCGCGCTCGCAGAACTTTCTGAGAATGTCGCTTTCGCCAATGCCTGCAAGTCCGGCCTCGATCAGCCAGGCCTTGAGCAGGGCAAGCTTTGTCTCATTCATTGGTTTTCCAGACCGAGATCGCGATCGCAGGCAGGACGATTCCGAGTGGCGCACGACTGGCGCCGGGAGGCAACAGGAAATTGCGGCTACACTCGGCTTCAACGCGGTGGCCAGGCGATTGATCCGACGAAAGTCCCTCTGCACAACTTCACGGCGATGAACTCGGGTTAACAGATGCCCAATATCCTCTCACCGCCTCACCCTCGGCTCCGCACACGACCACGCGGTGCTGAATTCTGCAGCGTTGGCGATTGAGGGAGAATGTGGTCGAGCGCGGAACGCAGCGCTGCTATCTGGAGCACCCCTCATCCGCCTTCGCTACGCTCAGGCACCTTCTCCCACAGGGGGAGAAGGGGCCGCCCGGCCGGGGAGAAGGGGGAGCCGCTTCACCGCGGCCGGCAATCACCACCGTTCGAGATTTACTGAAGCGCTGCTATCGCGCCTCTCCTTCTCCCCCTTGTGGGAGAAGGTGGCCGAGCCGGAGCGAAGCGCAGGCGAGGTCGGATGAGGGGTGCTGGACGGAGCGCAGCGCGCCAAGCTGGAACACCCCCTCATCCGTCCCGCACTCCAGCAAAGGGATGAGGAAAGAAAACCCGAAAATTTTTTATCCACGCCCTTTCGGCCTCTCGCATAATCCCCGGCATCGCTCTCGCGGGAACCTGGTGCGCACCGGGTATCAGGGAGGGCGGCGGTGCCGGGCCGGTCGCGTGGCGGAAACGCGGCTGGAAATTTTCATCCGAGGCCCGGGCCCGTTGCGCGGCTCCCCAGCACCGGCAGAGGCCACCGCGGGGGCCCCGACGATCGGGCAAGACCACCGGCGGGGG
>JBEVEP010000412.1:0-5788 GCA_040512755.1 Mesorhizobium sp.
TGGGCGAAGGCTCTGGAATTAATGGGCGATCCATCGATCAGCCTGATCGTGCTCGACGAGTTGAACATCGCTCTGCGCTACGAGTACCTCGACATCGCCAAAGTCGTCTCGGCGCTCAAGGAACGCCGCGGCGATCTCCATGTCATCGTGACCGGGCGCAACGCAAAGGCCGAACTGATCGATGCGGCCGATCTGGTCACCGAGATGACGGCGGTGAAGCACCATTTCGCGGCAGGCGTGAAGGCCCAACAGGGGATCGAGTTTTGACCCCTCGCCTGCACCCGGGGTCACGCGACCAAAAACATTGTTACCACACCGAAGAGCGCAATCAGCAGCCAATCAGCTACGTGATAAAGCCGGAGTGCGGCTCGGATATCGGCAATCGTCGCCTCACCGCGGCCGCCCTCTCCCATGAAAGCGTCATGCGCCGTCACACCGCCGTAAATGCGAGGGCCGGCCAGCGCCAGGCCGAGAGCGCCGGCCATCGCGGCCTCCGGCCAACCAGCGTTGGGCGAGCGATGATTCCTCGCATCGCGCCAGACTGCCCGCCAAGCGTCGGCGGGGGACGCTCCCGGAACCAACGCGGCCGCGCAAACCAGCAGCAGAGCGGCGAGGCGCGAGGCAGGAAGGTTGATCAGATCGTCGAAGCGCGCCGATGCCCAGCCGAACGCCTCATGCTTTTCCGTCCGGTGGCCGATCATGCTGTCGGCGGTGTTCGCCGCCTTGTAGACGGCGCCGCCCGCAAGTCCGGCAACGCCGAGCCAGAAGGCAGGCGCTACGACGCCGTCCGAGAAGTTTTCGGCCAGGCTTTCGATGGCCGCCCGCGCCACACCGGCTTCGTCGAGTTGGTCAGGGTCGCGGCCGACAATCCGCGAGACAGCAGCGCGCCCCGCGGCAAGCCCGCCGCTTTCCAGCGCGTCCGCTACGGCGGCGACGTGATCGCCAAGGCTTCGCTGCGCAAGCAAGCTGCTTGCCGCTGCCGCCGTCAGCAGGATGCCGAACGGGACGAGAGAAAATACGGCGGACATGGCCAGGGCGACCAGGGTTGTGACGCCGACAAGGATAGCAAGAGACAGAACGCCGGCTTGCCGACGGCGGTTGGCACTGTCCGCCGGCCGGTTGAACGCCCGATCGAGCCACGAAATCAGTCTGCCGATCCAGATCACAGGATGGCCGATTGCCTTCAACAGCGGCTCGGGATAGCCGGTAGAACGCTCTATGAGCAGTGCGAGGAAGGCGATCAGGACTGACATGGCTCCGGGGCGCAGCGATTCGGCAGCGATTATCGATCACGGCGGAAGCCTTGAGCGGGCGCGTTTCCTGTTTCCAGACGCGCCGCAGCCGTGGATCGACCTTTCGACCGGGATCAATCCGCACTCCTATCCAGTTTTGGACCTGCCCGCCACCTCCTTCACCCGTCTGCCGGAACCGGGCCAGGGCAAAGCCCTTGCGCGCGTCGCTGCGGAAACCTATGGCGCGCCGTCAGCCGCCCATGTCGTGCCCGCGCCGGGAACGCAGGTCCTGCTGCCGCTTGTCGCTTCACTGGTGCCGCCCGGGCGAGCCGCCGTGCTTGGCCCGACCTATGCGGAGCACCGTCGGGCCGCCGCCATCGCCGGCCATCAGGTCGAGGAAACTGGCGATCTCCAGAGACTGGCCGAGGCTGACCTGGCCATCCTGGTCAATCCGAACAATCCGGATGGCCGAATCATCTCGCGCACAGATGTGCTTCAGCTTGCCGACCGGGTCGGCTCCCGCGGAGGCTTGCTTGTGGTCGACGAGGCATTCATGGATGTCGGCCCGCGCAGCGAGAGCGTGGATGCCGACGTAGATCATGGCAGCCTTGTCGTGCTCCGCTCCTTCGGGAAGTTCTTCGGGCTTGCAGGCATTCGGCTGGGTTTCGCGATTGCGTCGCCGGAACTGGCTACAGGGCTTGACGCCCGGTTGGGGCCGTGGGCGGTCTCGGGACCGGCACTGGAGATCGGTCTGCGCGGACTTGCCGACAAGGACTGGCAGGAGACCATGCGGATCAGGCTGTCGGAGGCGGCAAAGAGGCTTGACGCGCTGCTGATGCGTCGTGACATTCCGGTTGTCGGCGGCGTAAGCCTGTTTCGCTATGTCCGCCTTCGTGAAGCGCCTGCCTTGTTCGATACCCTTGGCCGGCACGGTATTTTGGTTCGCCTGTTCGTCGATCGGCCGGACTGTCTTCGCTTCGGTCTGGCGGCGGATGAAGCCGGATGGGAACGACTGGTTGAGGCGCTCCGCGCTTGGCAAGACACACGAGAAAGCATCAAACTATGATCCACGTCTGCTCACTGACCCGCCTTCATTCGACAGTCGCCGCAACGGGCGCGGGACGGGTCGTGTCGCTTCTCAGCATCGGTACGGCGGTCGAAAGGCCCGGGACCGTGGCCGAGGCGGACCATCTCCTGCTCTCCATGCATGACATCGTCGACGAGCAGCCGGACCTCGTACCGCCTGGCCGCCATCATGTTGAACAATTGCTGGAATTTGCTCGCGGCTGGGACCGTTCGAAGCCTCTTGTCGTGCATTGCTTTGCCGGCATCAGCCGTTCGACTGCGGCCGCCTACATTATCGCTGCGGCGTTGGACCCCGAGCGCGAGGAAACAGAGCTGGCAGCCACGCTTCGCCGTGCCTCACCGTCGGCTACGCCCAATAGCCGCCTCATAGCGCTCGCCGACGGCCTGCTTGGTCGAGATGGCCGAATGATCTCGGCGATTGCAGCAATCGGGCGCGGCGCGGATGCGCTTGAGGGCGTACCCTTCAGGCTGGACGTCAGATCTGCTCTTTTATCTGCATAGAGCAATTCCAGCAAAAGTGGGAACCGGTTTTCCGTCCGGAATTGCGTCAAAACAAAGAGTTAGAGCGGCCTCCGGTTCCGTCCGGATGCATGCCGCTCCAGGTGAAAAACAAGTGAGCCGCAGGCAACCTGCGGCTCACGGCAGACGGCAGAAATCAGGATTTCAATCGCTCAACGCAAAGGGCGCGCAGTACGCGAGCAGCTTCCGCGTATGTCACCTGATTGCCCGAGAACTGGGCCAGTGACGGCTCGTCCACCACGGCCTGAACGTCATCGAAAACCCGGATGGGCAGGATATCGGTGCAACCGCGCATGCGGCCGAAGACGGCGCTGATGGGTGTCAGCTTGCCGTCGCACTCCACATCCGGCTCTGGGGCGCCCACTTGCCAGTCTTCATAGGCATCCAGCGCGTCCTGGAAGGCATAGTGAAGAAAGGTCGGAGCATGGCCTTCATGAAGTGGGGGAAGCACGTGTCGCATCTATGTTTCCTCTCGTTGCAGTTTGCCCCGCCCACTCATCTGACATCTGACGCTCGACCGACCTGGCCGCAAAAATCGCCCTCTCTACTCTTCGGGAATACTCGACCAGAACGCGGTCGCCGCCACATTATGGCCAAGTTCGATCGGGCGACGCAAGATTCCCGGCAGGTCTTTACCATCAACAATTTGAGACCCGTGCGCGGATGGATGTGAGCATCCGCGGCCTCACCAGCAGCCGGTATATGGCCAGGTCCAGTAAATAGTGTCTTCGCGTTCGGACGGGCTTTTCTCGTCCGTCACTGCCGCGTCTTTGGCGCCTTGACAATCAGGCGCAGCCTGTTGCCGGCGCTCGATTTTGGCAGTCCACCCCTGGCGGACAAACAAAGTTTCCAGGGAACCAATCAAGTCCGACATGGCATCCTCCCGATTGTGCTGTTCCGTCGCGGCCGCATCTGCGGCCGACTGGGCGTGACCGTCGTTCCGTACCGAAACTTGCAACTTCCGAAACAATTCGTGATTCTACCTGCCTCGTTTTCGCCAAAGCCCGTGTTTGGGAGCGGCTATGCCAAGCTGGCGCGTTTGTGATGACTCCGATTCACGCGGGCATCGCGGACATGCCGTCCTGCACTGGCGTCCGAGTTCCGCGGCCATTCGGTGACCGCCGAGCCAAAGAATAGACCTTGCTGTCAGTTGCCGATCATCCCGAATACCAGGGCTACAGAGAACCCGATTGCAAGGAAGAAGGCGAGAGCGCCAAGCGAATCCCGCAACGGCAACATGCGGGCCTTCGTTGCAGTCCTTGGACCAGTGCGCTCAACTCTTGTCTGCGAAAGGAACGTCATGGGATCTCCGTAGTCCCATTAATCTACCAAATTAATAGACTTTGTCGATTTCAAAATTGGACGGAAATGTGGCAAGCCATGCCTCCATTCCCGGGTCAACATGAAATCCGAATCCCAACACGACATCTGCATGGTCGCGGAAGGGCGCAGCCGAAGGGAACTGCTCCATCCGTTGCGGACCGCACGATAGACGACAAAGCTGTTGCTAATGTATGATCGCCGTGCAGTGCAGGTCGCGTATGCGTGACCGTCCGTTCTGAACGGCGCAAGCGTGATACGCGACCACTCTGGATCAATGGGAGAGAGGTCATGGCAGGATTTCACGTGATTGCAGGAGCCAGCGAGACGCCGGTCCATCCCAAAGTGCGCAAAATTGGCGTCGCGGATTTGGTCGATGCGCTGCACAAGGGATTCGATGATTTCTGGGAAAAGCCATCCCACTATGTGTTTCTTTGCTTGATCTACCCATTGGTTGGCGTCGTGCTCGCAGCCTGGACATCCGGCAACAACGCTCTGCCGATGCTCTTTCCGCTGATGTCCGGCTTTGCCCTCCTCGGGCCGTTTGCGGCAATCGGGCTCTATGAGATCAGCCGCCGGCGAGAGGCCGGTATGGACACTTCATGGTGGCATGCGCTTGAGGTACGGCAGTCGCCGGCCATACCATCGATAGCGGCGGTCGGGTTCTTCCTGTTTGCCGTGTTCATTGCCTGGCTGCTCGCCGCGCAGGCAATCTATCAATGGTATTTCGGCCCTACGCCTCCGGAATCGCTGGGCAGCTTCCTTCGTGATGTGCTTACGACCGAGCGCGGCTGGATGCTCATCATCGCCGGCAATGTCATCGGCTTCATTTTTGCGGTCGTCGTGCTGAGCACGACGGTCATCGCATTCCCGATTTTGCTTGACCGCGACATCGGGGCTTATGACGCCATCTACACATCGGTGCGTGCCGTCATGGCCAATCCGGTTACCATGGCGATCTGGGGGTTGATCGTGGCGTTTCTGCTCGTTGTTGGCTCCATTCCGCTGTTTGCCGGGCTCGCCGTCATCATTCCGATCCTCGGCCATGCCACCTGGCATCTGTACCGCAAAGTGATCGAGCCGCCGCCCCACGTCACCAACCCGTGATTGCTCAGACCGTATCAAAGCTAAACCGGCCGGCTCTCCAGCCGGCCGATTCATATGAGCTACTCAACAAATTGAATGGTGGCAGAGCCGGAGCGAAGCGCAGGTGAGGTCAGATGCGGAGTGCTGGGCGGAGCGCCCCGCCTAGCTGGGGCACCCCTCATCCGCCTTCGCTGCGCTCAGGCACCTTCTCCCACAGGGGGAGAAGGGGTCGCCGGGGCGAAGGGGGAGCCGCTTCGCTGCGGCCGGCAATCACCACTGTTCGAGATTAGCTGAAGCGCTGATATCGCGCCTCCCCTTCTCCCCCTTGTGGGAGAAGGTGGCCGAGCCGGAGCGAAGCGCAGGTGAGGTCGGATGAGGGGTGCTGGACGGAGCGCAGCGCGCCAAGCTGGAACACCCCTCATCCGCCTTCGCTACGCTCAGGCACCTTCTCCCACAGGGGGCCTGTTGCACAATTTTGCGATTGTGATTCACTCGTTCTGACAGGCGGGAGAAGTTGCGATGGCAGTGAAGCGAACGGGGCAGAT
>JBEVEP010000416.1:0-17134 GCA_040512755.1 Mesorhizobium sp.
GGGTCTGTTGGGATTCAGGTCAGGCCGCGTCGAAAATGGTGGATTTCGAGAACCGGAACGGAGCGTACTTTGAGTACGCGAGTACCGGAAGCGCAGAAACCCGCCGGCATCACCCGAAGCCCCACAGACCTTAGATGCGAACTCCGGAAGTATCGCGATCTCAGGGCAGATTCCAGATTCGCCTGGCGTTGCCCGACAACAGGCGCGCTCGCTCGTCGTTGCTGGTTCCGGCAAGCAGGGCATGGGTCGCTGCGACCCAGGACAACAGGCCGCCGCCAAGTGTGCAGACTGGCCAGTCACTGCCCCAAACGACTCGGTCCCAGCCGAAATTCAAGATCGTATGCTCGACATAGGGCCTGAGAGTTTCCACCGTCCAATCCGCAGGATCCGCATAGGCGACAACACCGGATATCTTTGCGGTGACATTCTCGCGCTTGGCTATCTCCGCCATGTGTTCACGCCAAGGATGCTCAGCGTCAGCCTTGATATCGGGAACGCCACAATGATCGAGGACAAAAAGGACGTCTGGCGCAAGGTCCGCCAATGCTGCCGCTTTCGGGATCTGATGTGGCAGGACACAAAGATCGAAGGTAAGGCCCGTTCCCGCCATCTGCTTGAGATTCTCGCGGAACAACGGGTCTTCGGAAAGCGCATCCGGCATCACGTGCAGGACGCGCCGAAAGCCCTTCACAAATTTGTTGGCGACTTGGCGATCAAGATAGTCCGCAAAGCCCTGGCTCTCGGGGCGGCAGGCGGCGATTGCTCCGCTAATCAGGTTTCCAGGCCTTTCCGCGAGCCGCTGCACATAGGCTGTCTCCGCCTCAATGTTTGCCGGATCGACGTCAACCTCCATGTGAAGCGCAGCGGCTATTCCGGCGCGCTGAGCTTCGCGGGAGTAGTCCTCATAGAGGAAGTTGCGGTTGAGCGCCGCCAAACCGGTCAGCCATGGATAACTGAGTGCTGAAAGGTCAATGAGATGCAGATGCGTGTCGATGATCATGAGTTTCCTCCGTCGACATTTTTGGCGCTCGAACCGCGCCAGAAATCACTACGTCTCCTCCCCTGCTTGTCTCACATCGGAGCCAGCCAAACGGGACAGCCTTTCTGCAGTCGAAAGCAGCAGCTCGATGGTTCGCGTGATGTCGGGAGCGCCCGGCACGTTGACAAGTGTAATGTACGGGATCGTGATAGCAGCGATCGCTTTGCCGTCCGGACCGAGTACCGGAGCCGATAGATTGTAGACGCCAGCGGTCTGCATGCTTGCCATCATCTCGTAGCCACGATCGCGAATCTGATCTAGCCGCACAAAGAACTCCAGCGACGCCGTCGACTTTTCCATGCTGGAGATGTGCTCCGCAATCATCATTTCTCGCTCAGCAGGGGAACGGAAGGCCAGCAGAACATGGCCGGAGCCGGTATCGAAGAGACTGATATGGGATCCGACACGTATCGATATGCCCCAATAACCTGGGGCTTCCTGTTGGGCGATCACGACAGCCGCCCCTCGGTCGAACACGGCGAGCTGGTTCGCCTGGCGGGAAGTTTCTGCCAGTTCGCGCATCAAAGGCGTGGCGTATGATACGAGCCGGCGCACCGGTGCGTGCAGTTGGGCGAGGCCGAACAGTTTGAGCGTAAGTGAATACCGATCACCGTCGATCTTTGTGACATAGCCGCGGCGAACCAGTCGATCCAGCATACGGTAGAATTCGTTGGGGCTGCGGCCGAGCTTCTTGGCGATTTCGGACTGCGTTAGGCCGCCATCGACACTCGAAAGAAGTTCGAGAATGTCCAAACCCTTGTCGAGCGCCGGCGCGCGGTAACGCTCGGCCTCTTCATCCTCCACGCTCACTTCCATTTTTATGCCCCTCCTGTGAATTCTTTCCTGCATATATGCATAACGACTTCGCGAGCGAAAGCTGAAACAGCTTGACCTGCTTATAAAAAGGCCTTTGTATATGAATGAAACGCCCATTTGTGAGCGTTAGGTCGCACGGCCTGATTATCCGCCGTGAGGGAGGAAGAAGATGAACAGACTGCTTTCCGGCGTCTCGGCCGGAGTTATGATGCTTGTCCTGTGCGAATGCGGCGCACTTGCAGCCGATCTGCCGGGCAAGTTCGAAGGCGTTACCATTGATGCGAAGCTGATTGGCGGTCAGCAATATGAGGCGCTCTACGCCCGCATACCGGAATGGGAGAAGCTGACCGGCGCGAAGGTCAACATCCTGTCGAAGAAGAACCACTTCGAGCTCGACAAGGAGATCAAATCCGACATCGCTTCCGGCAGCTTGACCTGGTGCGTGGGATCAAATCATTCCTCTTTCGCGCCGCAGTATCCGGATATCTACACCGATCTCGGGGCATTGCTGCCGAAGGAGGAGATCGACGCGTTCGTTCCCGCCAACGTCGCCGCGTCGACGCTCGGTGGCAAGCTGGTAATGCTGCCTCGCGCGCAGTTCGACGTCTCTGCGCTGTATTTCCAGAAGAGCCTCTACGCAGACGATGCCAAGAAGGCCGCCTACAAGGAAAAGTACGGTCAAGACCTCGTTCCGCCCGACACCTGGGAAGAGGTGACCCGGCAGGCTGAGTTCTTCGCCGCGCCTCCAGACTTTTATGGTACCCAGTTCGCCGGCAAGGAAGAGGCGATCAACGGGCGGTTCTACGAGATGCTGGTCGCCGAGGGCGGCGAGTACCTTGATAAGGATGGAAAGCCCGCGTTCAATTCGGAAGCCGGCGTCCGCGCTCTGGATTGGTTCGTCAACCTCTACAAGGCGAAAGCCGTGCCAGCAGGCACAACGAACTACCTTTGGGACGATCTTGGCCAGGGCTTCGCGTCAGGGACCGTTGCAATCAATCTCGACTGGCCTGGTTGGGCAGGTTTTTTCAATGACCCCAAGTCATCGAAAGTTGCCGGAAACGTGGGCGTAAAGGTTCAGCCGAAAGGCTCCTCGGGAAAGCGCACCGGCTGGTCAGGTCATCATGGTTTCTCGGTGACCGAGAACTGCTCCAACAAGGAAGCGGCAGCGTCGCTCGTCTGGTGGTTGACCAACGAAGACAGCCAGAAGCTCGAAGCAGCCGCGGGTCCATTGCCAACCCGCACAGCCGTTTGGGAGTGGGATATAGAGCAAGCGAAAACCGATCCCTATAAGACCGAGGTCCTGAAGGCTTTCCAGGAAGCGGCACAGAACGCGTTTCCGGTACCGCAGACGGCCGAGTGGATCGAAATATCCAATGCCGTCTATCCGGAACTCCAGGCTGCTATCCTTGGCGACAAGACGTCGAAGGAGGCACTCGACTCTGCCGCAGAGAAAGCGACTGCTATCCTCGAGGAAGCAGGTAAGCTCTGATCGTGAGCAGGAGGGCTGCAAAGTGCAGCCCTCCTGCTCTTCGGATTCGCCAGTAACATATAGTGCTCATTGCGGCGGTTACTCCGATGCTGTCTGCTCAAAGACTAGGATTCGGTGGCCGCTTGGGCCGCATGACCCGAGCGCCTGTGAATGTCGCGATAATGAAGTTTCCGCGCCTTTCAGCACCGACACTGCTGCTTCTGCCGGCTCTGATCGTGCTGGCCGCGGTTGTCATCGTTCCGCTGGCGCTGTCGCTCTATTCCAGCTTCACACCGTTTCGACTGACACGGCCATACACATTCTTCGTCTTCATCGGTCTGCGGAACTACATCACGCTGCTTTCCGATCCGGACTTCTGGGCGGCTTTCGGGCGAACCGTGCTTCTCCTCACCATCGCACTCAATCTTGAGATGGTGCTCGGACTCGGCCTTGCGATGTTGGTCGAGCGAGCCTCGCGCGGGCAGCGCTTTCTGCGCACGCTGATGATGTTTCCGATGATGTTTTCCCCGATCCTCGTCGGCTTTCAATTCAAGTTCATGTTCAACGACAATGTCGGGCTCGTGAACAATGCCCTTCAGGGACTTGGCCTGACCGACCGTGCGATCCCGTGGCTGATCGAAGGCCCTCTGGCCTTTTTTTCCATTCTCGTCGCTGAAGTTTGGTCCTCGACGGCAGTCTTCGCGATCCTCATTCTGGCGGGACTGCTGGCGATGCCAAAGGAACCCATCGAGGCCGCGCGCGTGGATGGCTGCACGCCCTGGCAGACTTTCCGTTATGTGACATGGCCGTTCATCATGCCGTTTGCCTATATCGCCATGACGATCAGATCGCTCGACGTTGCCCGTGCCTATGACATCGTAAAGATCATGACGGACGGCGGCCCGGCCAAGAGGACCGAGCTCTTGTGGACGATCATAGCGCGCACAGGCTACAGCGACGCAAAGATGGGGCTGGCCAATGCGATGGCGTATGTTTCGATCCTCCTATCCATCCTGTTCACCGTCTATTTCTATCGCAAGCTCGCGGCAGCGCGCACCCAGATCGGTTCGGAGTGGTAGATGGACGACAATACCGCCCACCGGATCAAGAAACGGCTTGCGAGTGTTGCTCACACGCTAGGACTCCTCCTGGCAATGTTGGCGATCTGCCTGCCCGGCATATGGATCGTGCTTTCGTCGCTGCGGCCAACGGTCGAAATTATGGCCAAGCCGCCCATCTGGATTCCGCAAGAGCTATCCTTCGATGCTTACATCGCGATGTTCTCCGGTATCGGGCGCGGGGGCATTCCTGTCCTCGACTATTTCCGCAACTCGCTAATCATTGCGATCACCTCCACCGTCATCGCCATCGCTATCGGCCTGGCCGGCGGCTATGCCTTTGCGCGCCACCGCTTCCGGGGCAAATCCGGCTTGTTTCTGGGTTTCATGCTGACGCGAACAGTCCCCGGAATCGCATTGTCCCTGCCGCTTTTCTTCGTCTATGCCCGCATCGGCATCATCGACACCCATTTCGGTCTGATCCTGGCCTACGTCGCACTCAACGTGCCTTTTACGATCTGGCTGATCGACGGTTTTTTCCGGCAGGTTCCACGGGACTTGGCCGAGGCGGCGCAGATCGACGGCTGCACGCGCTGGCAGGCCTTCTGGCAGGTCGAGTTCCCACTGGCCGGACCTGGCATCGCCTCCGCCGCAATCTTCGCTTTTCTTACCTCATGGAACGAATTCGCTCTCGCCTCCCAGCTGACGCGATCGACCAACTCCAAGACCTTGCCTGTAGGGCTGCTCGACTACACCGCTGAGTTCACGATCGACTGGCGAGGAATGTGTGCGCTTGCGGTCGTGATGATCATCCCAGCGCTGACGCTCACTTTCATCGTGCAAAAGCATCTCGTGTCCGGCCTCACGTCGGGCGCAGTAAAAGGCTGACTTCTGATGGCACCGGTAACGCTCAGAAAACTTGTCAAGCACTATGGCAACATGGAGGTGGTACACGGTATCGATCTTGAAGTGCAGGACCGCGAATTCATCGCTCTTGTTGGGCCGTCCGGTTGCGGGAAATCCACGACGCTGCGCATGATCGCCGGCCTTGAAGAAATCAGCAGCGGCGAAGTCCGCATCGGCGGGAAATTGGTGAACGACCTCCCGCCTCGTGCGCGCAACATATCCATGGTGTTCCAGTCTTATGCGCTCTACCCGCACATGACGGTGCGAGAGAACATGGGATTTTCTCTCAAGATCGCGAACGCACCCAAAGCGGAAATCGAACACCGGGTCGCGGAGGCGGCCGCAATTCTGGACCTGAACCATTTGCTGGAGCGGCGACCCTCGCAACTATCCGGGGGACAGCGGCAGCGGGTAGCGATGGGCCGCGCCATTGTCCGGGATCCGGAGGTTTTCCTTTTCGACGAGCCTTTGTCCAACCTCGACGCCAAGCTGCGTACGCAAATGCGCACCGAAATCAAGAAGCTTCACGCCAAGGTCCGCTCCACGGTCATCTATGTGACCCACGATCAGGTGGAAGCGATGACACTGTCAGATCGGATTGTCATCATGCGCGATGGCTATATCGAGCAAGTGGGAACACCGCACGAAGTGTTCAGCCGTCCGGCCACCCGCTTTGTTGCCGGGTTCATTGGCTCACCTCCGATGAACCTGGTTGAAGTGACGCTGGATGACGGGAGTTTGGTGCTGGGCGATAGCGAGCGCCTGCCATTGCCGCGGCAATTTCGGAATAAAGTGTCTGCGGGGCAAAAGCTGGTGTTCGGATTGAGGCCTGACGATCTCTACCCAACCGGTCATGGCCTGCATTCCGGCGAGGAAGAGGACGTGCACAGGCACCGCCTGCCTGTTTCGATCACAGAGCCGCTTGGCAACGAAACGCTGGTTTTCGCGGAATTCGCGGGCCGCGACTGGGTATCCCGCATGCTGAACCCAAGACCGCTGAAGACGGGCGAGCAGATCGAGATGAGTTTCGATCTTTCGCAGGCACATATGTTTGATGTCGATAGCGGATTGAGTCTCCGGAGCTGACAATGGCAAGGATCGAAAGAGTTGATCTCTGCATGGTCGATCTGGCCCCTAAGGTCAGGCGCACGGACGCCATCCAGAGTTTCATCAGCCAGGAAACCCCTATCGTCACCATCACGGATTCCGATGGCGCGACCGGGACCGGCTACAGCTATACGATCGGCACTGGCGGCTCATCGGTCATGCGGCTCCTGGCAGACCATCTCGCCCCACGGCTGATCGGCCGGGACCCGGACCAGATCGAAGCCATCTGGCATGAGCTTGAATTTGCGACCCACGCGACGACAATCGGTGCGATCACCTCGATCTCACTTGCCGCGATCGACACGGCGCTCTGGGATCTGCGCGCCCGAAAACAAGGGCTTCCGCTTTGGAAACTTGCCGGCGGAGCGAAAGATCGCTGCCCGCTGTATACGACTGAAGGAGGCTGGCTTCACATCGAGACCGACGCGCTGGTCGACGATGCACTTCAAGCCAAGGCGGAAGGCTTTCGCGGCTCCAAGGTGAAGATCGGCCGCCCTCACGGCTCCGAGGATGTCGCGCGGCTGACTGCGGTGCGCAAAGCGGTCGGAGACGACTACGAGATCATGACCGATTGCAACCAGGGTTTTTCCATTGACGAGGCGATCCGGCGCGCCGAAAGGCTGCGGTCGCTCGATCTCGCCTGGATCGAGGAGCCGCTCCCCGCTGACGATATCGATGGTCACGTCAGGCTGTCATCGTCGACTCGAATACCCGTCGCCGTGGGCGAGTCCCTGTATTCGATCCGCCATTTTCGCGAATATATGCAGCGCGGCGCCTGTTCCATCGTCCAGGCCGATGTCGGTCGGATCGGCGGCATCACGCCATGGCTCAAGGTCGCACATACAGCGGAGGCGTTCGATATTCCTGTCTGCCCCCACTTCCTCATGGAACTGCATGTCAGCCTTGCCTGCGCCATACCGAACGGCAAATACGTCGAGTATATTCCTCAACTTGATGAATTGACCGGAACACGGATGCGGATCGCGGATGGGTATGCTTACGCTCCGAATGAACCGGGCATCGGCATCGATTGGGATTGGGATGCTGTGCGCAGCAAGAGCCTTCCTGAGTTCAACCACCATGTCGGGAGTGCGTGATGCAGCGAATGGGAATGGTGATAGGCCTCAAGCCGGATAAGATCGCCGAGTACAAGCAGCTGCATGCGGCAGCTTGGCCCGAAATCCTTTCGATGATCTCCGCCTGCAACATCCGCAACTATTCGATCTTCCTGAGGGAGCCTGAAAATCTCCTCTTCGGCTACTGGGAGTATCACGGCGCCGATTTTGCCGCCGACGCTGCGAAGATGGCCGCCGATCCCAAAACACAGGAATGGTGGGCTCTTTGCATGCCTTGCCAGGCGCCGCTGCAAACCCGCAAGGAAGGTGAATGGTGGGCGATGATGGAGGAGGTTTTCCATCATGCGTGATAGGGCCGCACGAACGGCGCCTGCGGTTATGGCCACGCGATTTTCACCGGTTAGGACCGGGCCTGGTCGTGGAAGGGAGTTTGAGCGCCATGTTTGATCCCTCGTCCCTGGCCCAATCATGGCCCAAGCCGGCAAAGCCTCGTCCGATCGTAACCTTCGGCGCGGGCTCGATTGTCGGTGATGCCCATTTTCCCGCTTATCGAAAGGCGGGTTTTCCGGTCGCCGGGCTATATGATCCGGATCAGGAGAAGGCCAAAAGGTTGGCCGACGCTTGGGGGGTGACTGCCTTTCGAACCATCGAGGAGGCCGCTTCCGTCCCGGAGGCGATCTTTGATCTCGCGACCCCGCCCGCGCGCCATATCGAGGTGCTGAGAGAACTTCCTGACGGCTCAGTTGCACTGATCCAAAAGCCAATGGGGAGCGACCTCGACGATGCGACTGCCATATTGGAACTTAGCCGGCGAAAGAAACTGGCGGCCGCTGTGAATTTCCAGCTTCGCTTTGCGCCGATGATGCTGGCGCTCAATGACGCGATTGCAAAAGGCTGGCTGGGGCAGGTCGTTGATTTCGACGCCTGGCTCGCGTTGGCGACACCGTGGCAGCTTTGGCCCTTTCTCAAGGGCTTGCCCCGCATTGAGATCGCTATGCACTCCATCCACTACCTGGATCTTATCCGCCAATTGCTCGGCGATCCTATTGGTGTCCACGCCCGATCGATGGGACATCCGTCACACGATGTCGCGCAGACACGCACAAGCGCCATTCTGGATTACGGAAACAATGTCCGCTGCGCCCTTTCGATCAACCACGATCACAAGTTCGGACGCAAATATCAGGCCTGCGAGTTTCGTATCTGCGGGACCGAAGGCGCCGCTTACCTGCAACTCGGGGTCAACCTCGACTATCCCCGCGGCGAGCCCGACATCCTGGAAATCTTTCCGAAGGGTGGCAGTGAATGGGTTTCGGTCCCGCTCCAGGGTGCATGGTTTCCGGATGCCTTTGTCGGACGGATGGCCAACCTTCAGCGCTTTGCGGCCGGCGAAGACGAGGAACTCGTAAGCTCGGTCGAAGATGCCTGGATTACAATGGCCCTTGTGGAGGCGGCCTATCGGTCGAGTTCCTCTCCGGCAACTCCGCTCGCAAAGAGGCCGTGACATGGAGAAGACGACCTATTTCGAAGACTATGAGATCGGCTCCACGCGCATCACGTTTGGGCGTACGATCACGGAAACAGACTTCGTCGTGCATGCCGGTCACACGGGCGACTTCTTCCCGCACCATATGGATGCGGAATTTATGAAAACGACTCCGTTTGGCCAGCGGATCGCTCACGGAACACTGGTGTTATCTATCGGCATCGGCTTGACGGCAAGCGTCGTGAACCCCGTTGCCTTCTCTTACGGATATGATCGGCTACGCTTCGTAAAACCAGTTTTCATCGGAGATACGATCCGAACCCGCACGACGATCATCTCCAAGGAGGATGATCCGAAGCGATCGGGTGCCGGCCGCGTATTCGAACGCTGCGAAGTCATCAATCATCGCGACGAAGTCGTGCTCGTCGCCGATCACATCTACATTGTCGAACGCCGCGAAATCCCAGCCTAAGTCGCAATCGAAGGACATGCTATGGCAGAAGACTTCAAAGACAAAGTGGTTCTCGTGACAGCGGCAGCGCAGGGCATTGGAAAGGCGACATCGCTTGCCTTCGCTCGTGCCGGCGCGGTCGTCCATGCGACGGACATCAATCTGGACCGTCTATCCGAGCTGGAAAATCATCTAGGCATCGTCCCACGCAAGCTCGACGTGACAAGCGATACTGATGTTACAGCGGCTGTCGCGGAGATAGGCCGGGTCGATATCCTGTTTAACTGTGCCGGCTATGTTCATTCCGGCTCCATCCTGGAGATGAAAGACGGCGATCTTGACTTTGCCATCGACCTTAACGTCCGCTCGATGGTTCGCACGATACGCGCAGTTCTGCCGGGCATGATTGAGCGGAGGGACGGCGCCATCATCAACATGTCTTCCGTAGCCTCCAGCATCAAGGGTGTGCCCAATCGTTTCGTCTACGGACTGACAAAAGCGGCCGTGATCGGCCTCACCAAAGCCGTCGCGGCAGATCATGTCGGCCAGGGCATACGCTGCAATGCGATTTGCCCGGGGACCGTCGAAAGCCCGTCGCTACAAGAACGCATGCGTGCACAAGGCGACTATGAAGCCGCAAGGTCGGCATTTATCGCGCGGCAGCCGATGGGGCGGCTTGGCACGCCAGAAGAAATCGCGGATCTCGCTCTCTACTTGGCTGGAGCGACCTATACGACAGGCCAAACCTATGTCATCGACGGTGGCTGGGTGAACTGACTTCGGCTGGAAGGAGCAAGCATAGTGAAACTGGTACGATATGGCTCGCGGGGTGAAGAGAGGCCGGGCGTTGTGGACCGGGCAGGCAGGATCCGCGATCTTTCCGGGTACGTGAAAGACATTGGCGGAGCGGCACTCGACCCGGACGAGCTTGCAAGGCTTGCCGCGCTTGACCCGGATAGTCTGCCGCTGGTCGATGGCAATCCGCGTATCGGACCCTGCGTGACAGGCGTCGGAAAGTTTATCTGCATCGGTCTCAACTATTCCGACCATGCCGCCGAGACGGGGGCCACAGTCCCGCCCGAGCCGATCATCTTTATGAAGGCCACGTCAGCGATCACCGGTCCCAATGACGATCTTCTCCTCCCTCGGGGGTCGGAAAAGACAGACTGGGAAGTTGAGCTCGGAATTGTCATTGGCCGCAAAGCAAAATACGTTAGCGAAGCCGAAGCGCTGGACTATGTCGCAGGTTATTGCACTGTCCATGACGTCAGCGAACGCGCCTTTCAGATCGAGCGCCATGGCCAGTGGACCAAAGGCAAAAGCTGCGACTCATTTGGCCCAATCGGGCCGTGGCTGGTCACCAAGGACGCGGTGCAAAACCCACAAAACCTGCCGATGTGGCTCAAGGTCAACGGCGAGACGATGCAAAACGGCTCAACAAGAACAATGGTCTACGGACCGGCGTATCTCGTCTCCTATTTGAGTCAGTTCATGTCGCTGCAGCCCGGCGATATCATATCGACCGGCACCCCGCCCGGCGTCGGCATGGGCATGAAGCCTCCGCGATTCCTGAAGGCCGGCGATGTGGTCGAACTGGGTGTGGAAGGACTTGGAAACCAGAGGCAGCAGGTCAAATTGGACGAGTGAGAACAGCCTCACAACTATCTTGAAGGACGCGCCAGTGACTCGCATCACAGATCTTCGTGTTTTCGATCTTAGGTTTCCGACATCGCAGAGCCTTGACGGTTCGGATGCGATGAACCCGGATCCGGACTACTCAGCCGCCTATGTCATTCTTTACACCGACATCGAAGATTTAGCGGGTCACGGCCTGACGTTCACGATTGGCCGCGGCAATGAAGTCTGCTGCCTCGCAATTGAGGCGCTTCGGCACCTGGTCGTCGGTCTTGATCTCGATTGGGTCAAGGAAGATCCGGGCCGGTTCTGGCGCCATGTCACCGGCGACAGCCAGCTTCGATGGATCGGACCAGACAAGGGTGCGATCCACCTCGCCGTCGGCGCGGTCGTTAACGCCGTGTGGGACCTGTGGGCAAAGGAAGCAGGAAAGCCGGTGTGGCGGCTGGTCGGCGACATGAACGCCGAAGAGATCCTGAAGATCGTTGATTTTCGTTATCTTACCGACGTCCTTGAACCCGAAGAGGCGCTCGGTATCCTCAAGAAAGCCGAAGCGGAAAAACAGGAAAGGCTCGAGATACTGCAGCGGGAAGGCTACGCTTGCTACACGACCTCGGCGGGCTGGCTTGGATACTCTGACGAGAAATTGCGCCGGCTTTGTAAGGAAGCCGTGGACGCTGGCTTCAACCACATCAAAATGAAGGTCGGACGTGATCGGGAAGACGATATCCGCCGCCTCACCATAGCGAGAGAAGTCGTTGGCCCGGACCGCTACATTATGGTCGACGCCAATCAGGTTTGGGAGGTTGGCCAAGCCATCGACTGGATGAAGTCACTGGCGTTCGCGAATCCGTTTTTCATCGAGGAACCAACCAGCCCGGATGACATCGCGGGGCACCGCAAGATCCGTGAGGCGGTCGCCCCGGTCAAGGTCGCAACCGGAGAGATGTGTCAGAACCGGATCATTTTCAAACAGATGATCGCGGAGGGCGCAATTGACATCGTTCAGATCGATTCCTGCCGCATGGGCGGCCTCAACGAAGTGCTTGCCGTGCTTCTGCTTGCCGCCAAATTCGAACTGCCGGTATGGCCGCATGCAGGAGGTGTCGGACTTTGTGAGTATGTCCAGCACCTGTCTATGATCGACTACCTTGCCGTGTCAGGAACCAAGACCGGACGCGTGATCGAATATGTGGATCACCTGCACGAACATTTCGTCGATCCGTGCGTGATCCGCAACGCAGCCTATATGCCGCCTACCGCACCGGGATTCTCGGTGGAGATGAAGCCCGCCTCGATCGCTGCGCACCGCTTTCAGCCCTAGCTCAGCTTGGCCGCGTAAATAAGCCCGCCTTACAAAGCCGTGACTCAGCCTCGTGGCGTTCGCGTCAACGCGGCTGGCGGCAATGGGCCTGCGCGGTCCCATTGAGACTAATTTAGCTCTTGATAAGATTTCACTATTTACGCGGGCCAGCTTTGCGCAGATTATCACGGGGGTCGGGAGGAAGCTTCGGTACCCCCTTACACAATGCGCCCGAACGCCTTCCGACCGTTGGTTGCAAGGGAGGACAATCATGAAACGTACATTTCCGCTAGCGGCGTGCGCCGCGGCGATACTGTTCAGCATGCCATACGCCTTGGCACAGTCCGGCAGCGTTGAGAAGGCTGTCGGCGGCTACGGCTTTGAAGACGCCGCAAAGGAGGCCCCCGGTACAAAGGACTTCCACTCAGCCGATGGCCACCTGACTTTCGCCATCGTGACCCATACCGCCGGCAACGGCTTCTTCGACCCGGTCTATGTCGGGGCGACTGCCGCGGCCAACTTGATCGGCGCCAAAGTCCTTTTGCTCGGCTCTGAATCGCCGACTGACGATCCAGCACGCGAAATCGAAATTCTAAATCAGATCGTGCAGGACCCGACGATCGACGGTCTCATTATGACGACGCCTCAGGTCGGCGCCTATAACGACATCGTCAAGGCCGCCGAGTCGAAGGGCATTCCTGTTGCCACGACGAACTCCTTTGACGGAACGATTCTCAACCGCAGTGGCATCGGCCATACCGGCCAGGACGCATCCGCAGCCGCAATCGCAGGCGAGGCACTGGTGAAGTGTCTGGCCGACAAAGGCATCGAAAAAGGCTCAATCGTGCTGCCTTCGTCAACAGCGATGGGCAACATCGAAGTGAACAATCGGGTGACGGCCGCGTTCAACGCCATCGTCAAAGGTCTCAAGGACGCTGGCAAACTTGAGAACTTCAAGGTTGACGCCGGACCTGAAAATACCGGGATCGATACCAACCCGAATGATCCCGTAAATGGCATCGTAACGCTGTTCGAGTCACGTGGAGACGTGGTCGGCGCCTTCGCCGGCAACAACGTGTTCACGCCTGCGCTCGCGAAGGCCGTGGCGCAAGCCGGGATGACTGGCAAGATTTGCGCTTACGGTTTCGACCTCGGACCAGCCCAGCAGGACGCAATGAAAAGTGGCGATCTCACTGGCGCACTCGGACAGCAGCCCTTCCTGCAGGGCTTCTGGCCGGTCATGCAGCTGTATCTCCAGATTGATCGCGGCATAGCGGCGGCGAATCTCGACACACGCGCACAGCTGGTGACGCAAGAATCCGTCGGAAACGTCGGCAAGCGGTTCGAGAACTGATCCTTGGACACGTAAACGATGCGGGAGGGCGCAAGCGCTTCCGCATCGCCTAAAGCAATTCCAGGAAAAGTGGAAACCGGTTTTCCGTCCGGAATTGCGTTAAAACAAAGAGTTAGAGCGGTTCAGCGATTCAGTGAAACACTGAACCGCTCTAGGCACGGAATTCGGTCAGAAGGAAGTCACAGTGTCGAACGCGACCAACGAACTGGGCCGCGCGCCGGCTCAGCTTGTGGGCGGCTGGGAGGCCGGGCTGCTCTCGTTGCTCATTGTGCTTTATCTCGGCGGCGCCATTGTCAATCCGGCCTTCTTTGGTTCGACGGAAGCTTTCCATGCGATCCTTCGAGATACCTCGCGTGTTGCCATCATCGCTGTCGGAATGACCTTCGTCATCGTCAATAAGGACATCGATCTGTCGGTGGGCTCCACTTACGGACTCGTCGCGGTAGTTTTCGCCCGGCTGTTTGCGCCCAGCTTTCTGAATCTTGACGTTGTTACGTCCATTGTCCTGTGCCTGCTGCTCGGCGCGTTGATCGGTTTTTTGAACGGCGTACTCGTGACGATCCTGAAAGCCCCGGCTTTCATCGCCACCCTTACGATGCTCTTCATAGGCCGCGGTTTCGTGCTGGCGCTTACCCATGGCCAGTCCATTTATTATCCGGCAAAGGCAAAGGACTTCCCGCTATTCTTTCATCTGGGCGAAACCAATGCACTTGGCTTCAACAACCAGATTCTGATTTTCGCCATTGTAGCCGTTATCGGCGCCTTCGTGCTCGCCCGGACGCGGTGGGGATATGAGACATTTGCGACCGGCGGCAACGAGCAGGCTGCCATCTATGCCGGCATACCCACAAACTGGGTGCGCATCCGTGCCTACCTCATCTCGTCGCTGTGCGCGGCATTGGCGGGCCTGCTGTCGGCGGCTCAGGACAAAGGTGTGACGCCCCTCTATGGCGTCAGTGGCGAATTGACTGTCATCGCCGCCGTGATCATAGGCGGCGCCTCAATCCTGGGCGGGCGGGGGCGCGTTGCAGGCTCTTGTCTTGGCGCCCTGCTCGTCGTTTTGCTGGACAAGGTGCTTCGCGAGGGCTGGCCCATTACCCGGACGATCAAGATCGGTGATGAGGAGGTGACCGTCAATGCGATCTTCTCGCTTCCGGTGGGCGCGGTTCCAGTTTTCCTCGGACTGCTTCTGGTCATTGCCGTCCTCATTGAGCCTTATCTCATTCGTCGCCAGGCCGCGTCGCGGCTGTGGGCATGGCTGCGCGGAAAGCCGCCACCGCCGGCCTACGAGATCGGCGGAGTGGCGCTCGAGGGCGTCCAGACAAAGGGGGCGATGGCGACCGACACGGCGCTGTCGGCAACTGGCCTCGGCAAGTTTCTCGCCCGACGGGATTCGCTCGCCATCATTCTGACCGTACTGCTTTGGCTCACGGGGCTCGCTCTTCGGCCTGACTACTGGTGGAATCTTTCCAACACGTTCGCCATCCTGCTCAACTATACCGAACTGGCGCTGATCACAGTCGGACTTACCTACGTCATTGCAGCTGGAGACATAGACCTCTCCGTCGGGGCGGTTTTGGCGCTCGCGGGAAGCACCGCAGCCTATTTCCTGAAGGTTCTCGGCGCGGATCCGATGACGGCCATAGCCATGGGGATGCTTGCCGGCACTGCCGCCGGGCTTGTCAATGCTGTCGTTACGGTGGGTTTCAAATTACCGGCATTCATTGCCACACTGGGTATGTTCTATATCGCACGCGGGCTCGCCGCGTGGTTCGTGGCGGGTCAGCAACTCACTGGCTGGTCGGAGGGATATAATCTGCTGGGTCGCAAAGTTAGCGACATTCTCCTTCATTTCGGCATCTCGCTCCCTGAGGGCATTCTTAGCCGGATTGCCGACGTCGTCAGCGTTCAGACGATCTGGATGATCGTCATCGCCGGATTTGCCGGGATGGTTCTTGCATACACGCCGTTCGGACAGAAGGTCTATGCGACTGGCGGAAACATCCGTGCTGCCGCTTATGCCGGCATAAATACAAACCGGGTCCGCTTTATCGCTCTTCTCCTGGCCGCGGTCTGCGCGACCATGGCCGGAATTATCAACGTCGCCTACTTCCGAAGCTTCAATCCTGTGGCCGGTCAGTTTCGTGAGCTCGACGCCATTGCCTCGGTCATCATTGGTGGGGGGTCGATTTTCGGCGGTCACGGCACGATGATCGGCTCGCTCGCAGGCGCCGCTGTGATCACCCTGGTTCGCGCGCTGCTGCAGCTCAATGTCCAGGGCTTCAGCATGCCGCAGCATTGGATCAACGTCTTCGTAGGCGTTATCCTGATCGTCGCGGTGCTGATCGATATCTGGGTCCGACAGGCGAACATTTTCGGCCGCCTGCGAGCCCGCTTTGCTCGAAAGACGGAGCCCGTCCATGTCTGACGCCTACGAGACGGTGCCGATTGTGGAGATGCGTGGCATTGAAAAGGCCTTCGGCGCTGTACAAGCGCTGCGCAACGTCGACCTCGTGCTCTATCCGGGAGAGATTCTCGGCCTCGTCGGAGATAACTCCGCCGGCAAGTCGACACTTATGAAAATATTGACCGGCGCTTACCAGCGCGACGCCGGCAAAATTCTCGTGGCCGGACAGCCGGTTCATTTCAAGAGCCCGCATGAGAGCCGCGATGTCGGCATCGAGATGATCTATCAGGATTTCGCGCTCTGCGGAAACATGGACGTCGGACAGAATATCTTTCTGGGCCGATGGCCGCGCAGGGGATTTTTCGTCGATCGCAGCAAGATGTACGCGGAAGCGGACAACGTGTTGAAACGGCTCAAGGTCGATGTGAATTCGGTCTACCAGAAGGTCGAGAGCCTCTCGGGCGGCCGGCAGCAATCCGTGGCTATTGCCCGCGCAATATCCTTCGAGCCTAGGGTCGTAATCCTCGACGAACCGACCGCCAACCTGTCAGTGATGGCGACGGACCGGCTTCTTGAGACAATGCTTGAACTGAAGAAGCAGGGTGTCGCCCAGATCATCATCTCGCACCGGTTGGTCGATATCTTCGCAGTGGGTGACAGAGTGATGGTTCTGAAGCGCGGCGAAAATGTCGGCGACCGCTATATCAAGCACACGGACGAGCACGAAGTGCTGGAGATTATCGTCTCCGGCACGCGGGAACGTGCGCTTGCGGCCGACGCTGCGAAAAATATGCGAGCTTGAGCTTATACCGGGGGCCCTTCCGTTTGACCCTTTCCGCTTCCCCACCACTGAGTACATGCTTCTCCGTCGCCACGCCCGCTTTCGCGTCTGGCCATTGTCAAAGAACTCTCCCTGTCGGGAGCAGTCGGGAAGCGGGGCGCTGGGTCGGCACCTCGTAAAGTAAATGTATGGCGCCTTCCCAGCGCCCCGCCGGTGGTCTTGCCCGATCGTCGGGGCCCCCGCGGTG
>JBEVEP010000376.1:0-3897 GCA_040512755.1 Mesorhizobium sp.
GCAAGCCTGTTGTTGTCGAAGGTCAGAACGATGTGCGCCATGTCCGATGCCCCGGTGGGCACGTTCTTCAGTTCCGTAGTGGCGCTCAACCGTCTCTCCTTGTCTTGCCGTCCTGGCTCAGTCAGGCCAACTCCGCAAAAAGGCTGGCCGGACCTGCCCTGGTGATTCGAACAGGAATAATGTCACCGATTTCTCCGGCCTTTTCATCAACAATAACCGGCTGCAGCCAAGGCGAGCGTCCGACACGCTGACCCGACTGGCGGCCCGGCTTTTCAATCAGCAGATCGATGGTCTTGCCGACCAGGCCAACGGCGAAATCCTGCTGATGTTCCGCAAGCAGCACCTGCAGGCGCTGGAGGCGTTCGTCCTTCACCGTTTCGGCAACCTGCCCGGCCAAATCCGCTCCCGGCGTGCCGGGCCGCGGCGAATATTTGAAAGAGAACGCCTGCGCGTAGCCGACAGTCCTGACCATCGCGAGCGTCGCTTCGAAGTCCTCTTCCGTTTCGCCCGGAAAGCCGACGATGAAATCGCCGGACATGGCAATGTCGGGCCGGGCCTTGCGGATACGGTCGATCAGGTGGAGGTAGTCATCTGCCGTGTGCCGCCGGTTCATCGCCTTCAGGATACGGTCCGAACCGGACTGCACGGGCAGATGGAGATAGGGCATCAACGAACGCAGGTCGCGATGGGCGGCAATCAGTTCGTCGTCCATGTCGCGCGGATGGCTGGTCGTGTAGCGCAGCCTCGCCAGGCCCGGTATCTCCGCCAGGCGAAGGAGCAGCCGGCCAAGCCCCCACTCCTCCCCATCCGGACCTTCACCATGCCAAGCGTTGACGTTCTGCCCGAGCAGCGTCACTTCGCGCACTCCGGCCTGAGCGAGCTTCTCCGCCTCTCGCACGATCTGCGAGACCGGGCGGGACGTCTCGGATCCGCGCGTATAGGGCACCACGCAGAAGGTGCAGAACTTGTCGCAGCCTTCCTGTACGGTCAGGAAAGCGGTCACGCCACGGCCCGCGATCTCGCTGCGCGTCGGCTGCGGCAAATACTCGAACTTGTCCTCGATCGCATAGTCGGTCTCGACGACCTTTTCCCCCCGCCGCACCCTTCCCAGCGCCTCGGGCAGCCGGTGATAGGTCTGCGGACCGATGACCAGATCGACAACGGGCGCGCGGCGGATGATTTCCCGGCCTTCCGCCTGGGCGACGCAACCAGCGATTCCGATCATCGTTTCGCGGCCCTGTTCGGCGCGCTCGGCCTTGAGCTTGCGCAGCCGGCCGAGCTCGGAATAGACCTTTTCCGCAGCTTTCTCGCGGATGTGGCAGGTATTGAGAAGGATGAGATCCGCTTCGTCGACGGATTCAGTCGCTACATAGCCATCGGCGGCCAGAGCGTCGCCCATGCGCTGCGAGTCATAGACGTTCATCTGGCAGCCATAGGTCTTCAGAAAAACCTTTCTGGCCGGCGCCGATGTGCCTGTCGTGTTGCCTGGTTCGAGGGACGCGGCTTCTTGCCTGGAACTTACATTCAAATCCATTCTGCGGCTTTTAGCGCCTCTCCGTGACAAAAAAC
The DNA here is from genome assembly GCA_040512755.1 of Mesorhizobium sp. Taxonomy (GTDB): domain Bacteria; phylum Pseudomonadota; class Alphaproteobacteria; order Rhizobiales; family Rhizobiaceae; genus JBEVEP01. Next base: position 1,570 of record JBEVEP010000376.1, read on the forward strand.
AGACTATTTCAGAGCTGTTCAGCGTTTGATGAATTGCTGAACAGCGCTAACTTCCTATTTTAACGCAACTCCGGACGGAAATCCGGGTCCACTTTTCCTGGAGTGCTCTAACTCTTTCCGCCGCTCGATGCCCGTTGCCGGTGGCGTAGCGTATCAGCCATCATCGCGCGGACGCGTTCCTCGACCCGTTGGGAAACCTGTTTGCGGTTGCTCGCCTCGGTGAATTCCAGCGGTTCGCCGAACTGTACTTCCACATCCATCGCGCCCTCGCGCAACAGCCCCCGCAGATGAGGCAGAAGTTCGATATCGCCGATCCAGGAAGCAAGCACCCGGTGCTGACGGCCCATCGGCATGCCGTGCAGCCGCGTGTAGGCGATCGCCATGGGCTGGATATAGACGGTATCGACATTGGCTTCGCCGAGAACCAGACGGGCCGCGCCAAACAATGTGCTCTTGAACGGCAGCAGATGATTGCCGTCGCCTGTGCTGCCTTCCGCGAACAGCACAATCGCATCGTTGCTCGCCAGGCGACCCGCAATCTCGCCCGCCTGCTCGCCCGAACTGCGCTTGCGGTCGCGCTCGACGAAGACGGTTCGCTGCAGGCGCGAAATCGCGCCGAGGAAAGGCCAGCCGGCAAGGTCCGACCGCGCGATGAAGGAGACCTCGGCGAGCGAGCCGATCACCATGATATCGGTCCAGGAAATGTGGTTCGACGCGATCAACAGCGGACGATCGGTCGACATTTTGCCGCTGACATGGACGCGCAGGCCAAGAGCCTTCGTCATCAGGCGATGCCACAGTCGCGGCATCACTCCACGCGGAAACAGCCTGGTCTTCAGCACGATGTACTGAAGCGGCGCCAGCACGAGCGTCCCCGCGCAGATCAGGAGCAGGGCAAGCGCTGTCCGGATCGAACCGATCATTTCCCGTGTTCCACGTCCAGAGCGATTCCCGCTTTAGCGGAATCGGTGAACGCAATTTCGGGAAAACCGGTTTCCATTTTCCTGCAATTGCTCTAGCGAAGGCTGCACCGCATGACAAGCGCGTTGGCTTTGCGTTTGTCGGCTGTCTGGTAATAGGCGGGACGCTTGCCAACTTCCTGGAAGCCGAGCCGCCGATAAAGCGCAATCGCCGGCAGGTTGGTTTCATCCACCTCAAGGAACAGGGATTCCGCACGCTGGGCGTGAAGTCGGCGCAAGACGGCTTCCATCAACTGCCTTCCCAAGCCTTGCCGCCGATGCGTCCTGGCAACGGCGATTGTCAGGATCTCGGCCTCGCCAGCGGCGAGACGCGCAAGAACGAAACCCACAGGCCCGGCCCGGCCCTTTCCGGTTTCGAATGCGGCAAAGCCGAACACCGTATCCTGCGACAGGAGGCTGGAAAATTCGTCCTCGCCCCACGGACGCACGAAATCCTCGTGATGAAGCACCGGAAGGGCCCTGCTGTGTTTCGGTGCGAGCGGCAGGATCGAATAGTCCCGCTGGCGCGGCCCTATGAAAGGGATCCGCATCAGTTGCCGCTCCGCGGCAGGATCAGCCCGGCTTGCGGTTTCGCATCGGGCTCGCGCAGGTAAACGGGCCTCGGCTTTTCACTCCAGTTCTTCGCAAGAGCGAGCCTGGCGTAAACGCCAATGTCGGCCGTGGCGGAGGTGGACCCGACATCGAGGTCGAGCGGCTGGACCGCATTTGCGATCAATCCTGCCGCCGAACCGGCAAGTACTGGCCGAAGCTTGGCTGCGAGCGCGATTGCCTCGTCCAATCCGATCGCCGATGCAGCGTGAACGACCACACCGAGCGCGTCAAAAGCGGCGGTGTAGAATTCGTCCCGCCGGGCGTCGATTACGGCCATGATCGACCGCCCCGGATAAGCCGAACGCGCCTCCTCGGCGATCGCTTCCAATGTCGTGACACCGACAGCCGGGATTTTCAGCGCAAGCGCCAGTCCGCGCGCTGCGGAGACGCCGACACGGACGCCCGTGAATGAGCCTGGGCCTGCAGCAACGGCGATTCCTCCGAGGTCTGCATAGCCGACCTTCGAAATCCGCAACGTTTCCTCAATGACGCCGAGCAACAGTTCGGCATGACCCTTGCCAATGTCGTGAACGGTCCGGCCGAGTTCAGATCCGGCTTCAGTATTCAGCACACAGGCGGAGCAGAAGTTCGCTGCGGTATCGATGGCGAGGAGGTTCATCGGTGAATTCTGCCGCCAAGGTGCGAAGGAACCTTGAAAATAGGTGGCCTACGTTGCCCCCCTCTGGCCTGCCGGCCATCTCCCCTGCAAGGGGGGAGATTGGCTGTCACGTTCGATTTCGCCCATGTTCGGCGGCGC
>JBEVEP010000427.1:0-15678 GCA_040512755.1 Mesorhizobium sp.
TGAGACGGCGCCCGCGTCGAAATAAACAGAAACAACGGCAAGGCCGCGCCCCCTCGCACCCCCCTCTGTCCTGCCGGACATCTCCCCCTCAAGGGGGGAGATCGGCTGGCATTTCTGATTTCGCAATTCTCCAACGTTGCGGAATCGTGCGCGACGCCGAAACTGCCGATCTCCCCCCTTGAGGGGGAGACGTCCGGCAGGACAGAGGGGGGCAACGTAGGGCACCGGCATTCCGGTTACTGAGCGGCCCGTTGCTATCAAGTAATCACGCTCGGCTGGTCGCGCCCGGTGTGACTGCGGATCGCGGCAATTTCTTCTGCTGCATCGATCAGGTCTGCGAGGGCCGCCTGCGTCTCCAGGGAGAGATCACCGCTGCTAGGTTCAAAGCGCTCGATGTAGACACGCAAGGTCGCGCCCGATGTGCCGGTTCCGGACAAGCGGAAGACGACACGCGACCCGCCTTCGAACAACACCCGAATTCCCTGGTTCTTGCTGACCGAGCCATCCACCGGATCGTCGTACTGGAAGTCATCAGCCGCGACGATTTTCATTCCCTTGACCTCGGTCCCCGGAAGCGAGCCGAGCTTGGCGCGCAAGCCGTCCATCAAACGGTTGGCGGCATCGGTATCGACTGCTTCATAGTCGTGTCGGGAATAGTAGTTTCGGCCATAGGTCGCCCAATGTTGGGCGACAATCGACTTGGCGCTTTCGCCGCGTGCCGCCAGAATGTTGAGCCACAGAAGCACGGCCCAGAGCCCGTCCTTCTCGCGCACATGATCCGATCCTGTGCCGGCGCTTTCCTCGCCACAGATCGTTGCAAGGCCGGCATCGAGCAGATTGCCGAAGAACTTCCAACCGGTCGGCGTTTCAAAAAGGCCGATCCCAAGGCTCTCGGCTACCCGGTCGGCAGCGCCGCTTGTCGGCATCGAGCGTGCAATCCCCTTCAGTCCTCGCTTGTAGCCAGGGGCCAGATGCGCGTTGGCAGCAAGGATTGCCAGCGAATCGGACGGCGTTACGAAAATGCCCTTGCCGATGATGAGGTTGCGGTCTCCGTCGCCATCGGACGCCGCGCCGAAATCCGGTGCGGTATCGCTCATCATCTCGTCATACAGTTCCTTCGCATGGACAAGATTCGGGTCCGGGTGGTGTCCTCCGAAGTCAGGCAGCGGCACGAAATTGCGCGCGGTACCGGCCGGCGCACCAAGCCTGTTTTCCAGAATCTCCTTCGCATAAGGCCCAGTCACGGCGTGCATGGCGTCGAACGCCATGCGAAAACCGGAGCGAAACATCTTCCGGATCGCGTCGAAATCGAAGAGCGTTTCCATCAGCTCCGCATAATCGCTGACCGGATCGATGACCTTCACCGTCATGCCGCCTGCGCTGAACTCGCCTATGTGGTCGAGATCGACGGGATCGATGTCGGCGATCTTGTAGCTCGTGATCGTTTTTGAACGGTCGAACACGGCATCGGTGATCTTCTCAGGCGCGGGACCGCCATTGCCGATATTGTATTTGATGCCGAAGTCCTCGTGCGGACCGCCCGGATTGTGACTGGCCGATAGGACAATGCCGCCAAATGCCTTGTATTTGCGGATGATATGCGAAGCTGCGGGCGTCGACAGAATGCCGCCTTGCCCGACTATCACGCTGCCAAATCCATTGGCAGCCGCCATCCGGATCGCGATCTGGATCACTTCGCGATTGAAATAACGCCCGTCGCCACCAATCACCAACGCCTTGCCCTCGAAACCTTCGAGGGAATCGAACACCGACTGGATGAAATTCTCGGCGTAGTTCGCCTGCTGGAATACAGGCACCTTTTTACGCAGGCCGGACGTCCCGGGCTTCTGATCATCGAACGGCTTGGTTTGGACGGTCCTGATCATGCGGAGGAAATTCCTTTCGAAACGAGCCTTCGATAGAGCTCGGCATATTTGGCGGCGCTTCTGGCCCAGGAAACATCCGCCTTCATGCCTTGAAGCTGCAGCGATCTCCAGGCGGCGGGCGTCTCATAAAGAGCAACGGCGCGGCGAACGGCGTGAAGAAGGGCGTCGGCGCTTTCCGTCGTGAATTGAAGGCCGGTTGCCACGCCGCTGGCAACAGCGGCCTCGTTGGCGTCGACGACGGTATCGGCCAAGCCGCCGGTTCGCGCAACGATGGGGACGCAACCATAGCGCAGGCCGTAAAGCTGGGTGAGGCCACAGGGCTCGAAGCGCGACGGAATGACGATCGCGTCGGCTCCGCCCTGCATCATATGCGACAGCGTTTCGTCATAGCCAATCATCACGCCGACGCGCCCGGGGTGGCGTGCGGCCCCCGCCAGCATGGCGCCCTCGAGCGCGTGATCGCCAGCGCCAAGGATCGCGAGCCGCACCCCCATGCCGACGATCGCGTCGATCGACGCAGAGAGAATATCCATGCCCGTTTGCCAGGTCAGCCGGCTGACGACGCACAGGATGGGACTGTCGTCATGATCAAGTCCGAGCCGCTCCTCCAGTGCGCGCTTGTTGGTCTTGCGCCCCTTGAGTGAGCGCGCCGAATAGTTTTCGGCAAGGAGCTTGTCGGTCGCCGGATTCCAAATCTCCGTATCGATGCCGTTGACGATGCCGAACAGCGCGCTCGCGCGGGCATTGACGAGGCCGTCAAGACCCATCCCGAAGCCTGGCGTGCGGATTTCCTGCGCATAGGTCGGGCTGACCGTCGTGATGGCGGACGCGGCCTGCAGCCCCGCTTTCAGGAAGCCAATTCCGCCATAGTACTCGACGCCATCGAGCGCCATGGCTTGCGGAGGCAGTCCGAGCAGCGAAAAAGTCGACGCCGGGAACTTTCCCTGGAAAGCCAGATTGTGGACGGTCATGACGGTCGGCACTGCGCTCGCCTTCCCGTAGCGCATGTAGGCGATGGTCATTGCAGCCTGCCAATCATGCGCATGGACGAGGCCCGGCGCATAGCCGGCAAGCGCTCCGGCGGCGATGTCCGCGCCGACCTGGCTCAAGGCGGCGAAGCGGCGCGCATTGTCCGGCCAATCGGCGCCGGCCGCGTCTCCGTAAGGTCCTCCGGTACGATCGAAAAGATGCGGCGCGTCGAGGATGAACAGGTCGAGGCCGGCGACCTGTACCGACAGGACCGACGCCGCGCCGCCCTGAAGACCGTCGTAACCATGCACCGGCTTTTTCTTCTTTGCATGGCTCATCACGACAGGATAGCCAGGCACGAGCGTTCGCATATTGACGCCTTGCCCTGCCAGCGCAAGCGGCAGGGCGCCCGCGACGTCTGCCAGACCGCCGGTCTTGACCAGCGGAAATACCTCCGACGCTACCGACAGAACTTCCATGCTCACATGTCCAGCCGGTCGATCATCTCTTGCGTGATCAGGCAGATCCCGCCCTCTGAAACGCGGAAGCGCTTCTTGTCGAGTTTGGGATCTTCTCCGACGACAAGCCCTTCGGGGATTTTCACGCCATGGTCGATGACGACGCGGCTCAGTCGCGCGTTGCGGCCGACAAAACAGTCCGGCAGCACTACCGCCTCGTCGAGCGACGAGAACGAATTGACACGCGCTCCGGTGAAGATGAGGCTGCGCCGCAGCGAAGCGCCCGAGATGATGCAGTCGCCCGAAACCAGTGAGGATATCGCCGAGCCGCGCCTGCCCTCCTCGTCATGGACGAATTTCGCCGGCGGCTTGATCTCGGCATAGGTCCAGATCGGCCAGTCTCGGTCGTAGAGGTCGAGCTCCGGCGTGATGTCGGTCAGGTCGATGTTGGCCTCCCAGTAGGCATCGATGGTGCCTACGTCACGCCAATAGGCCTTGCTTTCGTGGCTCGACCGGACACAGGACTTGGTGAAGCGATGAGCCACTGCCTTACCGTGCTCGACGATATAGGGAATGATGTCCTTGCCGAAGTCGCGGCTGGAGCCGGATGCAGCCGCATCGCGCCGCAACTGGTCCATCAGGAACTTGGTGTGGAAGACATAGATGCCCATCGACGCGAGTGCCAAATCCGGGTTGTCCGGGATGCCCGGCGGATCAGCCGGTTTTTCGATGAAGGAAATGATGTTGTCCTTGGCATCGACATGCATCACGCCGAAGCCGGTCGCTTCCATGCGGGGAACTTCGAGGCACCCTACCGTCACGTCAGCACCTGCCTCCACATGCTGGCGCAACATCAGCTCGTAGTCCATCTTGTAGATATGGTCGCCGGCGAGGATGACCATGTATTCGGGACCGTAGCTCTCGATGATGTCGATGTTCTGGAACACCGCGTCTGCGGTCCCCTCGTACCACTGGGTTTCCGAGACACGCTGGCTCGCCGGGAGAATGTCGAAGCTCTCATTTCGTTCCGGCCGCAGAAAGTTCCAGCCGCGCTGCAGGTGCCGGATCAGCGAATGCGCCTTGTATTGGGTGGCGACGCTCATGCGCCGGATACCTGAATTCAGGGCGTTCGACAGGGCGAAGTCGATGATGCGGGTCTTTCCGCCGAAATAAACCGCCGGCTTCGCGCGCCTGTCGGTCAGTTCCTTCAGCCGGCTCCCCCGACCACCAGCCAGCACATACGCCATCGCATCGCGCGCAAGCGGCTGGTTTTTCTTCGACTCCATCTTACCCTCCCAACGCTACTATTCCGGAAGCAATTCAAGCATGACCGTCGCCAGCCGCGGAAGCAGCAGAGATGCATGAACCTCCCCACCCTCCCCGTCGGCAACCGCCTCGACGCGTCCGTCATTTCCCTTCCCCGTGCCCCCGTAGTCAGTCGCGTCGGTATTTACGATTTCTCGCCAGGTCCCCTCCTCGGGCAGCGGGATGCGGTAGTTCTCCCGCGCAACCGGCGTGAAATTCGAGATCACCGCGATCGGGTTTCCCCCCGGCGCCTTGCGCAGCCATGCGAACACAGAGTTCTGATGGTCATCGACGACAAGCCAGGAAAAACCCTCGGGCTCGCAATCGCGCGCGTGTAGCGCGGGACGCGAGCGATAGATGTAATTGAGGTCGCGCAAGAGCCGACGGACCCCGCGGTGGGGAGCGTAGTCCAGGAGATGCCAGTCGAGCGACCGCGCCTCGCTCCACTCATCGCGCTGGGCAAACTCCTGTCCCATGAACAGCAGTTTCTTGCCCGGATAACCCCACATGAAAGCGTAGTAGGCGCGTAGCGTGGCAAACTTCTGCCAGTCGTCGCCCGCCATCTTGTTGAGCAGCGTACCTTTGCCGTGGACCACTTCGTCATGGGAAAGCGGCAGCACGAAATTCTCACTGAAGGCGTAGACAAGGCCGAACGTGATCTCGTTGTGGTGGTGCTTCCGGTAGATCGGTTCGCGCGACAGGTAGTCGAGCGTGTCATGCATGAAGCCCATATTCCACTTGAAGCCGAAGCCAAGCCCCCCTTCATGAACGGGCTGCGAAACCTTCGGCCATGACGTGGACTCTTCGGCGATCGTCATGACGCCGGGGTGCGCACCGTAGATGGCCGCGTTCATTTCCTGCAGAAAACTGACCGCCTCAAGATTCTCGCGTCCGCCCTTTTCGTTGGGGATCCATTCGCCTTGTTTGCGCGAATAGTCGAGATAGAGCATCGATGCGACGGCATCCACGCGAAGCCCGTCGAGGTGGTATTTTTCCGCCCAGAACAGCGCATTGTTGATGAGGTACGAAACCACCTCGCGGCGGCCGAAATTGTAGATCGCCGTGTGCCAGTCGGGGTGAAAGCCCTTGCGCGGATCCTCGTGCTCATAAAGCGCGGTTCCGTCAAACCGCGCCAATCCATGCTCATCGACCGGAAAGTGCGCCGGTACCCAGTCCAGAATCACGCCTAGTCCGGCCTGATGTGCGCCGTCCACGAAACGCGCAAAGCCCTCAGGATCACCGAATCTTGCTGTGGGCGCGTAAAGACCGGTTGTCTGGTAGCCCCATGACGGGTCGTACGGGTGCTCGGTGACCGGGAGAAATTCGATATGCGTGAAACCCATATCAACCACATAGGGGATCAGCCGGTTTGCGATCTCGTCCCACGACAGGAAACCGCCGTCTTCGCCCTGCTGCCATGATCCGGCATGCACCTCGTAGATCGAAATCGGTTCGCGGCGAGGGTTCGCACCCTTCCAGAAGGCACGATGCGCTTGATCGCCCCATTCATGGGTCAGCGGAGCAGTGGTAACCGATGCGGTTGCCGGCCTCAGCTCCGACCGGAACGCGTAGGGATCCGCCTTGAGCGGCAAGCGATCTCCTGCGGTGCCGATGATCTCGAACTTATAGGGGCGGCCGACGCCGATCTCCGGCACGAAAATTTCCCAGATGCCGGTGTCCTGCCGAAGCCGCATTGTGTGGCGACGGCCATCCCAATCATTGAAATCGCCGACAACAGAAACGCGCTTGGCATTCGGCGCCCATACCGCGAAATGCACGCCCGAAGCGCCCTCGTGGTCGATGAGATGCGCGCCAACCTTGTCGAAAAGCCTCAGATGCGAGCCTTCGGCGATGTAGTAATCATCCATCGGCCCGAGGACCGGCCCAAAGGAATAGGCATCCGTCAGCCACCACTCGCCGCCCGCATTCCTTGCCAGATAGCGAATAGGCTGCCGCCTGCGGATCGAAAGCTTTCCGTCGAAGAAGCCGGCCTCATGACGGCGAACGAGTTCGCCGGCCGGTCGGCCAGCCAGCGTGAAAACCGAGACAGACTCAGCATGCGGGATGAAACAGCGCGCGATCATCCCTTTGCTGGCGGTTTGCACCCCTAGTATCGCAAAGGGGTCAGCATGGGTGCCCGAGATGATTGCCCCAATGTCGGAAACCGCCGTCAACTCCGGCATCTCCTTGATCGCGGCACTGGTGCGGGCCTTCTTCATGCAGGCTGCCCTTCCCCCGGACGACCTACACTAAGCCGTAGTCCATCTGGCGTTCAATTCTTTCATGCCGGCACATTCCAAATTTCGTTGGCATATTGCCGAATGGTCCGGTCCGAAGAGAACCAACCGACCCGCGCGACATTGCGGATCGCCTTGGCATACCACTGAGGACTGTTCCGCCAGATCGTATCGACGTGGCGTTGCGCAGCCGTATAGGCGTCAAAATCGGCAGCCACCATGAACCAGTCACGGTCATACAGACCATTCATCAAGTCGCGGTAACGCTGCGGGTCATCCGGCGAAAACACGCCCGACACGATCGCTGAAATGGCCTGAGCCAACTCCGGCGAGCCTTCGATCACCTCGCGCGGATTGTATCCGTTTGCCCGGCGTTCTGCGACGTCTTCAGCGGTCAGGCCGAAAATGACGATATTGTCGTCTCCGACACGTTCCTTGATCTCGACGTTCGCGCCGTCGAGCGTGCCGATGGTAATCGCGCCATTCAGCGCGAACTTCATGTTGCCGGTGCCCGATGCTTCCATGCCGGCTGTCGAAATCTGCTCCGACAGATCCGCTGCCGGCATCATGATCTCCGCCAGGCTCACACTGTAGTTCGGGATGAAGACAACCTTCAGCAGTCCGCGCACCGCGGGATCGCGGTTGATGACGCGCGCGACATCGTTAGCGAGCTTTATGATCAGTTTGGCGTTGTGATAGCTGGGAGCCGCCTTGCCGCCGAAGAACTTCACGCGCGGCATCCACTCTTTTTCAGGGTGGGAGCGGATCTGATCATAGAGAGCAACCGTCTCGATGATGTTCAGAAGCTGGCGCTTGTACTCATGGATACGCTTGATCTGGATGTCGAACAGAGCCGATGGGTCCAGCCTGATGCCCAGTCTTTCTGCCACGACGTTGGAAAGCCGTTCCTTGTTGGCGCGCTTCACGCCGGCGAACTTCTCGCGGAACGCAGCATCCGCCGCCAGCGGGTCGAGGCCGGACAAGAGATTGACATCGTCGAGGAAAGCGTCGCCGATCGCCTCGCGCGCCAGATTTGTCAAGCCGGGATTGCACTGGATCAGCCAGCGGCGCGGCGTGATTCCGTTGGTCTTGTTGTTGATGCGGCCCGGATAAAGCCTATGGAGATCGGCGAACACCGTCTCCTTCATCAGGTCGGTATGCAGGGCGGACACGCCATTGATGCTGTGCGATCCGACAAAGGCGAGGTTGCCCATGCGAACGCGGCGATCGGTGCCTTCATGAATCAGCGAAATCCGGCCGATCTGCTCATCATCGAATTTGTGCGCAGCCCGGGCCTCGAGCAGAATTTCAGCGTTGATCGCATAGACGATCTGCATGTGGCGCGGCAGAAGTCGCTCGAAAAGCTGCACCGGCCAGCTCTCCAGAGCCTCGGGCAGCAATGTATGGTTTGTATAAGCGAACGTGCGCTTGGAGATGTCCCACGCCGTGTCGAAATCGATGAGATGAACGTCCATCAACAGGCGCATCAATTCCGGAACGGCCACAGCCGGATGCGTGTCGTTCAGATGGATCGCCGCCTTGTCCGGCAAGGACAACAGGTCGCCATACTGACTGAGATGGCGCTGCAGGATGTCCTGCAACGACGCCGTCGAGAAGAAATATTCCTGCCTCAAGCGCAATTCCTGTCCGGCGAGATGCGAATCCGCCGGGTAGAGCACCTGGGTGAGCACTTCCGCTTTGTTGCTCTCGCGCAAGGCGCCGATATGGTCACCGGCGTTGAAGGCTTCCAGCAGGATCGGATCGAGCGGCATCGCGGACCATAGGCGCAGTGTATTGACCCTCCTGCCGCGCCAGCCGACGACCGGCGTGTCGTAAGCCACGGCAAGCATCCGCTCCTGCGGCTTCCAGACGTGCCGTTCCAGCCGACCATCCTTCGACGTGACTGACTCCACAGTACCGCCGAAGCCCACTTCAAACGACCGTTCGCGGCGCTCGAATTCCCATGGATTGCCGTGATCGAGCCAGGTTTCGGGCAATTCGACCTGCCAGCCGTCTGAGAACTCCTGGCGGAAGAGACCATGGACATAACGGATGCCGTAGCCATGGGCCGGCACGTCTACCGTCGCCATGCTCTCCATGAAGCAAGCGGCAAGCCTGCCAAGACCGCCATTGCCGAGCGCAGCATCCGGCTCGAGCCTGGAGATCACATCGAGATCGACACCGAGCGAAGCCAGTGCCTCACGCATATTGTCGAGAAGGCCGAGGTTCGAGAAGGCATCGCGCATCAACCGGCCGATGAGGAATTCCAGCGACAAATAGTAGACGCGCTTTTCCTGCTGTTCGTAGGCAGCTTTTGTTGACTCGATCCAGCGCTCGATAATGCGGTCGCGCACGACCTTGATCGAGGCTGTCAGCCAGTCGTGCTGGGTAGCGACCGTGGCATCCTTGCCGAGCCGGTAGGTAAGGCTCTTCAGGATTTCTGTCGCCAGGGTCTTGGGATCGGATTCACTCAGAATGGGCCTCAGGAGATCGGAGATTGGCGCTTGCGTCATCAACACTTCCAGTTTGAGGGGTAGGCCCGCATGCCGTTCCACCGTTGATCGAGTTTTCCATATTGGCAGTCCAGCAGGATTTCAACCGATTTGGAAACACTAAATGACCGGACCCCCCATGCATTTTGACAGATCAAGCGGCGAGCGCCTCCTCTGGAGGTTTCTTCGCACCGGTCATGAAGGCAACCGCATCCGACATCGTGTATTCCTTTGGGTCGATGACGGTCAGCCGCCGGCCCAGCCGGTGGATGTGGATGCGGTCGGCCACTTCGAACACATGCGGCATGTTGTGCGAGATGAGAACGATCGGCAGCCCCCGCTTTTTCACATCGAGGATCAGTTCGAGCACCCGGCGCGATTCCTTGACGCCAAGGGCGGCCGTCGGCTCGTCCATGATGACGACCTTTGAACCAAACGCCGCCGCCCGCGCCACCGCCACGCCCTGACGCTGGCCGCCGGACAATGTCTCCACGGCCTGACTGATGTTCTGGATGGTCATCAGGCCGAGCTCGGTCAGCTTTGCGCGAGCGCGCTTCTCCATCGCCGGCCGGTCGAGCATCCGGAACCACTGTCCCATGACACCTGGCCGCCGAATTTCCCGCCCGAGGAACATGTTGTCAGCAATCGAAAGCGCCGGCGAGAGCGCCAGGTTCTGGTAGACGGTCTCAATGCCGGCGTCCCTCGCCTCCATAGGCGACTTGAAGTGGATCTGCTTTCCTTCGAGTTGGACTTCTCCCTCGTCGGGATGAACGGCGCCGGAGATCGCCTTGATAAGCGAGGATTTTCCGGCCCCGTTGTCCCCGATCACCGCCAGTATCTCGCCCGGGAAGAGGTCGAAGTCTGCATGGTCCAGAGCTGTCACACGGCCGTAGCGCTTCACCAGACCACGCGCCGTGAGAATGGGTTCCTGCGACATTAGCCCGCTACCTTTCTGATCCACTGATCGATGGCGACGGCCACGATGATCAGCAAGCCGATGAGAAGATATGTCCATTGCGGATCGGTACCGATCAGGCGCAGACCCAACTGGAACACGCCGACAATCAGCGCGCCGAATATCATTCCGAGGATCGAGCCGCGCCCGCCGAACAGGGAGATGCCGCCGATCACGACTGCCGTGATGGATTCGATATTGGCGAACTGACCGGACGTCGGCGCGACCGAACCGACGCGTCCGATTATGGCCCAGCCGGCAAGTGCGCAAATGAGCCCCGAGATGACGTAAACCGAGACAAGCATTTTCTTGACGCTGACGCCCGAAAGTTGCGCCGCCTCGGGATCGTCGCCGACCGCATAGACGTGGCGGCCCCATGCGGTGTGGTTGAGAATGTACCAGAGAACGAGGACCAGAAGCACCATGGCAACCACGCCGTAGGTGAAAACAGCGTTGCCGAGGCGGAAAGTCTGACCGAACAGTTTGAGCAGCGGCGCCTGGGCATCGATGTCCTGCGACCGGATCGTCTCATTGGCCGAATAAAGGAAATTCGCCGCCAGGATAATCTGCCAGGTGCCGAGCGTCACGATAAACGGAGGGAGTTTCATGTATGCGACGAGGGCGCCGTTGATCCAGCCGCAGAGTCCGCCGACAACAAACCCGCACAAGATCGATATCGGCACGGGTATCCCGTAGCGAAATGTGAACTGCCCCATCACCACGGACGAGAGGACCATGATCGCGCCGACCGACAAGTCAATGCCCGCTGTCAAGATTACCAGCGTCTGCGCCGCGCCGACGATGCCGGTGATCGCCACTTGCTGGAGGATCAGCGTCATCGAGAACGCCGAGAAGAACTTGCCTCCGACGGCGATGCCGAACAAAGCAAGAGACAGCAACAGAACGATGAGCGGAACCGCTGCCGGATTGGAATGAAGGAAGTGCTGCGCAAGTTCGATCGGCGTCTTCTTGTGCGTCTCGAAACTCGCGACCGAGGTGTCGCTTTCGGACAAGACTTTTTCGAATTCCTGCGGCTGTGCCCGACCGCTTGCCGTGGCGTCGCTCATGGCTTCGTTCCTCCCGCGAGTGAATTGCAGTAGGCGGCCCGGAGCAGGGCGGCCCGAAGGCCGCCCGTCCCCGATTTTCAGGTTAGTGACGTAGCGTCACCCGGTCAAATCATCCCCAGCACTTTTCCAGGCCTGCCTTGGTGTCGATGGATTCAACGCCTTCCACCGGCTTGTCGGTGATCAGGGTCGCGCCCGTGTCCACGAAAGTCTTGCCCTCCGGGATTTTCGGCTTTTCGCCGGAATCGGCAAAGTTCTTGATCGCCTCGATGCCCATCGACGCCATCAGTAGCGGATATTGCTGCGAAGTGGCTCCAATCACGCCCTCGACGACGTTCTTTACGCCCGGACAACCGCCGTCGACGGATACGACGAGCACATTCTTCTCCATGCCGACGGACTTCAGCGCCTCATAGGCGCCGGCTGCCGACGGCTCGTTGATGCTATATACGACGTTGATGCCGGGGTCTTTCTGGAGGCAGTTCTCCATCGCCTTGCGGCCGCCCTCGTCGTTGCCGTTGGTCACGTCGTGACAGACGTTGCGCGGATCGTCCTCGTCTCCGATCTTGTTGACGTCCTTGGTGTCGATGCCGAAGCCGGTCATGAAGCCCTGATCGCGCAGGACATCGACGGTCGGCTGGCTGGGATTGAGATCCATGTAGGCGATCTTGGCGTCCTTGGCGGCGTCGCCAAGCGTGGCTTTCGCCCAGGCGCCGATCAGTTGGCCAGCCTTGAAATTGTCGGTGGCGAATGTCGCGTCGGCGGCGTCGACCGGCTCAAGCGGCGTATCGAGCGCGATGACCAGAATGCCCGCGTCGCGCGCCTTCTTTACCGAGTCAACGATGGCTTTGGAGTCGGAAGGAACGAGAAGGATGCCCTTCACCCCGTCGGCGATGCAGGACTCGATCGCCGCGACCTGGCTTTCATTGTCGCCGTCGATCTTGCCGGCATAGGCCTTCAACTGAACCCCGAGTTCATTCGCTTTTGCTGTCGCGCCCTCCTTCATTTTGACGAAAAAAGGGTTGCTGTCGGTCTTTGTAATCAGGCAGGCGCCGACATCGGCGGCCGACGCGGGCGCGGCAAAGGCCATCAGGGCCATGGCGGCTGCGCCAAACACAGTGGACTTCAGAAGTGCTTTCTTGGTCACGGTGATCCTCCCAGTGGAAAAAGCGATTACGCCGGGCCAACGGCATCGGCGAGCATCCAGTCGTTTCGTCGCGTGGATGTCTGTCCTGACGAAACATCAATTTTAGTACATTGTCAATTAATAAATCACTCTTATTTAATATTGACAATTCACACCCGGCGGACGCATTGTCTGCCCATCAACTCGTGCGGGAACGGAGGCGTCGGTGGAAACCGGCAATCTCTCATCACGTTCCGCTGAGCCGGCCAGCCGGCTCCATCGCGGCACCAACCAGAGCGGCATGCGTGACTCCAATGAGAGGCTCGTCCTGTCGCTTGTGCGCCGCAACGGCAGCCTCGCAAAAACGGAGATCGCCCGCATGACCGGGCTTTCTGCCCAGACCGTTTCGGTGATCATGCGCGAACTTGAGGACGAAGGCCTCCTCCTCAGGCAGGAGCCGATACGCGGCAAGATCGGGCAGCCTTCGATCCCGATGGCGCTCAATCCGGACGGCGCCTATTTCCTCGGCCTGAAGATCGGCCGCCGGAGCGCCGAACTGGTCCTCATCGACTTCCTCGGAACAGTTCGCGCGTCCCGCCACATGTCATACCGGTATCCTGCGCCGCGAGAGACTGTCGACTTCGTCATAGCCGCGATCAAACGCATCCGCGCGGGCCTCACTCGCGCCCAGGACGAGCGCATCGCTGGTCTCGGGATCGCGATGCCGTTCGAACTCTGGAACTGGGCCGACACCGCCGGCGCGCCGCGAGAGGTCATGGAACAATGGCGGCACAGGGACATTCGCACCGATATCCAGGCGCAATGCGGTTTCCCTGTCTATCTGCAGAATGACGCCACATCGGCCTGCGGCGCGGAACTCGTATTTGGCCGGACAGGTGGCCTGAGAGACTTCATCTATTTCTACATTGGCGCGTTTGCGGGCGGCGGCATCGTCCTCAATGGCAGCCTCTACGGCGGTCCAACCGGCAATGCCGGCGCTTTGGGCTCGATGCCGGTCCCAGGTCCCGATGGCAAACCCATCCAGCTTATCGATACCGCCTCCATCGCAATTCTTGAGAACGCGCTGAACGCCAAGGGCCGTGACGCATCGAAGCTCTGGACATCGCCGGAAGACTGGGGCGACCTCGGCCGCGAACTTGATACATGGATCGAAAACGCCGGCGCTGCCCTCGCCTACGGTATCGTCGCCGCCTCGTCGGTGATCGATTTCGAAGCTGCCATCATCGACGGCTGGATGCCGGGGTCCGTTCGGCAACGTCTCGTTTCGGCGACCCAGACTGCGATCCGTAAGATGGATGTGGAAGGGCTGAGGATTCCATCGGTACGGGAAGGAACGGTCGGCATTCACGCCCGCGCGCTCGGCGGCGCCAGCCTGCCGCTATCCGAACGGTTCCTGGTCGGAGCCAGCGCACCGGCGCAGGGTCCTTGATGATACGCGGGAAATCGGTCCGCCGGCGAGGCGGATGTCTACGTCCCTTGAACGACACCACGCAAAAATGGCAACACCAGTGATTGCAACTGATGCCTGGGGCGACTAAGGCCGATCACCGTCATCCGACAGATGACGCCACCCAGAAAGGAACGGCAGACGATGATCCTGTGTTGCGGTGAGGCGCTGATCGACATGCTGCCGCGGGAGACAATTGCGGGCGAGCAGGCCTTCGCTCCCTATGCGGGCGGCGCAGTGTTCAATACAGCCATCGCGCTCGGCAGGCTGCGCGTCCCGGTCGGTTTTTTTTCGGGCCTCTCCTCGGACCTTTTCGGACAGCAGTTACGGGAGGTGCTGGCAGCGAGCCATGTCAGCGTCGACTTTGCTCATCTTTCCGACCGGCCGACGACGCTTGCCTTCGTGCGTCTGGTCGATGGCCACGCGACCTACACATTCTATGACGAGAATACGGCTGGCCGCATGCTGACGGAGCATAACCTGCCGGCTCTGTCGGACGACGTTCACGCGATGCTTTTCGGCGCTATCAGCCTGATCCCGGAACCCTGCGGATCGGCCTACGAAGCGCTGCTGAAACGCGAGCACCGTGGAAGGGTCATCATGCTCGATCCGAATATTCGTCCAGGCTTCATTCCCGACAAGCAGAAGCACCTTGAACGTATCCGCCGAATGGCGTCGATGTCAGACATTATTAAGCTCTCCGACGAAGACCTCGGCTGGTTCGGCGAACCGGGAACACCGGAGGAAATCATCGCGAAATGGCTGGGCGGCGGCGGCCCGAAGCTCATTGTCATGACGCGCGGAAGCCGGGGCGCTATCGGCTATACAGAGAAGTATGCCGTTTCCGTCGATGCTGAGCGGGTCACTGTCGTGGATACCGTTGGCGCGGGCGACACATTCAACGCCGGCCTCCTTGCTTCGCTGCACGAAAACGGCGCCCTGACCAAGAAAGCGCTCGCGCAATTGGATGAAGATACCATCCGTGACGCTTTGGCATTCGGCGTCCGCGCAGCGGCTGTCACCGTGTCGCGCGCCGGGGCCAATCCCCCCTGGCGCAATGAGCTGACCTGATACGCAAGGCATGCAGATCACTTTATGTTTCCGGATACGTCAGAAGCGTGGGCGCTGGGGGTAAGGCTGAAGGTCTGCAGACGGCGACTGTCAGCGAACCCGAAGTTCGGGGACCGATGATCAACAGAAGGTCAACTCCAAAGAATAAACAAACTGAATCAACTTGTTAATTGCGTTTCCTTGCCTCCATCTCAGCGGTCTCCCATAACGACGAGTTCGACCAATCCGTAATCGAGAGTGACATTTTCGCGCCAATCCGACGCAGGCGGGTAGCGCTTTCTCCGCGACGCCCGGTCTGATATCAGCGGCCAACTCGCAAAATCAGGAAAAGAAAATGCAATTCATCGACCTCGGCGCGCAGCGTGAACGTATCGGCGATCGTCTCACGGCGGCCATCGATCGTGTTGTACAGGGCGGCAAATACATCCTCGGCCCGGAGGTCGCAGAGTTCGAACGCAAGCTTGCTGATTATGTCGGCGTCAAGCATGTCGTTGCTTGCGCGAACGGAACAGATGCGCTTCTTCTGCCTCTCTATGCATCGGGCATTGGTCCCGGCGATGCGGTTTTCGTGCCGAGCTTTACATTTGCCGCGACCGCCGAAGTTGTCGCGCTGGCAAAGGCAGAGCCCGTATTCGTGGATGTCGACG
>JBEVEP010000006.1:0-4440 GCA_040512755.1 Mesorhizobium sp.
GCACAGGCTCAAATCACCTTTGCCGCCATCGCCTTCAACCTCAGGCGATGGGCGGCTCTCACGCCATAGGTGTGTCCAGAGCCCGCCGAAAGCAGCATAATCAGCCGCAAAATCCGCCCTACACCCGCCCGAACCGCTGCGGGCAACCCCAAAATGACGCGCCCGGCTCCCCGGCCGCTTTCAGGCCGCTTTGTGCAACGGGCCCCCAGGGGGAGAAGGTGCCTGAGCGCAGCGAAGGCGGATGAGGGGTGCTCCAGCTAGGCGCGCCGCGTTCCGGCTCGATCACTTACTCCCTCAATCGCCAACACCGCAAAATTCAGCACCGCCGTGGTAGTAGGGTTCTGCAAAATGGCCGAAGGTGAGGCGGTAGGGGGAATCTGTTAACCCGAGTCACCGCCGTGGACGAGGGTCATGGAAACTTGCGCTCGGGGACGGCTTCCGCTATAGAGCCGCCACCCGCGTAGACACCCTTGGAGGCAGCGCGGATGAGGGCCGCGGCAATCGCGGCTTTCGACATTTTCGGCCCCTGCACGCGCGGCGACCGAAAATGCTCCAGTAAAACGCGAAAGGAAATGCCATGAGCGAAACTTACGAGCTCAAGGCCGAGGCGCGCGAACAGGTCGGTAAGGGGTCCGCCCGTGCAGTTCGTCGCAACGGTAAAGTGCCTGCAGTCATTTACGGCGACAAGCAGCCTCCCCTGGCCATCGTCTTGTCGTACAAGGACCTCTACTACAAGATTCACGGCGGCGGGTTCATGACCACCGTCGCCACGATCGATGTCGACGGCAAGAAGTTCAAGGTCCTTCCGAAGGATTACCAGCTCGATCCCGTCCGCGACTTCCCGATGCATGTGGATTTCCTGCGCATCGGCAAGGACACGGAAGTGAACGTTGAGGTTCCGGTTCACTTCATCAATGAAGAGAAGTCGCCCGGCATCAAGCGCGGCGGTGTGCTCAACATCGTGCGCCACGAAATCGAGTTCCACTGCCCGGCCGACTCGATCCCGGAGTTCATCAACATTGATCTTACCGGCAGGGATATCGGCGACTCGATCCACATCTCCGCGGTCAAGCTGCCCGCCGGTGTGCGTCCGGTCATTCATGACCGCGACTTTACGATCGCCACCATTGCCGGTTCGTCGGCGATGAAGCCGGAGCCCGTCGAGACGGCCGAAGCCGTCGAAGAGACGGAGGAAGAGGTCGAGAGCGAGGAATAAGCTTCCTCGCCGGGAGAGTTGGAGCCATGCTGCTTTTTGCTGGTCTCGGCAACCCCGGCGCAAAATTTGCGAACAACCGGCACAATGTCGGTTTCATGGCGGCGGACGCTATTGCCCGCCGCCATTCCTTTTCGCCCTGGTCCCGAAAGTTCCAGGCAGAGATCGCCGAAGGCAGACTGGCGGACGAAAAGGTCATCCTCATCAAGCCGCAGAGCTTCATGAACCTTTCCGGCCAATCGGTCGGCGAGGCGATGCGCTTCTACAAGCTCGAACCTTCGGCGCTGACAGTGTTCTACGACGAGATCGACCTTGCGGCCGGCAAGGTGCGCGTCAAAACCGGCGGCGGAGCCGGCGGCCACAATGGCATCCGCTCTCTGGACCAGCATATCGGCAATAGCTACCGCCGTGTCCGGATCGGCGTCGGTCACCCCGGCATCAAGGACCTGGTCCACGGTCATGTGCTGGGCGATTTCGCGAAGGCAGACAAAGAGTGGGTGGACGCCCTGCTCGACGCGATTGCTACGAATGCGGAGATGCTCGCAAAGGGTGACGAAAGCGGTTTCATGAACCGTGTGACCCTCAATCTTCGTGAAACGCTAACGCCGACCGGCGACCATGATCGGCCGCCTCCGCGGGCAAAAAAGGCCGAGAGCCATATCCGCCAGGCGCGCAAGCACGAACCGGCGATCAAGGTACCCGAAACCGGGCCCATGGCGGCGATGCTGAAGAGGCTGTTCAGCAAGGAGTGAACTTCTTGGCGAACGACCAAAGTGTCGAAGGCTTGACGATCATGGATCCTTTCGCCCATAGCCCTTTGCAAATTCTGACTTCCCGATAGGACGACACCATCATGGGTTTCAAATGCGGCATCGTTGGCTTGCCCAACGTTGGCAAATCGACGCTTTTCAACGCACTCACGAGAACAGCCGCCGCGCAAGCTGCCAACTATCCGTTTTGCACCATCGAACCCAATACCGGTGAAGTGGGGGTGCCTGATCCTCGCCTGCAAAAGATCGCCGCGATCGCAAAATCGAAAGAGATCATCCCGACGCGTATCTCCTTCGTCGACATCGCCGGCCTTGTGCGCGGCGCGTCCAAGGGCGAAGGGCTGGGCAACCAGTTCCTCGCAAACATTCGTGAAGTCGACGCGATCGTTCATGTGCTGCGCTGCTTCGAGAATGACGACATTACCCATGTCGAAGGACGTATCGATCCGGTCGCGGATGCAGAGACCGTCGAAACTGAACTGATGCTTGCCGATCTCGAAAGCCTCGAGCGCCGCATCGTGCAAATTCGCAAGCGCGCAACCGGCAAGGACAAGGAAGCGCTTACCGTGCTGCCGCTGATGGAGAGGTCTCTTGAGCTCCTGCAAGGCGGCAAGCCTGTGCGCGTGCTCCTGAAGAGCATCGCAGCCGAGGACCTGAGCATTCTCCAAAGCCTCAATCTGCTCACGTCGCATCCTGTCCTCTACGTTTGCAACGTCGCGGAGGCCGACGCCGCCACCGGCAACGAGCACACCCGGGCCGTCGAGAAAATGGCGGAGGCGCAAGGCGCCCGGACCGTCGTGATTTCGGCCGCGATCGAAGCCGAGGTGGCGCAGCTCCCGGACGATGAGGAACTGGAGTTCCTGGCCTCCATGGGGCTGGAGGAACCAGGCCTCGACAAGCTAATCCGGGCCGGCTACGAGCTGCTCGACCTGATCACATATTTCACTGCTGGACCGAAAGAAACGCGCGCCTGGACGATCCAGAAAGGGACTAAGGCGCCAGCGGCGGCGGGCGTCATCCATACCGACTTCGAACGCGGCTTTATCCGCGCGCAGACTATCGCCTACGACGACTTCGTGACGCTTGGCGGCGAAGTCGCAGCAAAGGAAGCCGGAAAGGCGCGGGACGAAGGCAAGGAATACGTTGTTCAGGACGGCGACGTGATGTTGTTCAAGTTCAATACTTGATGTGATTTTTTAAACTTATGCGCGCAACGCCGTACTTTCGCAAACCATTGAATTAGCTTCACTTTTTGGCAGCATGTGGAAGTAGGCGGTACTCTGCGTAAGTGTGAACAAACGCGCAACAGTAGAAATCCTGCGGCACTTTTGCGGCACTTTGTTCACCTTTTGATCAAATCCTGCATCAGTGCCGCCGTCGCACGATCCTCCTCCCGGGTGGGGTGAGTGTAGGTCGCCAGCGTGAAGGCGACGTTACGGTGGCCGAGCCTCTCGGATATCGCCTTGGGGTTCGTTCTCGCCGCCATTAACCAGCTGGCATGCGTATGGCGAAAGATGTGCAGCGGCTGCGCGCCCTTGATGCCCGCGCGGCCAAGCAACAGTCGCAGTTTGTTGGCAAGCAATTGCGGCGGCAAGGATGCACCACCGATAGCCGGGAAGCAGAGCATCGGACCACCAGCATATTCAGGCCCCCAGGCAACCTTCTGTTCGAGAATGAGCACTTTGTGGCGGCGCAGCCGCTCGGCAAGTTCGGGGGTGATCGAAATCGTCCGCCGACTGGCGACGGTCTTTCCCCCTTCGCGTAAAATCGGGCGTCGTGTCTCATCAAGGATAACGACGCGCTTCAAGGCGATCGTCAGCGCCTCAAAATCGATATCTTCCCAGGCCAGCCCAAGCAGTTCCCCTCGCCGAATGCCGGTGCCAAGCAGTAGGTAAACAATGCAGTCGATCCCCGGGTAGGCGTCCTCACGACGCTTACGGTCAGCCTCAGCAAGGACTTTGGCCGCCTCATCGCGGCTGAGCGCCCGTACCGGTTTTTGCTTGAACTTTGGGTGCGGTGGCGTCGGTCGCGGGATTGGTGGCGATCAGTTTCCATTTTCGGGCTCGATCGAGCGCTGTCTTCAATGTCGAATGGGCGGTCCTGACCGTACCGTGCGACAGCCCGCCGGAAAGCAGTGCGGCATAACAGGTATCAATGTGGCCGGCGGTGAGCTCGCTCAGCGGCACGTGGCCGATGTGAGCACTGATGCGGCGAATTTGGTGGCTGTAGTTCACCAGCGTCGTCGGCGACAGTTCACCGCTCTGTCGTATCGTCGCCAACCAGCGCTTGAGGTAACGGCCGAGGTCATGCCTATCGGGATCGCCGACGCCGCGTTGCTCGATTTCGACTTCCATCTGGGTCGCGTAGGCTTTCGCTTCAGAGCGCTTGGTGAACGCTTTCGTGCGCTGAATCCGGCGGCTCCCTGCCTCGACATGCCAGATTGCACGATAGAAGGGT
>JBEVEP010000020.1:0-8452 GCA_040512755.1 Mesorhizobium sp.
CGCTCCTCTACCCGCTTGCGGGGGTGAGGAGTGGTCGCCGAAGGCGACGAAAAGCCAACGATTTGGCCTTTCGAACGACGAACGCCCGAAGCCATAGCGAAGGGCCGGGCCGGGCAGGCAGGTGAGGGGCAGTCCAGACGGTCGAAAGCAGGAGCCATCGGTCTCACAGCTTACCGGCGATCCGCGCGGGCCGCAGAGGCTCGCATCTGATCTTCAGGTATTCGCTGGGCGCCTTCCCTCCGAGTGTCGTTCGCGCCATCAAGGCCTGAGCCTGCATGCCGCAGGCGATTGGGCTCGACGTTTCATGCGCACTGATAACGCTGAGGGCAGTTTCGGGCTGGCAATCCGCCGGTGAAAGTGCGGCTGAGCAGACAAGGACCACAATCTGAAGCATGTTACGGCTCCACGCATGACCAGTTACGAGCCATAGGCTATGCTGTCCTTGTTGCACTGCAAAACAAATGCTGCATTGCAACAACACAAAGCGTTACCAAGGCTTTGGATTTGAACTGTAGCCTGCTGCTGCGGTGCAGTATGTGCGCAATTTCACGCGAGCTTTGCCAACAGCTTCAGAAAAGCGGCCACTTCCTTGGCCGAGAGCGGAGCGAGCGTCTCTTCCGTGATTTTTCTTGCCTTGGGAATCAATTGTTCGACCGCTTGGCGACCCTGATCCGTTAGCTTGACCAGTAACCGTCGCTTATCTCCGTCATGCTTCGCAAGCACGACAAGGCCACGCGTCTTCAGCCGGTCGATCACACCCTTCACTGTGGCGGCATCCATCGCGATCATCTGGCCCAAATGGTTCTGAGAGGTTTCCCCGACATCGTACAGCTTCGCGAGCGCAGCAAACTGCGGGGGCGTCAGGTCCGCGATGTGCGACGCGAAGATGGCGACATGCCGCTGGTGTGCCTTACGCAGCACAAAACCGACCTGATCTTGCAGATGATAATCCGATGCCGCCGCTTCCGGCCCGGCGAGTTCGACAGTGTCCCGCACAGCGCTCACCGGAGCCCGTCCTGCCCTTTGACGTCAGCCGCCGCCAAGCCGCCCATGCGGGCGTGGATGCGTGGACCCGTCGTCATGACGAGACAGAAAAGGATCTCGTCGGGCCGCGGCCCATCGCTGATCCCGACCTCCATCGCGTCGAAATGGCTTCGCACATAGGCTGCGTTGATGTGGCCGATCGGCACGTCAAGGCGGCTGCCGAACGCGCCGACCTTCTTGGCAGATGGCACGATCGCCTTGGCTTCGCCCAACCTTTCGCGCATCGCGTAGCCGCCTGGCACATGCCACAGCGCACCGTGCTCCAGCTCCCCGGCGGTGCCCACGATCGCGCCCTTGCCGAATCCGTCGATCGCCTTGATATCCCCGCCCAGCGCGACGACAAGCCGGTCGGTCAGTTGCAGTCCGAGCGGTTTCAGGTCGTCCATCGCGGCTTGCAATTCCTCGACGTACCGCCCGGCGAATGGATTCCTGACCAGCGCCATGGCTGCTGCCCGGCGGCGCGGCTCCTTCGCCGCGGGACCGCCCTCGTGAAAAATCTCTTCGACCAGAACGGCCACTTTTCGGATCGGAAAGTCAGGCATATGACCTCTTTCTGCTCACAAAAGTTCGGCTGACGCCGCTGTCTTTGCCCCCAGCAGCGAGAACCCGACGGGCAAGGGATTTCGATCGGAACTCGCTCCGTAGCCGACGCGCGTGCGATGCATCAGGTCACCGCATAACCGAACTTCACCTGCAAGGAAAAGCGCCGCAGCCACGATCGTGCGATCGCTGCGCATTGCCTCCGCCACCGCCAGCCCGCGATCCAACGCCGCGGCGACATCGCGCGAAGACAATGCACCGACATGCCGGGTCACCATTCGCGCGCCAAGATCGCTGTCGGGGTCGATCGTGCAGGCCGCGACCCGCACGACGCCGGGATGTCCGGGCAGGTCGACAGCATTGGCGATCAATGTTGCTGCGGCATCGGCTTCGGCGGCGGTTCCCGCCAGGACCGTCACGGCATCGGCAATTCCCAGGGAATGGCTGCGGCCGCGCCAGCCACTTGTGGCGATCCCGCGAACCGGATCTTCCGCGAAGATCGCGATGCGGTCAGCGAATCCTTGCCCGGTACCGGCAATGGCGGCGGTCAGGGAGTGTCCGTCGGCCAGATAGAGGGCACTATCGCCGCCATTGTTCACGTAGGCTTTGTCGAGAGTCCTGCCGCTGAGCAGCGCCGTCATGATTTCGTCAGCGACTGAGCCTGCCACGGCTGCCATGGGCGTGATGAAGGCCGGGAAATGACGGCAAACCGCCCGCTCCATGCGGCCGGCGATCGGGCCAGCGAACGAGCGTGGCCTGGTCGCAGCGGGACGGCGGAGTTCGGCCAGTTCTTCCACCAGCTCGTTCAGCACCGTTTCGAACCGCTTCACGGCCTGAGCATACGCCCGTTGAACCTCCTCAGCCCGGCCAAATGCCTCAATGATGAGGTCGATGGGTCCGTGATTGAGATGCAGCCGCCGACCATCCGGAAGCCATGCAGCTTGCGAACCGTTCATTGCGCAGGGCTCTTGCGCAATGACTGGAGCAGCGGCCATGGATTGCGCGCTGCTGCCTCCCGGCGCGGATTAAGATACTCACCGCCATGCGCCAGCACATCCTCGACCGTGCGCACGTGCGCCATGTGACCGCCCAGCCGCTCATAGTCGTCCCGGCGCAATGTGAACTCGATGGGCGCTACCAGGGCCGGCGTCGGCACGTAGCCGAATGCGTTGTCCGGCACCCGGGTCACGTCGACCATCAGCGTTATGCCGCCGCCCGGCCAGACATAAACAGGGGCTCCCCCGACCGTCACATAGGTGTTCAGCCCTTGAACCGAGCGGGTGAGATTGACAGGGTTTTCCACCACTCCGGCCCGCAGCGAACCGCCTGCCCCACCCATGAAGAGCACCGTGCAAAGCGCCGGCTCGCAATTGTCCTCGATCAGGCCGACGGATTTCCGAAGCCGTTCAGGGAAGGGCTTTTCGACGGGCCTGAGGTCGTCGTCGAGCTCGTAGTAGGCAAACTGTTCGCCCGTGGTTGAAACCATCAGCAGTGATAGTCCGGGCCGAGCGCCTTTTCGGGCGTTCCATTCCCCCAAAATGCTGAGTGGGTTCGAAATTGTCGTGCCGCCCCAGCCAAGGCCGGGCTCGGACACCTTGAAATAACGGCCCGGGGTCGAACGCCGGCCCACGATCTTGATGCCCGTATCTTCCCACCCCAGTACCTTGCCGGCCTGATGTTCCGAAACGACGCCGGTGATGTGATCGTCGACGACGACGACCTCGTCCACGAGGCCGCGCCATTGCGTGGCGAACATGCCGATCGTGGCCGAGCCGCAACCGACGCGCGTCCGCGTTTCCTTAGTGCCATCGATCACGGGGGCCTTACCCGCTTCGACAATGACGTTCGCGCCGCCATCGATGGCGAGTTCCACCGGCTTTCGGTTGCAGAGGTCGAGAAGCGTCTCGCAGGTCACCCTGCCTTCCGCCTTCGAGCCTCCGGTCAGGTGAGTAACGCCGCCGAGCGACAGCATCTGCGAACCGTATTCGCCCGTCGTGACATGGCCGACAGCTTCGCCCTGCGCCCGCACTGTCGCCGTTTCCGGGCCGAGATGACGGTCGGTGTCGATCTTCACTTTCACGCCGCAGTAGGAGAAGATGCCTTCCGTCACGACGGTGACGAGATCAACGCCCTCGACCTCCTGCGACACGATGAAGGGCGCGGGCTTGTAGTCCGGATAGGTCGTGCCAGCCCCTATCGCCGTGACAAAGCGGCGGCCCCTGTTCACGAGATCGCCGTTCCAGGGTTTGCCGTCGAACGGAACGACCTCACTTCCGGCGTTTACGGCGTCACTCAGGATAGTGAGAGGGTCCATGCGCACGATGCGGCCACCGACATTGCCGTAGCGGTCGCAGGCGCCGGTTCGACCTTCCGCGATGTAGCACATCACGGGACATGCATCGCAGCGGATCTTGTCGCCGATCTGCTTGGCACCAGCCTCGTGTGTTTCAAAGCGTTCCGCGACTTCGCTCATGACGACACCTTCGCGGCATGGATCGCTGCCAGCACGCGGCTCGGCGTCGCGGGAAGCGTCGTCACCAGCGCGCCCGTAGCGTGACGGATCGCATTGAGAATTGCCGGCGCGGTCGGGATCAGCACATGTTCGCCCAGGCCCTTCGCGCCGAACGGACCTTCGGGGTCCGGCACTTCGATGAGAATCGTCTCGATAGGCGGAACGTCGCCGATCGTCGGGATCAGATAGTCGTGAAGATTTTCGGTGCGGCCGGGGACATATTCCTCCATCAACGCCATGCCGATGCCTTGTGCGATACCGCCCTCGATCTGCCCCTCTACCAGCACAGGGTTGATCGCCTTGCCAACATCATGCGCCGCCGTGATTTTGATTAGCTTGACGGTGCCCAGCGCCAGATCGACTTCGAGTTCGGCGATTTGGGCGCCATAGCCGTAAATGGCGTAGGGTCTGCCCTGACCCTTGGCGTCCAGTGGCGTGGTGGGCGGGTCGTAGGTTTCCTGCGCTGCGAAGACAAAGCCGTCCGCATCCGCACCCATCGCTGTCAGATCGATATGGCGCACCGCATCCCCCTCGTGGATCGTCAGTGCTCGTCCGCTGAGTGATAACGACGCTCGCTCGGATACATTGGCAAATCGCAATATCGCGTCACGCAGGCTTTGCGCCGCGTGCTGAGCAGCCTTGCCGGACACAAATGTCGTGCGGGACGCGGAAGTCTTGCCGGCATCCGGCGTAATGGCAGTGTCGGCCCCTTTCAGCTGAAAGTCGGCGAGCGGCAAACCCAGTGTCTCGGCGACGATCTGGCTGATTACCGTGTTCGATCCCTGGCCGATGTCGACCGCGCCTTGATGAAATACAACCTTGCCCTCCGCCGAAATGCCCACTTTCATCGTTGCCGGGTTCGGCAGCCCGGTATTGCCGCACCCGTACCAGCAGGACGCGACGCCGACGCCCCGTCTCAGACCTCTATCCCGCAAATTAACGGAAGTGGCATCATTGAGCGCGCGCGTCCAATGCGGTTTGAGTGCCAGGAGACACTCCCGTATCCCGACACCTTCGTTAAGACTATGGCCCGTAACCGTTTCGGAGCCGTTCTGAATTGCATTCTTCAAGCGAAATTCCAGCCTGTCCATGCCGACCCGATCGGCCAGTTGGTCATACAGCGTCTCCTGCATGATCGTTGCCTGGGGCACGCCAAACCCGCGGAAAGCACCGGAGACGGGGCCATTGGTATGGATCGCCCGCCCGATAGCGCGATAATTCGGCGTGGCATACGGGCCGCAGGCATGCACCGGCACTCGTATTGCCACGGTCGGACCCCAACTCGCGTAGGCTCCCGTGTTGAAGTCGCCTTCGAACACCATGCCGGTCACGGTTCCCTCGGCATCGGCGGCGATCGTGGCCTGCATCATGGCGGGATGGCGCTTCGTCGTCGACATCATGGACTCCGCCCGCGAATAGGCCAGTGCGGCCGGACGGTGAGTCTTCAAGGCGACAAGCCCGATCAAAGGCTGTACGGACATATCCAGCTTGGAACCGAAACCGCCACCGGTTGCTGTCGATACGATGCGGACGTTTTCGGGCTTCAGCCCGAGCACAGCGGCTGTATCGTTGCGATCCATGTAGGGCGCCTGGGTACAGGCGCGGATGACCAGCGTGTCGCCATCCATCTCTGCCCAGCCAGCCTCTGGCTCAATGTAGGCGTGCTCCACAAAGGACGTTTCGATCGTTCCGGAAACGGAACAAGACGATCTTTTTATAGCATTATCAGCATTGCCTTTCTCCACGAAGCCTTGGACCAGTATGTTGTCTGGACGCCCGGCATGAATCAATTCGGTGGCTGCCAGTGCTTCGTGAGGATCGAGAGTAAAGGGTAGCTCCGTCCAACTGATGGGGAACTCGCTGAGGTCCAAGTCGCCAATCGCGGCCGCTTCACCGGCGATCACCGCAACGGCTTCGCCGCGAAACCGGGCCGTAGTCCCGGCCAGTGCAGGTTGGTCGGCGAAAGCCGGCAACACGCCGAAGCAATTGCGCCCGGGAATGTCCTTCGCCGTATAGAGCGCGGCAATGCCGGTGTGCTCGGCGACAAACCCATCCAGATCGCCGAAAGAGAAAGATGCGCGCCAATACGGCGAGCGCACGACGAGAACTGCGAGCGCGTCGCTGGGGAAACCGTCCGCGCCAAAGAGTTCCGCCCCGGTGACCTTCGGGACGCCGTCCAAGCGGATTATCCGTTTCCCTACTGTCTCGACCACCGGCGGGGGGCTGCGATCGGCTCGGGCGCGCCGTTCGGAGCTTGCCGCTTGGAGCTCACTTTTACCAACGCATTGCACATCCTGAGGGTCAAGGGCCGCGACGGAGCGGCTGTTTTCTTTTCCGGAGGTGAAACTATCGGCTGGCTGCCCGGAGCCGGCGTCTTCCGGTGTTCGCGTACCTTGGATCCGGCCTGCTTCAACCACAGCGTGGATAATCTTGCGATAGCCGGTGCAGCGGCAAAGTATGCCGCCCAGCGCCGATTTTACGTCTTCCTCGCTTGGCGTTGGATTGCGCTCAAGCAGTGCCGTCGCTGCCATCAGAAGGCCCGGGGTACAAATGCCGCATTGCGCCGCGCCATGTTGAAGGAACGACGCTTGCAACAAGGAAAGTTGCCCGTTGGCCAGGCCCTCGACGGTCCGCACTTTCCTGCCCGCCGCCGATGCGGCCGGAACCAGGCAGGCGCAGACCGGTTCATCATCAAGGAGCACCGTACAAGCCCCGCAATCTCCTGCATCACAGCCAACCTTGGTGCCCGTCAATCGCAGCTCGTCGCGCAGTATTGTAGAGAGCCGGGCGATGGGCGACACAGTGACCGCGACGGGCTGGCCATTGACCTCCAGGCTGATCCCGGCGGCGTTCATGCGGCCACCGGCGCAGGCCGGCCGGTATGTCGCGCCTTGCCGGCGGCTGCAGTCACAGCGCGCGAGACGATTTCCAGCGCTGCCTCGCTTCGGTACTCCGCGCTTCCGCGAACATCGCTGATCGGCTGAAGCTCTGTCAGATGACGGGCGTAAACAATCTCCCGCAAATTGCCACCGGCTGGATAGCCCCGCAATGCGGTTTCGAGCGGCCTCAGGCGCATCGCGACCGGCGAGCACGCGCCGACCGCTATTGCAGCATCCTCGATCAGGCCATCGCTTCTCACTGCGATTCGTGCAGCTGTCATGGCAATGGAGATAACGAGATAGCGGCGCGCACCGAGCTTGAAGAATGACGAAGCGCCTGCTGCCGACTGCTTGGGGACGCGAACCGCCGTCACGAGTTCAGACCCCTGCAACGCTGTCCGGCGATTGCCCAGAATAAGGCGCTCTAGGGGAAGGTATCGGACGGTGTCCCGGGAACCGATCTCGACTTCAGCATCCAGTACCATCAGCGCCGGAACGCCATCCGCCGCTGGCGAAGCGTTACACAGGTTCCCGGCAACCGTCGCTGTGTTCTGGATCTGGACCGAGCCTACTTCACACGCCGCTTCCTTCAGCGCATCGAACGCAGGCGGTAAAGGACTTGCAAGGATATCGGTCCAGGTGGTGCGCGCGCCGATAACGAAATGTGTCTCGGTCTCCGAAATACCGCGCAAATCGTCGAGCCCGTTGATGTCGAGCACGTTTTCCTTCAACGGCTGATTGGCATGGGCTGGATAGAGGTCGGTACCGCCGGCAAAAATGCGCCACTGCCCTTCTGCGAGCAGCGCAAGCGCTTCTCCCACCGTCGTCGGTTTCGCGTAACGAGTCACACGATGCCTCCATCAGTGAGACTACGCGAAATTCGTTCGTGTGCAAATGATATCCGGCGAGCACCGTTGAAGCACTTGTCTGGCTGCGGCCTACCCGCTGCAGATGCGACGGACATCAGCCCGCGAAAGACGGTTGACGGCGGTGCCGTTTTTTCGTGTCCTTCGCCGAGCAATTCCAGGAAAAGTGGAAACCGGTTTTCCGCCGGAATTGCGTTGCAAGAAGGACTCAGAGCGGTTCAATCAAACTGAACCGCTAAAGCGCACAAAGCGCTTTTCAGAAACGGGGCGCCCTATGGCTACGCATGCTCTGATCGTGATCGATGTTCAGAATGATTTTTGCCCTGGCGGAGCGCTTGCCGTCGCCGGCGGCGATGAAGTCGTGCCGATCATCAATGAGCTCTCACCTAATTTCGAGCATTTGATACTGACGCAGGATTGGCATCCGGCACATCATTCGAGCTTCGCCTCGAGCCACCCCGGCAGGCAGCACTTCGAAACGATCATGATGCCCTATGGGGAACAGACATTGTGGCCCGACCATTGCGTCCAGGGTTCCGGGGGGGCAGCCTTTCACCCTCACTTGAACCGCACCCGATGCGAACTGATTATTCGGAAAGGCTTCCGCCATC
>JBEVEP010000022.1:0-8342 GCA_040512755.1 Mesorhizobium sp.
CTCCCCCGCACCGGCAGAGGCCACCGCGGGGGCCCCGACGATCGGGCAAGACCACCGGCGGGGCGCTGGGAAGGCGCCATACATTTACTTTACGAGGTGCCGACCCAGCGCCCCGCTTCCCGACTGCTCCCGAGAGGGAGAGTTCATTGACAATGGCCAGACCGGCAACGGGGCGTGGCGACGGAGAAGCTTGATTCCCAATGCCCTCACCCTGCGACCACCTTGGCGCGGCTTTGCCGCTTGCCGTTGGCGGATCTCTTCATCCCCATCCGTTCGTCATGGCGTTTGGCGGCCGCCTCACATTTTTTCCGAAATTCTTCGACTTCGGATTCGGTCAGATGTTCGATTCCGATGAAATGATTGTGCGCCTTGCCTGTGCGGATCAACTCGTCGAGCTTGGCCTGAATCGCCGCCCCATCGCGGTTCTGCGTGTTCTGGATCAGAAAGACCATCAGGAACGTCACAATGGTCGTGCCTGTGTTGATGATCAACTGCCAGGTGTCGGAGAAGCCGAAGACCGGACCGCTGACTGCCCACACCGCGATAACAACGCAGCAGAGGATAAAAGCGGCGGGAGTGCCGGTGGCATGGGCCACGCGGTTGGCGATTTTCGTGAACGGTCGTTCGAACAGCATGGCCGGGACAACAAGCGGTGTTGCGACGATAACAGGCAAAGTACCGTTTCGGTTCCGGGCAAGCCCCTCTCTGACAGGAACCGCATACCGGGTAGCAAAAGCCTCGCATGTGGCTAAACTGCTCTCAGCCCCGCTTGCCATCAAGGACCGCGCCGATGACCGCTGACCCCGCACTTGCCGCAATTGCGCCCGGCCACGTCGCCGTGATTACGGGTGCGGCCAGCGGCATCGGCTTTGCCGTCGCAAAACAGCTTGCCGCCAAGCACATGAAGGTGGTGCTCGCAGATCGCGATCGCGGACAGCTCGAAAGGGCGGTCGGTGATGTGGCCGCCATCGCCCTGGGCGGCGCAGGCGAAGACGGCGATGTGCTGGCCGTCGCGTGCGATGTCTCGAAGCAGGACGAGCTCTTTCGGCTTGCCGACGCGACATACAAACGCTTCGGAGAGGTCTCTTTCCTCATGAACAATGCCGGGGTCGGCAACAATCCCGGAAGGCCGTGGGAAAATCCCGACGCGTGGAAACAACTGATCGATGTGAATTTCTGGGGCGCGGTTTACGGCGTGGATGCATTTGCCCCGCGGATGCTATCACAAGGCACACCGGCCCTGATCGTCAATACCGGCTCCAAGCAGGGCATCACCACGCCGCCCGGAAATCTTGCCTACAACGTTTCGAAGTCGGCATTGAAGACCTACACCGAGGGGCTGGCGCATGAGCTGCGCAACAACCCTGGAGCCAGGATCACCGCGCATCTCCTGATCCCCGGCTTCACGTTCACCGGCCTGACGACCGGCGCGACGGAGAAGCCGGCGGGCGCATGGACTCCCGATCAGGTGGCCGATTTTATGCTGGCGCGGCTTGCGCGCGGAGATTTTTACATCCTGTGCCCCGACAACGAGACCAACCGGGCAACAGACGAGCGCCGGATCGCCTGGGCAGTGGGAGACATCATTGAGAACCGCCCTGCCCTATCGCGCTGGCACGAGGACTACAGGGACGCCTTCGCCGCTTTTCTCGAGGGTGATCCTGGCTAGAGCAATTCCAGGAAAAGCGGAAACCGGTTTTCCGTCCGGAATTGCGTTAAAACAAAGAGTTAGAGCGGTTCAGCGATTCAATGAAACACTGAACCGCTCCAAGACAACGCGGGTATGCCTGATCAGCGTTCCCAGCGTTCCAGGAATGCCTCTATTGATAACCTCTGCATATCCGGGATCGCCTCGAACAGTCGTTCGACGGGCCAATCCCACCAGGCAAGCCTTTGCAGACGTTCGATGATCTCGGGCGGAAACCGCAACCGCAGCGGCCTTGCCGGCACACCCGCAACGATCTCATAGGGCGCGACATTTCGCGTAACCACGGCATTCGCGCCGATTACGGCGCCATCGCCGATCGTAAGCCCGGGCAGAATGACTGCGCCATGGCCGACCCACACATCGTTTCCGATGATGACCTGCTTGGCGCGCCGCCGCTCACGGAAGTCCGTGTCGACGCCGAGATAGCGGAAGTACTCGTTTGGCCGGTAGGTGAGTTTGTGCGTCGTCAGCCTCTCAAGCGGATGCTCGAGCGCGTTGATGCGGGTATTCGCGGCGATCGAGCAGAACTTCCCGATCGAGGTGTAAATGGCTTCGGCTTGCCGTTCGAAATAGGAGAAGTCGCCAACCACGACCTCACGCAGGATCACTCTCTCGCTGATTGCTGCATAACGGCCAAGCCGGCAGGATTTCAGTTCCGCCGTCGGATGGATTCGCGGTGCGGGGTCGGTGAAGCGGAGATCGGCCGGTTCGTCCATCGACGGGCTTTACCTCGCGCGGCTGAACCCGGCAAGTCGGGGCGCGCTACTGCGGCTTTCCCTTTTCCCAGACAACATCCTGTCCGAATAGCGGGATGGTTGAGATCGACATTTTGGCCGAGCCGTCCTGCACCTGGCGCGAATGCGACAGGTAGATCAGCGTATCGTTCGCTTTGTCGTAGACGCGGTTCACCACTTGTTTTTTCCAGATGAGACTGATGCCTTGGCTGAAGACTTCCTCCCCTGCTTCGCCAAGCGCGATGTTGCCTATCCTGATTGCCCCGGTCTGCCGGCAGGAAATCGACGTATCCGAAGGGTCCTCGAACCAGTTGCCTTTCTGGAGACGGTCCACAATGCCTCGCTCGAAATAGGAAACGTGGCAGGTGACGCCAGCGACCGCCGGATCCCGTATGGCTTCGACGATAATGTCATTGCCGAACCAGTCGACCCCGATTTCGCCAACCTGCTGCGCACCGGCAGGCGCGGCGCAGAGCAGCATCGCGGCGGCAATCAAAGTAGAAATGCGCATGATTTTTCTCCTGGCACGGCAAGGACGCTCAAAGCGAGCCGAGCGTGTCCTTTGCAAGAACTCCCTGGTCGCAGCTCCGTCACGGCGCCGCGGCAACGCGACGTCTTCCGGACTGCAAATCCGAACGCTATTATTTGGACATGAAATCGTCTGCAGGAAAGATGTTGCCGTCGATTACCCGAATTGGCCTCGCGGCAGTGGCGGTGGCTGCGGCCACCGGATTGGCCTTCGCGGCCTGGGTGGAGAATGGACCAGCCATTCTCATGTCCATGGCGGAAACGGGCCTCTCCTGGTGTTTCTGACCTGCTTGCCAACCTCAAACCCAGCCGGACCAAATTCCCCATGATGCGCTCCATTCTCGTCGGCATACTTGTTCTGATGGCGGCCGGCGTCGGCTTCATTACTTTTCAGTGGTATCGCACGGTAAATGGGGGCGAGCCGTATGGTGCGCCCTTCACACTCGTCGACCAGAAGGGTGGCGAGATCACTGAAGCTGCATTCCGCAGCCAGCCCTCGGCGGTGTTTTTCGGCTTCACGCATTGCCCGGAGGTCTGCCCAACCACGCTCTTCGAGCTCGACGGCTGGCTCAAGAAACTTGGCGACGATGGCAAGAACATCCGCGCTTATTTCGTATCGGTCGATCCGGAGCGCGACACGCCGGAAGTGCTGAACGCCTATATCTCCAATGTGTCGGACCGTATCACCGGCATCACGGGCAGCCCCGACAAGATCGCCGCAATGACCAAATCTTTCGGCATCTATGCGAAGAAGGTTCCCCTTGAGGGTGGCGACTATACGATGGATCACACGGCATCGATCCTGCTGCTGTCCAATGGGGGCGATTTCGCCGGCACGATCGCCTATGGCGAAAATCCGGACACAGCACTCGCAAAACTCAAACGGCTGGCGTCTGAAGGCTGAGAGGAGCTCACCTTGGCAGATGCCTCTGCCAACCCAAAGATCCTCGTGGTCGGCGCTGGTCCGACCGGTCTGACGGCCGCCCTTGAACTGTCACGACGCGGCCTGCGGCCCCGGATCATCGAAAAGGGCGCGGGCCTAGGCCCGATCGAGCAGAGCCGAGCATTGGCGATCAACGTTCGCACACTTCAACTGCTTGAAGCAGCCGGCGCGACAAAGAAGATTCTCGCTGAAGCGCAGCAGGTCCGGGAAATGCGGATGTTCTCAAAAGGGCGACCGCTGGCCAGGTTTGACACGACCGACGTCCCTGGACGTTTCAAGGGCATGCATACACTCCCGCAAGGCCGCACAGAGCACATCCTTCTGGAATGCCTCGGCAGCCACGGCGTTGCTCCGGAGTGGCGGACTGAACTCACAACGCTCGAACAGACTGAAAATGCCGAGGCGATGACATTGACTGGGCCCGACGGCAAAATTGAAACCCCGGTTTTCGATCTGGTGATCGGCGCTGATGGCGCGCATTCAGCGGTGCGCAAGGCTGTCGGCCTCGATTTTGCAGGAAAAGTTCTGACCGAGACTTTCTACCTCGCCGATTTTCGCTACACCGAACCAATCGACACCAGTCACGTTGCGGCGAATTTCCTCAATCCCGGTGTGATTGCCCGCATCCCTGTCGATGCCCACACACTGCGCTACGTTTCGACCGTCGCGGATTTTCAGGAGCGTATCGAACACCCCGCTCCCATCGACCGCGTCCTGTGGGTATCCGATTTTCACGTCTCGTTCCGTCACGTCGAGCCGATGTCGAAAGGCCGCGTTTTCCTTGCGGGTGACGCGGCGCATATCCATTCGCCGGTCGGTGGCCGGGGCATGAATCTCGGCATCGAAGATGCGTGCTGGCTGGCGTGGCTAATTTCGGAAGGCCGTGAGGCGGAGTATTCCGCGCTTCGCCTGCCGGCGGTCAGGCTCGTACTCGCGCAGACCCATGCAAACACGCGCATGGTCCTGATGTGCAATCCGGTTGCACTTTGGCTGAGAAATGTGTTCATGCCGCTGGCCACGTCGATGCCGTGGCTGCGCCGCCGGGGCATCACCAGCGCCCTTGGTCTCGACACACCGCCGCCGCCATGGCTGGAAGAAAATTGGGACAAGAAGCTTTAATGGACGACGAACAGAAGACGCAGACCCGTCTCCATCTCACGGCTTCGCGCTCTCAGGCGGCAGACATTTACGCAGCGCTTGAAATTGCGTTCGAGGATGACGGCTATCCGCTCGCCTTGATCGACGTGGACGAGGCGAAGGACATCCATGAAGTTTCGCTCTATGCCGACGGCGACATCGATGCTGTGGAACATCGCGTCCGCGACGCTATTGGAAAACTTGCTCCGCAGATTGCCATAGCGCGGGAGGTCCTGCCAGACACCGATTGGGTCGCGCTCTCACTGGAAGGATTGAAACCCGTTCGCGCCGGGCGTTTTTTCGTGCATGGCGCGCATGACCGCGACAAGAGCCGTGTCGGCGAATTTGCTATCGAGATCGAAGCCGGACTCGCTTTCGGCACAGGGCATCACGGCACCACGTCAGGCTGCCTCGACATGATCTGGCACGTGGCGAAACGCGAACGGCCCCGGAACGCGCTCGACCTCGGCACCGGTAGTGCGGTGCTGGCGATTGCGTTAGCGAAGCTGGCGCGAATACCGGTTCTCGCCACGGATATCGATCCAGTGGCGACGGTCGTTGCGACGGCAAACGTGCGTCTCAATCACGTCAGCGCCTATGTCGAGGCGAGAACCGCACCGGGGCTCCATCACCCGGCATTTGCAGCGCGGGCGCCTTTCGATCTGATTGTCGCCAACATCCTCGCCCGGCCGCTAATGCGTCTGGCGCCCGAAATGGCCCGGCATGTCTCAGCCGGCGGTTCGCTTATCCTGTCCGGAATCCTCGATCGCCAGCGCAACGCCGTGATCGCCGCCTATGTCGGACAGAAGTTTCGCCACGTCCACACGCTTGAGCGGGAAGGCTGGGTCACCCTCCACCTGAAACGTTGAAACGAGGCAGCTCCGCCTTGGACATCGCAGACTCCGGAACGGAACCGGTTAGTCAGATGAGGTAGGCGCTCGCCCGCTTCTTGAGCTCTTCACGGGTGTAGCCAAGCGATTTCAGGGTAGCGTCATCCAACCCGAGGAGGGCGGCATTTGCATAGCGAGCGCCCTGTGCTTCACGCGCCGCCACGAAAGCCTCCAACGCGCCTGCGAAGAATCCACGTGCCTTGGTCGTCATTGCCATTCTCCAAACAGAATGCCATGTCCTCCCCAAGCCAACGTAAGTCTCGCAAAAGCGCTTTGTCAGTATGGTCTTTGCATGGCACCCATCTGTTCTTGCTGGCCCAACGGCGCAAAGTTGCAACCAGCGCCTAGCGCGGCTAGCGTCGCGCCACGCTGAAAACCCTCGCAAAGGATGATCGTTCGATGTTCCAGACCTTCGACAATGAAAGCGATTCATCCAGCAGCGCGGGACGCATCGCCGAACTTCGCAAATGGCTGGGCGACAACGAGCTCGATGGTTTTCTGGTGCCGCGCGCAGACGAGCATCAGGGCGAATACGTAGCGGCGCGTTCCGAACGGCTTCGGTGGCTGACGGGGTTCTCGGGCTCCGCAGGTATCGCGCTTGTAATGCGGGATCGGGCGCACATCTTCGTTGATGGCCGCTACCAGCTGCAGGTTCGGAGCGAAGTAGACCCGGCGATTTTCACGGTCGAGAATCTTGTCGAAACGCCACCCCCGGCCTGGATCAAGGCCAACCTCGGCAAGGGCGCGCGCATCGGCTTCGACCCGTGGCTACATACGATTGGCGACGTCAAGGCGCTCAAATCGTCAGCCGAAAAGGTCGGGGCAAGTCTGGTTCCGGTTGAGAAGAATCCCATTGATATTTTGTGGACCGATCAGCCCAAGCCGCCCTTGGCTTCGGTTGAGATCCACCCCCTCGCCTTCGCCGGCGAACTCGCCCGCGACAAGCTTGCGAGACTTGCCGCCGCACTCGGCAAGGAGGGCGCATCCCATGCGGTCCTCACGGATCCGTCGTCGATCGCCTGGACCTTGAACATTCGCGGCAAGGACGTTCCGCACACGCCGCTTGCCCTTGGTTTCGCGATTCTCACCGCCGAGCGCGGGTGCATGCTCTTCATGGACAAGCGGAAGCTTCCAATGCAAACGGAAGCCTACCTTACGCAGCTCACCGACCTCTACGCT
The DNA here is from genome assembly GCA_040512755.1 of Mesorhizobium sp. Lineage (GTDB taxonomy): Bacteria > Pseudomonadota > Alphaproteobacteria > Rhizobiales > Rhizobiaceae > JBEVEP01. The sequence goes on from JBEVEP010000022.1 coordinate 7,120, forward strand.
CCGGACAGGCTTGAAGCCGAGGTAACAAGGCTCGCCAAATCCGGCGCCCGGATTGCGCTCGATCCAGCGCTTGCGGCCGACCGTATTCGCGCACTGGTGGAGGACAATGGCGGCACGGTGGTTTCGGCGGCTGATCCTGCCCGCCTGCCGCGGGCGACAAAGAACCAGGCTGAGATCGACGGCGCCCGCGCGGCTCACCGGCGCGATGCCGCGGCGGTCGCCAAACTGCTCTGCTGGCTCGACCGTCAGCCGGCAGGCTCGCTCGACGAGATCGCCGTGGTGACCAAACTCGAGGAGAGCCGCCGCTCGGTGGGAGAAGAAACGCAGATGCCTCTGCGGGATATCTCCTTCGACACGATTTCCGGCTCAGGTCCCAACGGAGCCATCATCCACTATCATGTTTCCCGCAAGACCAACCGCAAGCTTGGGGAAGGCGAGCTCTTCCTTCTGGACTCCGGCGGGCAGTATCAGGACGGCACGACCGACATCACCCGCACCATCGCGATTGGCGCTCCCAGTGAGGAAATACGCGAGCGTTTTACCATGGTGCTCAAGGGGATGATCGCCATCTCGACGCTTCGCTTCCCGGCAGGCACCCGTGGCGCCGACATCGACGCTTTCGCCCGGCACGCCCATTGGCAGGCAGGCTTCGACTATGCCCACGGCACCGGGCATGGCGTCGGCTCCTATCTGTCCGTCCACGAAGGCCCGCAACGAATCGCGAAGACCGGCACGGAAAAGCTGCTTGCTGGCATGATCCTCTCCAACGAGCCCGGCTACTACAAGGAAGGACAGTACGGCATCCGGATCGAGAATCTCATCATTGTCACGCCAGCCGAACAGATTCCCGGCGGCGAGATTGCGATGCACGCCTTCGAAACGCTGACATTGGCGCCGATCGACCGGCGCTTGATCAGAACCGACTTACTCAGGGCGGACGAACGCGAATGGCTGAACGCCTACCACGCACGGGTTCTGGCCGAAATCGGCCCCATGGTGGACGGCGAGACGCTGAAATGGCTGGAAGAGGCAACCGCCCCGCTGGGCTGAAGGCACGCAATACCGATGGCTCCTACTTTTGACCGTTTGTACTGCCCCTCACCTGCCTGCCCGGCCCGGCCCTTCGCTATGGCTTCGGGCGTTCGTCGTTCGAAAGGCCAAATCGTTGGCTTTTCGTCGCCTTCGGCGACCACTCCTCACCCCCGCAAGCGGGTAGAGGAGCG
>JBEVEP010000073.1:0-29712 GCA_040512755.1 Mesorhizobium sp.
CTGCAACGCCGAGGAAATCAGCCGTCTCCTCGGGTCCCGCCGTCAGCGCGAAACGTCCACACATTTCAAATCTACCTTCCCGCGGTTGGCGGCACGCGTCATGCAGACGACGGCCCGCCCATCGGTTGCAAGCCTCATCTGAGCATTGCATCATCGCGAGACAATTGGATCAGCAGGCAGACGGCCTTCTTCCACAACAAATTCAACGAGGCTTCGCGAAGAATGGGACCGCAGGAAATACCCGCCGTTTCGGTGGCTTTGGTGCGGGGTGACCAAATCCTCCTGGTCCGGCGAGGACGCGCGCCCTCGCTTGGCCTCTATGCCTTTCCGGGCGGCCGGGTCGAACCCGGCGAATCCGCGGAAAATGCCGCGCGGCGCGAGCTGTTCGAGGAGACCGGGCTCCACGCCGGAACGCTGACCCCGCATCGCGAATACCTTATCGGGAGCGAGGCTCATGGCGAACCAGTGAGCTTCCGCCTTCAGGTCTTCGCAGGCCTATATGTCGAAGGAGAACCGACAGCTGGCGACGACGCAGACGAAGCCGGCTGGCACTCCCTGGCAGATATGGCCTCCATGCCGGTGATCGAATCGGTGATGGAGGTCGCGCGCGAACTACTGACCCAGCCGGCCAATCGCTAGATCCTGATGCCCGACGCGGTCGCATCAGAGCCACGCCTTGCGTCTGACAAAATCTTTCGTCACTAGGCCCATATGCGCCGTCGCCCTGCCCTTCTCGGTCTTTATGTTGCTTTAGCCTGCGGGCTCGCCGGCCTCCCGCCTGCGACAGCAGTGGAAGCGCCATTCGAAGCGCGCCTGATGCGGCTGGCGGAGGTGCTTGGCTCACTCCACTACCTTCGCAATCTTTGCGGCGAGCGCGGCAGTCACTGGCGCGAACAGATGGAGAAGCTGCTCGAGGCAGAAAAACCGGATGAAGCGCGGCGTGCGAAATTCATCGCCAACTTCAACCGTGGATACCGTTCGTTCGACGAAATCTACGTCAATTGTACGAGCTCGGCGGTGGAAGCCATCGACCGATACATGAAGGAGGGTGAGGCACTCAGTCGCGAGATTGCCGGACGCTACGGCAATTAACGGGTGGTTAACTTATCCCCAAGTGCCTGAAGTACAACGGCAGCACATTGTGCTAAAACCTTAATGGGACATTAAAGGGAAGATTCAAGTTGAACCGGACCGCGGGGTCGAACTTGAACGGGTGGAAAGCAGCTATGGTACAAACTGTTGGCGATATCGACGCACTCGTACGGGAAGAGAAGCGGCTGACCGCCGTGGAAAGTCACAACGAGGCCTGGGCCGAAGGGCTTTCAGCCGGCATCGAGCCTGACATCATTGCCGAGGCCGCGCTGGCGACCGCCGTCGCTGAATTGTTGCGCTCCAGCGGCGAAAGCGCCGCGCTCGCGCTGTTGGATCGTATGCGCGACAGGGTCGTCGCCGGAGAGTTCGACGAAACGCGCTGGCACTAGAACAAGATTAGGTTAGGTATGGCCAGTTCTGTTTCTCGTGCGGCGAGGCGATCCACGCGGAGGGTCGCGAAGGTCGATGGGGTTCCATCGGCCGAGCGGCCCGACAAAGTGGGCGGCCGCCGCGCGGAAACCCGGAGGGCCGGGTCAATTTGCCTCAAATCCTTCGGGCTCCGGCTCGGCCGTACCACCGGTACGACCATCGCCGAATCCCTCGACCTTGCGGCAAATTCCCGCCGGCAGAACGGCCACACCTAATCTCATCTTGTTCTAACGCACTGCAGCATGATTTTCTTGGGTGTTGCTCTGACGCATCCCCAAGCGTTTATTAATGTGTATGATCGCGCCGGGTGACCGGGCCAGCGGCGGCCTGGGTGAGAGAGTGCGACTATGATCCTGAAAATATGCGGCGCACCGGCCGCGCCTGCCGGCAGCAACCGTTTTTGCGCGTGGCTTCCACTGCTCTTTGCTTCCATCATTTTGGCGTCTTCAGCTGTCGTGACCCCTGCGTGGTCGCTGAGCGAAATCAAGCGCGAGGAAGCGCCGGCTCCTGCGCCATCTGACGATGAGATCCAGCATGAGCCGCTGCCGCCGGTCAATTCAGTGCCGCTGCCCGATCCGATTCAGACCACGCCTCCCTCCGGAGAAGAGCAAACGCCGCCAGAGGATGCCGAGCCTGATGAAGCGGTTCCGCAAGACGGCGGTCCCAGTACGGCAAGGCCGGCAATCGACCCTGACGCGCCACCCCCCGAGGTCATCTACGACCTCGCAAAGCTGCCGGAACCGGTGCGGCGTATGCGGCAGTTGATCGTGGACACTGCCCAGCGCGGTGACATCGAGGGGCTGCGGCCTCTGCTCGGCATGGGCGAAGGCGCAACTCAGCTTTCGCTCGGCGGCATCGAAGGCGATCCGATCACCTTCCTGCGCGAGCTTTCGGGCGACAAGGAAGGGCATGAAATCCTTGCGATCCTGGAGGAAGTGCTGAGCGCCGGCTATGTCCATCTCGACGCCGGGACGCCGAATGAACTCTATGTCTGGCCCTATTTCTTCGCGATCCCTCTGGACAAGCTGGATGCGCGCCAGCGCGTCGAGCTTTTCAAGATCGTTACCGCCGGAGACTATGAGGACATGAAGGCCTACGGCTCCTACATCTTCTACCGCGTCGGCATCACGCCCGACGGCCGCTGGTCGTTCTTCGTCGCGGGGGATTAGGACTAGTCCCTTCTCCCCGTGTGGAGAAGGTGGATCGGCGCGCAGCGCCGAGACGGATGAGGAGTGTTCGGCTGAATACCGCCGTAGCCGAAATGGCTACGAAGTCAATGCTTTGCACGCAGTTCTGACACATCTCATTTCTTCCAGCACCCCTCATCCGACCTCGCCTTCGGCTCGGCCACCTTCTCCCACGAGGGGGAGAAGGGAGGGGCGCGCCCCTGATGCGCAGGGACATTTGCAGGCCGGCATCACCTGAATCTTCATCAGACCCCAGGCAGCGCCTCGGAGAACAACACCGGCTGTCCCTGCCCGGGCGTCACGATCTCACCCTCCCACATGACGCGGTTTCCGCGCACGATTGTGCCAACCGGCCAGCCAGTGACTTCCCTGCCGTCATAGGGGGTCCAGCCTGCCTTCGAGCCGGATTGAGCGTTGGTGATCGTTTCCCGGCGCTTCAAGTCCACGACCGTGAAATCGGCATCGTAGCCGGCGGCGATGCGGCCCTTGCGCGCCATGCCGAACAGGCGCTGCGGACCGTGGCTGGCGAGGTCCACGAAACGCTCCAGCGTCAGACGCCCGGCGTTGACGTGGTCGAGCATGATCGGCACCAAGGTCTGCACCCCGGTCATGCCGGAAGGCGAGTTCGGATAGGGCTTGGCCTTCTCCTCCAAAGTGTGCGGCGCGTGGTCCGAGCCGAGCACATCGACGATCCCTTGCGAAATGCCGCGCCAGACTCCCTCACGGTGGCGGGCCGCGCGCACCGGCGGGTTCATCTGGATCAAATTGCCGAGCCGGGCATAGTCGTCGGCCGACAAGGTGAGATGGTGCGGCGTCGCCTCGCAGCTCGCGACATCCTTGTGGTGCTGGAGGAAATCGATCTCTTCGGCCGTGGAGATGTGCAGGACATGGATGCGCGCCCGGGCGGCGCGGGCAATGCGCACCAGGCGTTCCGTGCATTGCAGGGCGGCGATCTCGTCGCGCCAGACGGGATGCGATGAGGGATCGCCCTCGACACGCTCACCCAACCGTTCACGCAGCCTGAACTCATCCTCGGAATGAAACGCGGCGCGGCGGCGCGTTTGCTTGAGGATCGACAAAACGCCTTCGTCGTCCTCGACCAGCAGATCTCCGGTCGATGAGCCCATGAAGACCTTGATGCCGGCCGCACCCGGAAGACGTTCGAGCTCGCCCGCATGCGGGGCATTGTCGCGTGTGCCGCCCACCCAGAAGGCGAAATCGCAATGCATACGGTTGGTGGCGCGGCGCACCTTGTCGGCCAGCGCTTCCTCGCTCGTCGTCAGCGGCTTGGTGTTCGGCATTTCGAAGACCGCCGTCACGCCGCCCAGCACAGCGGCCCGCGAGCCAGTCTCGAGGTCTTCCTTGTGCTCCAGCCCCGGCTCGCGGAAATGCACCTGGCTGTCGACCACGCCGGGGAGGATGTGCAGCCCACGGCAATCGATCACCTCCCCGGCCTGCGCCGTGCTCAAGGCGCCAATCGCGGCGATGCGCCCGGCGGCGACGCCGATGTCGCGCTGCCCCTGCCCGTCGTGATTGACGACGATGCCGCCCTTCAGAATGAAATCGAACGTTTGTGTCATCGCGCCCATCGGGTCTTGCCGCTCTTAGCCGGGCGGCTTACGTAATGGCCTTCCGAAAAGCAAGCTGCTGCGCCCCATGACTGTCGTCCATCTGCCCGATCGTGCCCTCGTCGCTGTTTCCGGCCCCGAAGCGGAACATTTCCTGCAGAACATCATCACGACCGACCTCGATGCCCTGACGGAAGGTATAGCGAGGCCGGGCGCACTGCTGTCGCCGCAAGGCAAGATCCTTTTCGATTTCCTGATCTCGCGCGCCGGCCCGGACGCGTTCTTCCTGGAGTGCCGGTCCGATGTCGCCGATGATTTCATCCGCCGGCTGACGCTTTACAAACTGCGGGCTAAAGTTGAAATCGCCAAGCAGGATCAATCGTTTATCTCGGTTTCCTGGAAATCTGAATCCGGCGCTTCGCACAGTGAGTCAACAAGCTCGCAATCTGATTCAAGCAGCGTGCGCGACCAGCGTTTTCCGGCGGATTCAGCCGTCGAGCGGATCTATGGTCTGAAGCCGCGCACGACGGGCGAGGAAGGCGAATGGCACGACCTGCGCGTCGCCTATGGCATTGCGGAGAGCGGTGCGGACTATGCGCTCGGCGAGGCTTTTCCGCATGACGTGCTTCTCGAACAACTGGGCGGCGTCGGTCTCAGGAAAGGCTGCTATGTGGGCCAGGAGGTAGTCTCCCGGATGCAGCATCGCGGCACTGCGCGACGGCGCGTTCTGCTCGTCAAAGCGGACGGACCGCTGCCGTCGAGCGGAACCGACATCACGGCGAACGGCCGCTCAGTCGGCACGCTGGGTACCGTCGCAGGCAACAGAGGTCTGGCAATTGCGCGCATCGACCGGGTGAAAGACGCAATGGACGGCGGCATTCCGCTTCTGGCAGACGGCCTGCCCGTGGAACTCTCCATCCCGCCCTGGGCCACGTTCACATTTTCGGAACATGCCGCCGGGGCGGAGGAAGCCTGATGGCAGACAGGCCGGGAGCGCCGCCACGCGCATGGCAGCGCATGCTGTCAGGCCGGCGTCTCGATCTGCTCGACCCCTCGCCGCTCGACGTGGAGATTGCCGACATCGCGCACGGACTGGCGCGCGTTGCGCGGTGGAACGGCCAGACGAGCGGCGACCACGCCTTCTCGGTGGCGCAGCATTCGCTGCTGGTCGAGACTATCTTCTGCGAGATCGTGCCGGGGGCCTCACCGGATTCGCGGCTTGCCGCCCTGCTTCACGATGCCCCGGAATATGTGATCGGCGATATGATTTCGCCTTTCAAATCGGTTGTCGGCGGCGGCGGATACAAGGACGTGGAACAGCGGCTGCAGCGGGCCATCCATCTGCGCTTTTCCCTCCCCGCGGAGGTCGCGGCCGGCTTGCGCAAGGACATCAAGAAGGCTGACCAGATCGCCGCCTATTTCGAGGCCACGCTGATTGCCGGCTTCTCGATCGCTGAGGCGACGCAGTTTTTCGGCCGGCCGCGCGGTATTCATGCCGATCGCTACGACCTTTCGCCCCGGCCCGCGCGAAAGGTGCAGACCGCTTTCATGACGCGCTTTTCGGCAATCGAGAAAACGCGCGGATAGGACTTCCTCGCTGCCGTCAAGGTAGGAAGGGTTTTTGGTGAACCGGAAACGTTGGATAATCAAGGCTTTGTTCCTGCTCAGCCCTGCCTGCGAGCCAGTTGTAGCAGTTTGGCCTTGCCACGGCGGACCGGTTCGCCTATATGAGCGGTGTTGATATTTTCGGCCGATCGATCTCGTGGCCCCGCGGAAACCGCGTTTGCTGACGTCTATCTCCAAAATCTCGATACGAACCGGTCTGGCTTCTCTGTCAGATCAACCACGTTGCAAACTTTGAAGGAATACGCATATGGCAACCGGTACCGTTAAATGGTTCAATAGCACCAAGGGCTTCGGCTTCATCGAGCCAAGCGACGGCGGTGCGGACGTTTTCGTCCACATTTCCGCTGTTGAGCGCGCAGGCATGTCGAGCCTGGCTGAAGGCCAGAAAGTCAATTTCGAGATCGAGCAGGACCGCCGTACCGGCAAGTCGTCCGCTGGGTCTCTCAGCAAGGTAGCCTGATTTTTCGCGCGCACCGGCTGAGCCGGAAGCGCTGCAAGTCACGGATGTACTGGCTGTTGCGCCAAGAGCGCGCAAGTGCATGAGGACGATCCGGAGGTCGACGCAGCAGATTGCTGCAGGCACCGGACCGAGCATGTTCCAGTCAGGTTACCGAGCATCGGAAGGCGGGGAATTCCCCGCCTTTTTGTTTGCGCGTTTATGTTTGGTCGCTGCGAAACCGCCTCGGTTTGGGAGCAATTCCAGGAAAAGTGGAACCCGGTTTTCCGTCCGGAATTGCGTTAGAATAAACAGCTAGAGTGGCTCAGTGATTCAATCAAACACTGAACCACCCTAGCGGTCGAGCCTCTCCAGGAACCACTGGGTCAGCCTGATCCAGACTTCGTCCTTCTCGCCTGAATCCTCCCAGCCATGGTCGAGGTTCGGATTGTCGTTGACTTCGATGACATAGACCCCGTCGGGCGTCTCCTTGAGATCGACGCCGTAAAGGCCGTCGCCGATGCAACGCGCCGCGCGCACGGCGGTCTCGACGACATGGCTTGGCGCATCCTTCAGCGTGAACGTCTTGAGGCCCCCTTGGTCCGGCTTGCCGGATGCCTTGTGGTTGACGATCTGCCAGTGCTTCTTGGCCATGAGGTACTGGACAGCGAACAGCGGTTCGCCGCCGAGCACGCCTATACGCCAGTCATAGTCCGTCGGCACATACTTCTGCGCGATCAGGAGATCGGAATCCTCAAGCCACTGGGTCGCCAAAGTCTTCAGTTCCGCCAGGTTGCAGGCCTTCTTCACGCCGCGGGAGAAAGCGCTGTCCGGTATTTTCAGAACGAGCGGAAAGCCGAGTGTCTGCGCCGCAACGTCGAGATCGGCCGGCCCGGCGATCATCACGGTCGGCGGAACCGGCACCTTGTTATAGGTCATCAGTTCGTTCAGGTAGACCTTGTTCGTGCAGCGGATCATCGACAGAGGATCGTCGATGACCGGCATGCCCTCCTGCTGCGCGCGCCGGGCGAAGCGGTAGGTGTGGTTGGAGATCGACGTTGTCTCGCGGATGAACAGCGCGTCGTAGTTGGCGAGCCTTGCCAGATCTTTCTTTGTGATCGGCTCAACCTCCACGCCCATCTTCTCGGCAATCCTCGCCCAATACCTTAGCGATGAAATTTCCGACGGCGGCAGTTCCTCATGCGGGTCGACAAGCGTCGCGAACGTGTATCGGGAGGGCGTCCTCGTCTTGGTGTCGCGCCATTCGCGGCTCGTGTAGGTCTCCAGGCATTCGAGGAAGCGCTTTTCTTCCTCGTCGCTCATGCGCGCCAGCGGCAGAAAACCGATCTTGCGGATCGATGCCCATTCGCCTTCCCGGATCACCACTTCGAGCGCGGGCGCGCGGAACCAGTCGAACAGGAGTTTTGCGAAACGGTCCCATGCCCTGGAAGGGCCGATGCCGAAAAATACCGAAACCTTCGATGGGAAGGCTCCGCCAAGGTCCTTCCGGCATTTGTTGAGCGCCACTTCGAGCTCGGGAAGCGCGTGCTCGTAGAGCTTCCGTTCGGAAAGGTCGATCATCGTTTCGACGGTCGGAATGACCTTGTGGCCGCGCGAACTCGCCAGCAGCGACGCATAGTAGCCGCGCGACTGATAGCTGTAGCGGCTGGAGAGATTGATCACCTTCGGCCGCTGCCCGCGAAACAGTACGGGATGCGCGAGGTAATCGCGGTTGGTGATGATCTTGTGCGGCGTCGCGAACGGATCGATATCGTTCTGCCGACCTGTAAGAATGACCCACGTCATCGTGTCAAACGCTTTCCATGGATTTTGATGGCGCGACTGATACGGGGGTACATCGTGCCTGTGCCTTCAGGCCGGATAAAAAATGAGTCGGCCTTCCGCGTCGAGCGCCGTTTGAAGCGGATCAACGCTATCCCCGCGCTTCATGCCGTCTTGCGCTTCGCGTGGAGCGGCGTGCCGGCATCTGCTTCCGCCGCGTGAAGCTGTTTCTGATACCGAAAGGCGGTCGCCCCATCGGCATAGTAGCCGGGCACTTCGCCAATGCGGTGGTAACCATTCCTTTCGTAGAGCTCGCGCGCGCGGTCATTGTCCGCCCTCACCTCGAGGCGCAGCGACGCACAGCCCCGGCCTATGGCCGCCCGCTCGGCTGCATCAAGAAGCGCCCTGCCATAGCCATTGCGCTCCCCGCCGGGGGCAGCGGCGATCGAATAGAGCCGCGCAGTCCCGCTTCCCCGCCGGAACAGCACGACGCAATAGGCCGCAAGCCTGCTCGCCGCTTCGGCGACCAACACGGCTGCCGTATCGGCGCGGACGAAGCGGCGGAACGCACGTCGCGACATGCGGTCGGTTTCGAACACCGCATTTTCAATCGCGGTCAGAGCGTCGATGTCTGACGCAGTAGCCCTTCGGATATCAGCTGGCACGATGCTCAAGAGGGAAAAAGGCCTTTGTCATGACGATGGACGCAATGTTCCTGCTATCCATCGGCATGGCTTCGCTCCCGGGTTTGGCCGAATTGTGACTGCCCCGGAGGAGCTTTTTACATCAATGGAAACAGCTTTCCGGCGATTGCTCTAGCCCTAGCTTCGATGAAGGGCGCGACGTCTTCCCCTTCTCCCCCTGTGGGAGAAGGTGGATCGGCGCGCAGCGCCGAGACGGATGGGGGGTGTTGGCCGGAGTGCGACGCTGGTAAAAGTGCTGTTAAATCAAGCGTTTGGCTCGCGCAGTTCTGAAGGGTCGCATTTTCTTCCAGCCACCCCTCATCCGACCTCGCCTGCGCTTCGCTCCGGCTCGGCCACCTTCTCCCACAGGGGGAGAAGGGAAGCGCGATGGTCTACCCCGTAGCCCCGTCGAGCAGCTGCCGGTACGCCGAATTGGTGATATCGAGCAGGGTTTTTTCCGGTATGGCGCCAGCGACCGCGTAACAGAACCCGCCGTCGAGCCAATAGAAGGCGCGAGCGCCGTCTTCCTCGTAAAGCCTGAAGCCGGTTTCGGCCTTTCCGGTATCGGGAGTCACGTAGAGGGAAACGCGCATACCCTGACGATCCTGGTACATGAATTGCGCTGCCGGCTTTTCGGCCGCCGGGAGCAAACGTCCGCCGACAAGCTGGAAGCCTTCCGTGGAGAGATCGGGGGCGACCAATGGCGTACCGACGCGCTTGGAGAGCCAGCCGACAAGGTGGTCCTTCTGGTCGGCGCCCACCTCGACGACATGCAGTTTTTCCGCCGAGTACATGACATGCGCCTGAAGCGCGCGCTCAATGATGGCAGCGTCGCGGCCTTGCTCGATCTGCTGACGAGAGACGCCCGCATAGTAGCCGAGTGCCGCACTCGCAAGGACGAGACTGGCTGCGAGCGCCGGCTTCCAGGGGATCCGCGCCATCAGACCTGCGGGCGCCACGGGCGATCCTTCGGCAATTGTCTTTGCAAGACGGTCCGGGACGGGCTCCTTGAGAACCGGCTCGAAGACGCTCTGAAGACGCGCGCGGTCGGCGGCGAAACGCAGGCTCATCGCCTTCATCTCAGGGTTCGCGGCGAGCCAGACCTCATAGCTCTCGCGGTCCTCGGCCGACAGTTCGCCATCAAGCGCCATGTGGATATCGCGGATGGTATAGTCGCGGCGGGTCATTTCTCGACGATCCTGATCGTTCGCCGCCTGGCGGCATCATCGAGAAGGGCGCGAAGATCATCCCGCCCGCGTGCAATTCGTGACATGAGTGTCCCCGCCGGAATGCCTAGTATGTTTGCTGCCTCCGCGTAGGAGAAACCTTCCACCGCGACCAGCGTGATTGCGGCGCGCCGCTCGGGGCTGATGGCATCCAGCGCATCCAGGATATCCCGCACGGCAAAGCTGTCATGCTGCGGGGCCGGTATCGCAATGGCCTCGGCGGCCTCCTGCGGCAGCGCTGAATCCTTGCCACGGCGGCTAACCTTGCGCATCTGATCGACAAACAGGTGGTGCATGATGGTGAACAGCCAGCGGCGCGGATTTTCTCCGGTGCGCCAGTTGTCGAGCCGCGTGAGCGCGCGCTCAAGACTGTCCTGGACAAGATCGTCAGCCGCATCCCTGTCGCGCAGAAGAGCGCGAGCATAGCGGCGCAGCCGGGGGATTTCTGCAAGTATGGCCGTCTTCTTCTCGTCCATTGGCTCCGCCGGCGCTCAATCCTGATTGCGACGCCCGGTCGATTGAACTCCCGAAACCAACCTCACACAAGCGTCCTGATGGACGTTGCCGAGGCGCTTCCGCCTGTGAAGGCGTTCAAATGCATAACGATTTGTGCGACGGCTTAATTCCTGTCTCCATCAACGAAATTGAACGAGCCATCGAACCAATTCATTTTTATCTGCATCTCAGATGGACTATGGATTAGCGTGTATCTACAACTTGTATCTACACGGAGAGCCTGCCATGTCGACCGCATCGTCAACTGCACGTCCGGCCTCGGTCCTGCCCTGGCTAATGATTGCTTGCGGTTGCGTGATTGCCGCCCTGACTTTCGGGCCGCGTTCGGCGATGGGCTTTTTCCAACTGCCGATGCTTGCGGAAAAGGGTTGGGACCGGACCACATTCGGCCTGGCCATGGCGCTGCAGAACCTCTTCTGGGGTGCGGGGCTGCCATTCTTCGGCGCGATCGCCGACCGGTACGGGACCTGGCGCGTCCTGGCGCTGGCAGGCGTCCTCTACTCCGCCGGCCTTCTGATGATGGCGAACGCCACGAGCCCGGCAATGCTGCATATCGGCGGAGGCGTTCTTGTCGGCCTTGGCGTGGCGGCTGGCGGCTTCGGCATCGTGCTTGCGGCATTCGCCCGCCACGTCCCGGCCGAGCGCCGCAGCTACGTGTTCGGCATCGGTACTGCCGCCGGCTCGGCGGGCATGTTCATTTTTGCGCCGATCAGCCAGGGGCTGATCAATGCCTATGGGTGGTCCGACACGCTGATCCTGATGAGCGCGGCGATGCTGGTCATCCCGGTGCTTGCAATTCCGCTCGCCGGCAACGCGAAGAGCGGATCGGTATTGATGGCCGACGTCGAGCAGTCCGTCGGCGCGGCATTGCGCGAGGCATTCGGCCACCAAAGCTTCCTGCTGCTGACATCCGGATTTTTCGTGTGCGGCTTCCAGGTGGCTTTCATCACGGCGCACTTCCCGGCCTATATCGGCGATATCGGGATCGATGCGCGCTACGCGGTGATAGCCCTGGCGCTGATCGGTTTCTTCAACATCATCGGGTCGCTAGCATCCGGCGTAATCGGGCAGCATTACTCCAAGCCGATCTTCCTGGCATGGATCTATCTCGGCCGCTCAGTGGTCGTCACCGCGTTTCTGCTGCTGCCGCCGACGCCTGCCAGCGTTATCATTTTCGCAATCGCGATGGGATTGCTTTGGCTTTCGACCGTGCCTCCAACCAACGCGCTGGTGGCGATCATGTTCGGCACACGCCACCTTGGCCTTCTCGGCGGCGTCGTGTTCTTCTCGCACCAGATCGGCTCGTTCCTCGGCGTCTGGCTGGGCGGCTATCTCTACGACCGTCTCGGTTCCTATGACCCCGTTTGGTGGCTGGGCGTTGCGCTGGGCGTGTTCGCTGCAATCGTCCACTGGCCAATCGCAGAGCGGCCGGTCCATCGACCGGCGTTGGCCGCCGCCGAGTAGTGCGCAGCTGCTCAAGTTGTCGTTTCGCGGTCGTTGGGCAATCCGGCGGCGAGGCTCTTGCGCAGTGCGTTGATGAAGCCATGCCGCTCATCGGGCTCCCGCAGCCCGCGCGGCTCATACACGTGGCGGGTGAAGAAAAAGCCCGCCAGCCTGTAGGCATCCTCGACATCGGCCGGGCTTGCACGCAGGCTTGACCCGCGCAAGAGGAAGGCCGGCAATGGCAGCATTTTTTCCTGCCATGGCGCGCCTGCCGCGCGTGAAACGGCGCGACCGGATTTCGGGGAAACATACGCAAGATCATCGCGCTCGCCCGTTGCCGCGCATGCGGAAAGGTCGAGTCCGAAGCCCAATTCGTCGAGGATCAGGAGTTCGAAGCGAACCACCAGTTCCGCCGCCGCGGCGGGGTCATCCAGATTGCCGATCATTAGGGCTAGTGTTTCGAATAGGCCTGAATGCGGGTCGCGCTCGGGCAACAGCCGCAGATGCGCGGCAATCGTCTGAAGGCCGTAGACTGCGACCGCGCTGTCGAACAAGCGGGCGGCGTTGAGTTCCAGAGGCTCGACAACAAAGGTGCCGAGATGCTCGTCGAGACGCGCGCGCCACGTGACTTCCACCCGGTTTCCAGGTTGGAGCACGGGCTGCAACTTGCGGGAACGGCCGCCGCGGACTAGGCCGAGATGACGGCCATGCTCCCGCGTCATCACCTCGGCTATGGCCGCGGTTTCGCCATGCCTGCGGATGCCCAGGATTATTCCTTCGTCGCGCCATTCCATCCGGCGAGCCTTCCACGCCTTCAGCTGCGAAATCAAGAATAAGCGTGTTTCGCAGCCGAATTGGTAACTGGCTAGGGCCTGTTGATATTCACGCCATGACAGCCTGCAAATGGCGGTTTTCTGCGCTTCCGTTGCTCACGTACCAGAACGTACGCTCCGCTACGGTTCTCGAAACCCACCATTTTCGGCTCGCCATGACATGAATCTCAACAGACCCTAGTAGAGCCCAGGGATCAATCGCCAGGTACGGCTGCGATAGGCCTCATACTCGTCGCCGAATTGCGAATGCAGGAGCCGCTCTTCAGAGTTTATTCGTGCGATGAGCGGCGGGACCAAGAGTAGCACAAGCAGCACGCCTACAACCGAGCGAAAAGCGAGCGCCCATCCCAGCGAACTGATCAGCAGACCCAGATAGCTTGGGTTTCGAATGACCCCATACACGCCGCTTGTCACAAGCGTATGCCCCGGCTGGATGGCGACCAGACCGCTGAAACGGCGGCCGAGCACAAAGACCGGCCAGAGCCGCAACGCGCCACCCGCAGCGAAGAGGACGACGCCGAGCCAGCGAATGGCCTCTCCGTCGATAGTCCAGAAGTCAATCCGGTCTGTGTAGGCTGGCAGCCAGGCGCTCAGAATTCCGATAATGCCAAACACGACGAGGACCCAGCGGTTGGCGCGATCTTCACGTTCGCCGGGGCTGAGATTGCCACCGCTGAAGAGCGCAACGCCGGCCAAAATCAGCCCGATGACGGTGATCGCGATGAGAGGCCGATGGGAAAAGAAAGCGGCAAACCCGCCCGCACCGAGGATGGCGAGACCGAAATAAAGAAGACTCCCCACAATGCTGGTGAAGACGATCGTAGGTGTAGGTGTCATGGCAGTTTGTACGGCACTTTAGAGCAGCGGATCTCTCCCATGCAGCATGGGAGTTGCCGCACGGGTTTCGCGTCAGCGCGCGAGCCTTCACGAATCTAGGCGGGAATTCAGGCATGGCAAGATCGGGACCTTGTGCTGCGAGAATTATCTGACTAAAGTCAGAGAATGGATCATTCCGAGATCGAACGCGTCCGCAGCTTCAACCGTCTGGTGACGCTGCGCACCGGCGCGCTCAACGGCAGTTATCTCGGCCGTGGGCGGTCGCTCGGTCAGGCGCGCCTGCTGTTCGAGATCGGCTCGAACGGAGGCGAACTGCGCCGGCTTCGCGAGCGGCTGGGGCTGGATTCGGGCTATTTGAGCCGCCTTCTGAAATCGCTTGCCACGCAAGGCCTCGTCGTCATTGTCGACGATCCCGCCGACCGCCGGCGACGTCATGTGATGCTCACCAAGAAGGGGCAGGCCGAATATGCGGCCTATGACGCGCTTTCGGACGAGCTTGCCAAAACCATTTTAGATCCCCTGAGCGCGGCCCAGCGCAGTCGCCTGCTTGCGGCAATGGCGGAAGTTGAGAGGCTGATGACCGCAGGCTTGGTGACCATCGAGAAAGAGCCTGCCGACAGTCAGGATGCGGTGTATTGTCTTGATGCGTACTTCCGCGAACTGGACGAACGGTTCGAAACGGGCTTCGATCGTGCCAAAGGCGCCCCCGAGGCCGCTGCACCAGACGGCTCCGGCTGCTTCATGCTTGCCCGTCTCGAGGGCCGGCCGGTTGGCTGCGGCGTCCTGAAGGCGCTCGATCCTGGCACGGCTGAGATCAAACGCATGTGGGTTGCGCCCGACGTCAGATGCCTAGGACTGTCGCGCCGGCTTTTGGAGGCGCTGGAGGCGCATGCGCTTCGGTCAGGCTTCACGCGCATCCGCCTCGATACGAACCGTGTTCTGACGCAGGCGCAAGCCCTCTATCGGAAGGCGGGCTACCGCGAGATCGCGCGCTACAACGACAACCCGTATGCGCATCTGTGGTTCGAGAAAGATCTCGATGCTGTGGCCTGACCCGACCGGATAGCTAATTCGGAAAATCGAGCCCCATCTCGCGGTAGCGTTCGGGGTCGTCGCCCCAGTTTTCGCGCACCTTGACGAACAGGAAGAGGTGGACCGGCTGCTCCAAGATTTCGCCGATCTCCTTGCGCGCGGCCTGTCCTATCGCGCGGATGGTCTCCCCCTTGTGACCGAGTACGATCTTCTTCTGGCTATCGCGCTCGACATAAATGACCTGTTCGATGCGCACCGAACCGTCCTTCTTCTCCTCCCATTTCTCGGTCTCTATATGCGAGGAATAGGGCAGTTCCTGATGCAGCCGCAGATAAAGCTTCTCGCGCGTGATCTCCGCTGCGAGCTGGCGCATGGGCAGGTCGGAAATCTGATCCTCGGGGTAGTACCACGGTCCTTCCGGCAGTGTGGCGGCGAGATAATCGAGCAGGTCGCGGCACCCTGAGCCGGTGAGCGCCGAAATCATGAAGGTTCGCACGAACTCGACGCGCTTGTTCGCTTCGGCGGTCAGCGTCAGCAGTTGCTCCGGCTTGACGCGATCGACCTTGTTGAGGATCAGGATTTTTGGCTGTCGAACATCGGCAAGATTTTTCAGGATCGTTTCCGCGTCTCCCTTGATGCCGCGCTCCGCGTCGATCAGCACCATGATGACATCGGCATCCTTGGCGCCGCCCCATGCGGTGGTCACCATCGCCTTGTCCAGCCTGCGGCGGGGCCGGAAAATGCCGGGCGTATCCACGAAGACGATCTGCGCATTCTCATGTGTCGCAATGCCGCGCACGATCGCCCGTGTCGTCTGCACCTTGTGCGTGACGATCGAGACCTTGGCCCCGACGAGCTGATTGACCAGTGTGGACTTGCCTGCGTTCGGCGCGCCGATCAGCGCAACGAAGCCTGACCGTGTGCCGGCGGATGTGCCTTCGCTCTCGCTCATGAGGACGTCTCTTCTTCCTGCCAAACGCCTTCGCGAAGCAACACAGCGGTTGCCGCAGCCTGTTCGGCTTCGCGCTTCGATCTTCCGATCCCGGAGCCCGGTCCGTAGCGCCCGACGCGGACGCTCACGGTGAACAGCGGATCATGGTCCGGGCCTTCCCTGCCCTCAAGCGTGTAGACCGGCGCGACGCCGGCAGCCTGATGCGCCCATTCCTGCAGTTCCGTCTTGGGGTCGCGCCGCGCCGCGCCCGACGCCCTCGACCGTGGCTCCCAATAGCGCAGAATGAACCGTCGCGCGACTTCGAGCCCGCCTTCGAGGTAGAGCGCGGCAATGAGCGACTCCAGGGCATCGGCGCGCAGATTGACGCGCTTGCGGCCTTCGAGCGACCGGATTTCACTGCCGGCATGGATAAGCGAGGGCAGGCCGATCTCCTCGGCGATCTCGGAGAGCGTTTCGGCATTCACGAGAGCATTCAGACGAAGCGAAAGCTCGCCTTCAGGTGCGGCGGGAAAGGCATTGAACAGAAGATCGGCAATGACGAGGCCAAGAACCCGGTCGCCGAGGAACTCAAGCCTCTCATAATCGGCTCCCGTCCCTCCCCTTGCGCTGGCATGAGTCAACGCCCTGCGCAGACGGACGTGGTCGCGGAACAGGTGGCCGGTCGGCTCCCTGAGCGCAATAGCCAGGGCCTCGCCCGTCAGCTTTCGTGTGGCCATGTCGCCACCGGCCTAGTGCACCGAGTTGAAGAAGCGCGACAGACGCACGGATGTCGGCCACTTCCAGATCTCGAGCGGGCTTGCGCCGTCGGCAATCGAGAAGAAGATGATATTCGCGCGTCCGACCAGGTTTTCCTCCGGCACAAATCCGACCGTGAAGCGGCTGTCGGTGGAGTTGTCGCGATTGTCGCCCATCATGAAATAGTGGCCCTCGGGAACGACGAACTCCCGTGTGTCGTCGCCGATCGAATTGGGCGACAGGTCGAGCGTATCGTAGGCAACTCCGTTCGGAAGCGTCTCGCGATAGACATCCACCGGGCGGTCGACTTCGGTGACGTCGGGATTGTCGATCTGGCCAATTTTTTCGCGCGGAACCGCCTCGCCATTGATGAAAAGCTGTCCCGCTTTCATCTGCACGCGGTCGCCCGGCAGTCCGATCACGCGCTTGATGTAGTCGAGCGATGGATTGGGCGGGAACTTGAAGACGACGACATCACCGCGTTGAGGCTCGCTGCCCCAGATACGGCCGGAGAAAATCGGCGGAGAGAACGGCAGCGAATGACGCGAATAACCGTAGGCCCATTTGGTGACGAAGAGGTAGTCGCCCTCCAGCAGGGTCGGGCGCATCGAGCCCGACGGGATCGAGAACGGTTGAAACAGCAGCGTGCGGATGACCAGCGCCAGGAGCAGCGCCTGGACGATGACGCTGACGGTTTCGCCAAGTCCGCCCGATTTCTTTTGCGATTTTTCCACCACGCTCATGTCGTCCTCAATTGTATGCCGGGTTCTCTTAGCCACTTGCGGAGTATGGGGCAACGGCATTGGCCGGTTGCCGTCGCCGGGAGAGCGCAGAAGTGTGGCCGTTATTCGACCGCGACCGCCTCGATAATCACGAAAGCTTGGGCCAGGGGAAAATCATCGGTGATTGTCAGGTGGATCACGGCGCGGTGACCCGGAGGCAGCATACGTTCGAGGCGAACGGCCGCACCACCGGTCAGGTGCATGGTCGGCCTGCCGTTTGGCATGTTCACCACACCCATGTCGCGCCAGTAGACCCCATCCGAAAGACCGGTCCCCAGCGCCTTGGAGCACGCCTCCTTGGCAGCGAAGCGCTTGGCGTAGGATGCCGCACGCTCCCTCCGCCGCTCGGAACGCGCCCTTTCGATGTCCGTGAATATCCTCGAAATGAAGCGCTCGCCGTGGCGCTCAAGCGACTTCTCGATCCGCCTGATGTCGATGAGATCGCTGCCGATGCCGATGATCATGCGCGCATCATATGTTGCGGCTGCCCGGTTTGACCGGCGGAATGGCCGCCAGTTCCGGCGGAACCAGATCCGGTGGATAGGCCGGCACCTCATATTCGGCGAGCGCGATCAGCGGAACGCCGACATCGCTCTTTCCGGCCGATCGATCGATGATGCAGGCGGCTGCGACGACGTCGCAGTCGAGCGCCTTCAGGCAGTCGACCGTTTCGCGGATCGACAGGCCGGTGGTGACGATGTCCTCGACGATGATGACGCGAGCGCCCTTCTCAACCTCGAAACGCCGCAGCCGGAAGACGCCGTTCTCCCGTTCGACCCAGATCGCCGGGGCGCCGAGATGGCGGGATGTCTCATAGGCAGGGATCAGTCCGCCGATTGCCGGACCAACCACATAGTCGATCGGCCCGGCGACTTCTTCGCGAATCTTGCGAGCCAAGGCCCGGCAGAGTTTCTCCGTTTTGTCGGCATGCATGAAGACGCGCGCCTTCTGCAGGAAGATCGGACTGCGCAATCCGGACGTCAGAATGAAATGCCCCTCCAGCACAGCGCCGCTTTCGCGGAAAATGTCCAGCACGTCCTCAGTGTTCATCGAATGGGTAGCCTCGCTTGTTCTCTGCAGGATCAACCGTTGACGCGCCGCGCTTCGCTAACGCTGGAATTGTCCTTGAGTTGCGACAGGAGCCGGTTCAAATGCTTCAGGTCCCAGACTTCGAGATCGATCAGCATCTCGGTGAAATCCGGGGCTGTACGGATCATCGACAATGTGTGGATGTTCGCGTCATTGGCCGCGATGACCTGGGCGATGTCAGCAAGCGACCCCGGAGCATTGATCGCCGTTACCGAAATCCGCGCCGGAAACCGCTCCTTGGTGTCCTCGTCGATATCCCAGCGCACGTCGATCCAGCGCTCCGGCTGGTCGTCGAAAGCCGTCAGCGACGGCGACTGGATCGGATAGATCGTGATGCCGGAACCCGGTTGCATGATACCAACGATACGATCGCCCGGCACCGCGCCTTCCGGCGCGAAACGGACAGGCAGGTCGCCGCGCACGCCCTTGATGGGGACCGCGTCTTCCCGCGCTTCCTTGCTATCGTCCCGCTTTTCGTTCCTGGCCTTGCGCGATGCGGTGCGGCCCGGAATCTGGAAGAGCATTCCGGCCGCGTTGCGAAGGTTGAACCAACCTTCCTCGCGCGCCTTCGGCGCCTGGGTGATGCGCTCGTCCTTGAAGTCGGGATAGACCGCCTTCATCACGTCCGTCGAGGACAGCTCCCCGCGTCCGACGGCGGCCAGCACATCCTCGATGTCCTTGCGCGCCAGGCGATGAAGAACCGGCTTCAGACTTTCCTTGGAGAAGGTTTTTCCGCCACGTTCGAAAGTGCGCTCCAGGATACGAATGCCAAGACCCGAATACTGCTTGCGTATGGCGTTCTTGGTCGCGCGCCGGATCGCAGAGCGCGCCTTGCCGGTGACAACCACCGACTCCCACGCGGCCGGCGGGACCTGCGCCTTGGAGCGGATGATCTCGACTTCGTCTCCGTTTTTCAGTTCGGTCATCAGCGGCATGATGCGGCCGTTGATCTTGGCGCCGACGCAGGTGTCGCCCACGTCGGTATGGACGGCATAGGCGAAATCGATCGGCGTCGCCCCGCGCGGCAGCGCGATCAACCGGCCCTTGGGCGTAAAGCAGAAGACCTGATCCTGAAAGAGCTCCAGTTTGGTGTTCTCGAGGAAGTCCTCAGGATTGTCGCCTTCCGACAGGGCCTCGATCGTCCGCCGCAGCCATGCATAGGAATTGGTATCCTTGGAGATCGAATGGCTCGAGCCATTCATCTTGCCCCCGGTATCCTTGTAGATCGTGTGCGCAGCGACGCCGTATTCGGCGATCCTGTTCATCTCATGCGTGCGGATCTGCAGTTCGATCCGCTGACGTGACGGGCCGACAATCGTCGTATGGATGGAGCGATAGTCGTTTTGCTTCGGCGTCGAGATGTAGTCCTTGAAGCGTCCAGGCACCATCGACCAGGTGGTATGGATCGCGCCTAGCGACCGGTAGCATTCTTCGACCGAATCGACGATGACGCGGAAACCGAAGATATCCGACAGTTGCTCGAAGGAGAGCGCCTTCGCTTCCATCTTCCGAAAGACCGACCACGGCTTCTTCTGGCGGCTCTTAACCTCCGCCTTCAGCTTGTATTTCGCGAAGAGTTCCGAGAGCGACTTCTCGATCTCGCTGATGACGCCGCGGTTGCGTTCGAACGTGTCGGCAAGGCGCGCCGTGACCGTGCGGTAAGCCTCCGGATTGATGTAGCGGAAGGCAAGCTCTTCCAGTTCCTCGCGCATGCCTTGCATGCCCATGCGGCCGGCGAGCGGGGCATAGATGTCCATCGTCTCTTCGGCGATGCGAAGTCGCTTGTGCTCGGGCACGTGGTCCAGCGTGCGCATGTTGTGCAGCCGGTCCGCCAGCTTGACCAGCAGCACGCGGACATCTTCCGAGATTGCAAGCAGCAGCTTGCGCAGGTTCTCCGCCTGCTCGGCCTTCTTCGAGACAAGGTCGAGTTTCTTCAGCTTCGTCAGGCCTTCGACCAGCTTGCCGAGATCAGCGCCGAACAGTTCGTCGATCTCCTGCCGGGTCGCGGTCGTGTCCTCGATCGTGTCATGCAGAAGGGCAACGGCAATCGTCGCCTCGTCCATATGCATGTCGGTCAGGATCGCGGCAACCTCGAGCGGATGCGAAAAATAAGGATCGCCCGAGGCTCGCCTCTGATGGCCATGTTTCTGCATTGCATAAACATATGCCTTGTTGAGGAGCCCCTCGTTCACATCGGGCTTGTAGCGCTGGACGCGCTCGACAAGCTCGTATTGACGCATCATGGGCGAATTCCGGTCGCTAAAAATGAATCATGCGCCGCATCGACTGATGCGGCGCATGTCATAAATAGCTACGAATGCACCGCCAAGGAAGTGGCAGCAGCAGTCAGAATGCTCAGTAGTCGTCGCTTTTCTCTGGCGGAACAAGACCTTCGATGCCGGCGAGCAGGTCCTCTTCCGTCATACGGTCGAAGGCGATGTTATCGTCCTCGCGATCGGCGTCGGTCGAGGCGGCAGCAACATCGGACTGGTCGGTGATTTCCTGACCGTCGGCTTCAGGCTCATCGACTTCGACGTGTTTCTGAAGAGAATGGATCAGGTCTTCCTTGAGGTCGCCGGGGGAGAGCGTCTCGTCAGCGATCTCACGCAGCGCCACGACCGGGTTTTTATCATTGTCGCGATCGACCGTGATCGGCGCTCCTTGCGAGATCTGGCGAGCCCGATGGCCGGCGAGAAGGACAAGCTCAAAGCGATTGTCGACCTTGTCGATGCAATCTTCAACGGTTACGCGGGCCATGGATCGCCCCTTTCATGCATTGGATGTCACGGAAATTTAGCGGTCCATAACCTGAACCGTCCAGAAATTCAAGCAGGACGCCCATCGTGACACGGCAAAGAACATATGCGATGGTTTAAAAGGTGGAGTTGAGCGACTCCATCACATTTTTTTACTTTATTAGCTGAGCCTCTTGGAATGTTCAGTGCCCTGCCTTATTTCCGAAGCAGGAGGCGACGCATTCCGCCACGTAAAACGCAAACGAGATTGCTGATCGTTTATTGAAGTAAGGATTTTCCGCATGTTCGACCCTCGCGAGAAGATCGCTTTGTTCATCGATGGGGCGAATCTTTATGCCACATCTCGCGCCCTGGGCTTCGACATTGACTACCGGAAGCTGCTCGCGTGTTTCCAGAAGCGTGGCTATCTGCTGCGCGCCTACTACTACACCGCGCTCATCGAGGACCAGGAGTATTCGTCGATCCGTCCCCTGATCGACTGGCTGGATTACAATGGCTACAAGGTCGTGACCAAGCCAGCAAAGGAGTTCACCGACTCGACGGGCCGGCGCAAGATCAAGGGCAATATGGATATCGAGCTGACTGTCGACGCGCTCGAGCTCTCGGAAGACGTCGATCATTATGTCATCTTCTCCGGCGATGGGGATTTCAGGACGCTTGTCGAGGCGCTGCAGCGCCGGGGGCGCAAGGTCAGCGTGGTCTCCACCATGGCCTCACAGCCGCCGATGATTTCCGACGATTTGCGCCGGCAGGCCGATCATTTCATCGATCTTATGGCTCTCAAGAGCGAGATCGGACGCGACCCATCCGAACGGCCTGCCCGGCGCCCCGAACCCGCCGAAGCTGACGACGACGAATCCTACTGAACACATGCCTGACAATCTGTCGCTTCTCGCGGAGCCGTCGCGCGACTGCCCGCTGTGTCCCCGCCTGCACGATTTCATTGCTTCATGGCGCGCACGCGAGCCGGGCTGGTTCAATGCTCCGGTCCCAACCTTCATGCCTCCAGAAGGAGAGGGTTCAGTCCGATTTCTGATTGTCGGTCTCGCGCCTGGTCTCAGAGGGGCGAATCGCACTGGCCGCCCGTTTACCGGCGACTATGCTGGCAATCTCCTCTACGAGACGCTGATCCGCTTCGGTTTCGCCACGGGATCGTATGCGGCGCGGCCGGACGACGGGCTGACGTTGATCGGCACCGCGATCACCAACGCCGTGCGTTGTGTTCCGCCGGAGAACAAGCCGATCGGCGAAGAGATCAACACATGCCGTGGCTTTCTCAAGCCGACGATCGCCCGATTTCCGAATCTGGAAGCCGTCCTGACGCTCGGAACCATCGCACACCAGACGGTTGTCCGTGCCGTTGGCGCACGTGTCGCAACCCTGCCCTTCAAGCACGGCGCGCAACAAAAGACCGGTAGTCTGACACTCTTTTCCAGCTATCACTGCTCCCGTTACAACACCAATACAGGCGTGCTGACGGAAGAAATGTTCGTGAGTGTTTTCAGCGAGATAAGAGAATTCCTGAAAGCCTGAGCGGACGAGGTTGTCCGACCGCAAAGGGCTGAAACGCCTGGGCGTTTCTCGCCGGCCGGCGGGTATTGACGGCTCCGCGGAGTCTATCGGGACGCATCCTGCAGAGCCGATGGCTGCCGATCGAAGAGTTCCGCCAATCTAGACGGTCCGCCCTGAAGAACGTTCAGGTCCACGTCACCTTCGATCCCGTCCACGCGACCCTGATTGTGGTACTGCCAGTAGGTCCACGTGTCATCGGCGGGCTGCCTGACCAGCGACCGAACCCACCGCTCCCGGACGGGCATGTGATCAGCATACGCATCGCTGGCCTCGCCGATGAGATAAATGATTGCATGCTTTCCAAAGGCAGGTTCCACCAATCCAAGGAATGCATCGAGCTCGGCTCTGAGCTCCTCGCCTGTCGGGCGATTGGCGCAATTGCCGACGAACTCGATGTCGACCACCGGCGGCAACAGGGGCTGGTCGCGCGGCACTACCGAGATGAAATTTCGAGCCTGGTCGGCCCCGGGCCTGCAGAACGTGAAGAAATGGTAGGCGCCCACTGCCAGGCCCACCGCCCGCGCCCGCGGCAAATTCTCGGCGAAGGTCGTGTCGACATGATCGCCGCCTTCCGTCGCCTTGATGATGGCGAAGGCGACATCATCGGCAGCGACCCGCTGCCAATGGATCTCGCCCTGATGATGTGAAACGTCGATGCCCCGGACCGGATATCTGCTCCGGTCAGGGGAAAATGGCGCGAGGTAGGCGAAGTAAAATACGCTGCCCGCAACGCCAAGACACACCAGGCCTGCGGCAATGACGACAAGGCGAAGCATACGATCGGTCAATTCATATCACCGGATTCGTGCTGCCGAGCCGACTATGCCGCGAAGCCGACGAATGGCGAAGTGCCGCAATCGATTGCCGGGATAGGTTTCCACATGATCTGACGGCCGCTGACCGATCACGGCAGGTGATGACCCGAACTTATCCACGTTCCTTCAGCAACCGGCCCTTTTCCCTGGCCCAGTCGCGCTGCTTCTCGGTCTCGCGCTTGTCATGGAGTTTCTTGCCGCGGGCAATTGCAAGCAGGAGTTTGGCGCGGCCGCGATCGTTGAAATAGATCTTCAGCGGCACCATGGTCATGCCTTCACGCTCGACGCTCTGGGCAAGCCGCGCCATCTCGCGCTTGTTCAACAGCAGCTTTCGCCGGCGGCGCGGCTCATGATTGAAGCGGTTGCCCTGCAAATATTCCGGGACATAGGAATTGATCAGCCAGATCTCGCCGCCCTCGACCGAGGCATAGGAGTCCTGAATATTCGCATGGCCCTCCCGCAATGACTTCACCTCGGTGCCGGTGAGCGCCAGCCCGGCCTCGATCGTGTCGAGAACCTCATAGGCGAAGCGCGCCTTGCGGTTCTCCGCTGCCGTCTTGTTGTTCGGATCTTTCTTGACCTGGGCCATGACAATCAACGACGCTAGTGTTGCGGACCCGAAATTCGTATTGCCTTGGAGCGAGGCTCAGATCGAATTTCGGATTCAAAGCCACACTAGCAACTTATTGAATCTAGTGTGGTTTACGATTTGAAGTTCCTGAACGCGGATGCCATGGAAATGACCGGAACTTCAAATCCACCACACTAGTGCGCGTCAGTTCAGAAGCCCGGCATGCTTGAGAGCGGCGTCGATCTTCTCGGCCGTCTGCTCCTCGACCGGCACCAGCGGCGATCGAAGCACGTTCTCAATCCTGCCCAGGCGCGAAAGCGCGTATTTTGCGCCGCCGGGATTGGGTTCCAGGAACAGCGCCTTGTGGAGCGGCATCAGGCGATCCTGCAATTCGAGCGCCTTGCTCCTCTCGCCGTTCAGGCTTGCCTTCTGGAAGTCCGCGCAGAGTCGTGGCGCGACATTGGATGTCACCGAGATGCACCCTGCCCCGCCATGGGCATTGAAACCAAGCGCGGAGGCATCTTCCCCGGAAAGCTGGATGAAGTCCTGGCCGCAGGCCAGGCGTTGCTCGGTGACTCTTTCGACCTTGCCGGTCGCGTCCTTGACGCCGATGATGTTGCGAAAATCCTTGGCAAGCCGTCCCATCGTCTCCGGCAGGAGATCGATAATGGAGCGTGGTGGAATGTTGTAGATGATGACCGGCAGCCTGGTGGCGGAAGCGACAGCAGCAAAGTGGGCGTAGAGTCCGCGCTGGTTCGGCTTGTTATAATAGGGCGTCACGACCAGAACCGCGTCAGCGCCGACCTTCTCGGCATACTGCGCAAGAGTGATGGCCTCGTTCGTGTTGTTGGAACCGGCGCCCGCGATGACCGGCACGCGGCCTTTCGAGACTTCGACGCACATCCTCACGACGTGATGGTGCTCCTCATGCGACAGCGTCGGGGATTCGCCGGTCGTGCCGACCGGAACCAGGCCGTTGGTGCCTTCGGCGATTTGCCATTCGACCAATGCGCGAAAGGCTTTCTCGTCGAGACTTCCGTCCGCACGGAACGGCGTCACGAGCGCGGTGATCGAGCCTCTCAGCATGTCGTCCAACTCCCTGGAACGGTTGGGATAAAAAGCTGCACTGACGCAGGCCCCGAAAGCAAGGCGGCGGCACCATAGTCCTGACACTTCCGTGCGGCAATAGGCTGAATGTGAGGGTTATTATCAAGCCCGGACGTAGGCAGAGCCTTTATGCCATCTTCATTATAGAGGCGTACGGTTCCAATCGCCGGCACGAGTTTGTATTCTTGCTCCGAGAGGGGATCCAACGACGTGACGCCGCCGAAACGATCGATCCGCTTCGCTGTTGCAGGCGCTGTGCTCAGCCTCGCATCCGTTGCCGCGTTTGGGCAATCCGCGCCGATGTCCTATGCTCCTGAGCCGCAGGCAGCCGGAGCGATCAGCCGGATTCTGGACCCGCGCGCCACTGACGCCATCCCGTCGCACCCCGGCGCACTTCCCGGCGAAAGCAATGCGCACTCCGACGATCTGACGACGCTGAAAATCGGCCTCGACGCGCTTCTAGCCAACGATCCTGATGGCGTTCGCGCAGTACGCGATAGCCTGCCTCGCGCCTCGCTCGACCGGCAAATCCTGACCTGGGCAATAGCCTCACAGGCCGGAAGCAGTGTCTCGCAGGCTGAGATTGCGGCGGCCATGGAAACGCTGGCAGGCTGGCCGGGTATGGATGCCCTTCGCCGAAATAATGAACGGGCCATGCTTCGCGAGCGAGTGTCACCCGCGACGGCCGTGCAGGCGTTCAACGGAACGCAGCCGGAGACGCTCGCAGGAACGATCTTGCTGGCGCGGTCCTTGGTGGCGCTCGGCGATAACTCCCGAGCACAGGCGGTGCTGTCGCCCTTCTGGCGTACAGAGAAACTGTCCCCAAGCGAAGAAGCGGCGATCATCAAGGAATTCGGGTCGCTTATCCCCACCGCCGACCACCGCTTTCGCATGGAGCGAATGCTGTACGCAGAGCGCGTGGCCTCTGCCCAGCGCGTCGCGGGACTGGCTGGAGCCAAGGCTCTTGCCGAGGCATGGACTGCGGTGATCAGAGGCGACAAAAGGGCTCGCAAGCTTCTCGACGGCGTCCCGGAAGCGCAGCGCAGCGCGGGATATTTGTTTGCCGAAACAAGGTACTTGCGACGAAACGAGAAGTTCGCCGAGGCTGCCGCGATCATGCTCAAGGCGCCGACAGACAAGGCCTCGCTTGTCGATCCGGACGCCTGGTGGATCGAGCGCAGGGCGCTGGCGCGCGAGCTGGCCGATGCGAAGGACATCAAGAACGCCTATCGTATCGCATCCCAGCACGCCGCTGAAAGTGCCGCAAACGCCGTCGACGCGGAATTTCACGCCGGCTGGTTTGCTTTGCGCGCGCTGGACGATCCGCAAGCGGCCGCCAAGCATTTTTCCAAGATCGCTCAGATCGCGGACGGCCCAATATCGCGTTCCCGCGCCTATTACTGGCTTGGCCGGACCGCGGAAGCCAGTGGCGCGGGCGATGCCGGAAGTTACTATGCGCTGGCGGCAACGTACGGCACCGCGTTTTACGGCCAACTCGCCGCGGCAAGGATCGGACGCGGCGCGCTCCCCATCGTCTATCCGACACCTTCCGAGGCCGATCGAAAAATTTTCGCAAGCCGCGAAGCAGTCGAGGCGATTCGCAGGCTGGAGCAAGCCGGCTATGCATCGCAGGCCGAAATCCTCTACCGGCATCTTGCCGAGGAACTGACCAGTCCCGGCGAACTGGCGCTGCTGGCGGCGATGGCGAAGACGCGGGGCAAACATTTCCTTGCCTTGCGCATAGCAAAGACCGCTTCCGGCCAAGGCATCGACATCGGGACGTTGTCGCACCCCATCGGCGCGATCCCCGGATCCGCCGGGATTTCCGGGACAGGGAAGGCGCTCGCCTATGCGGTCGCGCGGCAGGAAAGTGAATTCAATGCCGCTGCCGTCTCCGGCGCGGGGGCGCGCGGGCTGCTGCAGCTCTTGCCTCGCACGGCCAAGGAAGTAGCGAAAAAATCCGGCCTTCCCTACTCGCAGTCGCGCCTGACATCGGATGCTGGCTACAACGCTGCACTTGGCGCGGCGTTTCTCGACGAGCAGCTCGGCCGCTTCGACGGATCGTACGTGCTGACCTTCGCCGGCTACAATGCCGGTCCGGGCCGGGCTCTGGAGTGGATCAAGCGCTACGGCGACCCGCGCGAGATGGACATAGACGCGGTGGTCGACTGGATCGAGCGTATTCCGTTTGCGGAAACCCGCAGCTATGTGCAGCGGGTCATGGAAAACTATCAGGTCTACAAGGCGCGGCTTTCGGGCCGGTCCGACATCGCCGCCGACCTGACGAGAGGACGCTAGCCGGCATCGGTCCCCGCTGCCCTCCCTGTCACCGCACGCGTTCGCCGAAGCTGTATTGATTTCCTGCGGGATGCGGTGCCAATACACATTCTATACTTAACGAAGTGCCTTCCTGAAGGGAGTTTTCATGGATAGTTCGCCGGGGTTCTCAGACTATTTCTATTCAGCACCCGACGGATTGAAGCTGCATGCGCGAATTTATGGAGAGAACGTCCGCGAGCGGTGGCCGGTCGTCTGCCTGCCGGGTCTCACGCGAAACGCCCGGGACTTCCACGAATTGGCGATGCTCCTCTCTCATGACCGCAAAAGACCCAGAAAAGTCGTTGCGTTCGACTATCGGGGACGCGGGCAATCCGCCTACGATCCAAACTGGAAGAACTATGACATTGTGGTCGAGGCCGAAGACATCGTCGCCGGGCTGACGGCGCTCGGAATTGACCATGCAGCTTTCATCGGCACCTCGCGCGGCGGGTTGATTATCCACGTGCTCGCGGCCATGCGGCCCTCACTTTTAAAGGCGGTGGTGCTGAACGACATCGGACCGGTGGTGGAGAGCGGCGGACGTGCGCATATCCGCGCCTACCTCGAGAGACCGCACCAGCCAAAAAGCTTTGCCGAGGCGCAGGCACTCCAGCAAGCGGCGCACGCAAAGAACTTTCCTGCTTTGACGGACGAAGACTGGGCGCGCTTCGTGCATGCCCTTTACCGCGAAGAGAACGGCGTGCCGGTGCTCGATTTTGACCCGGCATTGCTGAATCTCGTGCGACAGCCGGATTTCGACAAGCCTCTGGCTGCCCTTTGGCCGCAATTCGAAGGACTGTCGGCAATTCCCATGCTGGCGATACGCGGGGAAAATTCGAGCCTGCTTTCGGTGGCGACGCTCGAGGAGATGGCCCGGCGCCATCCCGACTGCCAGACGGTCACGGTCGAAGGTCAGGGCCATGCGCCGCTGCTCGAAACCGGCAAGCTGCCCGCAACGATCGCCGGTTTCATCGACCGTGCCGAAAGGCGCTCCAGCCTTTAGCCTTCAGGCTCCGAAACTTGCTGATGACTTGAGGTCGAGACTTCCGTCAGTGGATAGCTGCTTGCGCCCAGCGCTTCTGCCAGAGCTGTGACATTCATCTATAAGCCGCTGTTTTGCAGGGCTTGGTGAGCTGCATCCCCAAAAGAAAAGCCCGGCGGTTGCCCGCCGGGTGTCCCCCTTCTTTCAACTTTGCAGTTGATTAGAAGTTACGCTGCAAGCGGAGGAAGCCGCCGAAGCCGCTATCTGTTTCGCCATCACCGGTAACATCATCAATGGTGCAGAGACCACCGAAGTTGCCGGTAAAGCACTGGTCACTGAAGTTGTCGTAGTAGGCGACTTCAGGTGTGATGGTGAAGCCAGGAACGAGCTCGTAGGCAACGTTGGCGACAGCAGCAAAGTTCTCCCAATCGTCATAGGAGATCTGCAGGTTGATCGCGGCCTGCGGAGTAACCTGCCAGGTGCCACCACCCCAGATCGCCCAGTCGCCACCCCAACCGCCGTAGTAGTTCGGCGTCTGCAGACGGGTAACGATCGGATCGAGGGTGATTGGGTTGATTAGGACCTCATCCTTCTCCGCCCAGCCGGCCATGACGAACAGCGACAGTGCTTCGGTCGCCTTCACGTCCAAACGACCCTTGACGGCGAACTCTTCCCAGACAGCGTCGTAAGCGCCGACAACCGACACGCCACCCCAGCCGCCGGTCCAGCCGAGGCCAGCAACAACGTTCGGGATGTAGTCGTCCGAGGTGTAGAACACGGGGCCGTAGTATTGATCGTCACCACCAGCCGGGTCTTCGAGAGCGACTGCGGCCGTGAAGCCATTGCCGCCCGTCCAGGTATAGGCAAGCTGGAAGGCATCATACGGACCATAAGGAATGAGGTCGTCGTGGATCACGCCGCCCGCATAGCCAGTGAAGGTCGAGAACAGGGAGTCTGTCTTACCTGCGCGGAAACCGCCGAGTTCAAGGTAAGCGTGTTCGAGAGCGAAATCGTCATTCGCGCTGGTAAAGTTTCTGCTTAAAGGGTCTTGCACGAAGAATTGATCTTCGATGTCGGTTTCGACTCCCTGGCTCGTCGTATACTGGAAGTTCGCTGCCAAGTAGGCGCGCAGCGTGCCGAGTTCAGTTTCCGAACGGGCATCTACGCGAAGCTGGAAGCGAGCACGCTTGTACCAAGCGCCGTCAGCGTCGAAGTCCGTGTCGATGCCCGTTCGGAGACCGAACTCGGCACGCTGCGTGCTTACATGGCGTTTAATGCGCAGTACACGACGGGCAATATAAACGATGTTAGCCCCCTGAGCGGACAATTCTCCGAGCAGGAT
>JBEVEP010000113.1:0-5485 GCA_040512755.1 Mesorhizobium sp.
GCTTAATTGCTGCTAGCTCTAGAACACCTCGTCCCTGGGGTGGGCCGTCAAAAGCTCTAGAGTCATTTACAGGGACTCGCGATTGATCGTGCTACTTGGTCAATCGCTAAATCTAAGGTAGCTCGCCTGTTCACAGCGTGCACATCCGCGTTGAACAGGTTAAATTAAATGATAGTGCTAAGTATGTAGAACTGTCTGTAGAGTGCGTGCGGACGCGGGTTCGATTCCCGCCGCCTCCACCACAAGCTTGCAAAAAACCGCCGCTGGCGTTTTTTTTTCGCCTACGCTAACCGGCGGCGGGAACCGAGCCCGCGGCGCGCGGGGGGCGCAGCGGGGAATTCTCGCCGCGTGCGGCGAGCCCGCGAAGCGACATTGCGCGTGTTCGCGCAATGGCTATCCTGACGGGGGTTTCGAGCCGCATGCGGCTTGCCCGCGAAGCGACGTTGCGCGTGTTCGCGCAACGGTCCGAACTGAATGGGGTTATGTTCGCCTCAAGGTTGACGACCAGTTTCCCTAGATCTGCCATTTGTTATTCCAAAAAAATTAAGCCTTCGGGAACGCGATGTACACTAAGAAAATCGCGACTAAAGATTGACACTATGAAACGAATCGCCCTTATAGCTCTCGCTCTGCTGACCTCCGCATGCACCACCCCGGTGCTCACAAGTGACGAAATGAAAAGGATTACAGCGTCGGTGGACGCCGAAGATGGGGCGGTCCTGTTTGCCAATGTGGCGATATGGCTACCCGGCTCAAGCGACTACCGTTTTAAGGCGGTTGAGCCAAAGGTTCCAGGCGTTGCAGTGGTGACGAGCAAAGCCCTTCTCTTTCAGCAATGGGGAGGAAACAGAGGTATGACAAACTTAAAGCGGATACCAATTCCTGAAATCGAAAGGGCTGTCTTGCTCCCCTTCGGTCGCAGTCTGAGGGTTGCGATTCACCAACGCGGAGGGGCCGTCGACTCGTTTGCTTCGTCCGACGGCGGCGGCGAATTAAGTCTCGAGCCTGGAACACGGGAAATGCACCGGATACTCACCGAGGTGAAAGGGCAATTACCCCCTCCCTCAGCAAATTAGACCGCGCTTCGCGGGCCGCCGAACATCGCCGCCCGAATGAGATTTGACTGCGCCACGGCGTCGTCGAGAAGGATTGGTTCTTCGTTGTCTTGCAACTCCTGCTGACAGCCAAGCACGATTTCCTCTCGCGCGAATGATTTCTCCTTGCTGATTTTTAAACGACCTGCGGCGGGCGGCTTTTTTTTTTCACGCATCAATGCAATGATTTGATCAAGAATGCCCAAAGAGATCCCTTCGCCGGGATTGGCAAACCCGAGGCCTTGAATCACAGTTTCAGTGGCTTCTGGCCCCGACGAATCGACGAGACCAACCGCCGTGTCTACGAAGTAAATGACGAGGAATTGATCGTTATTGCCTGCCGCTTTAACTACTAATGGCAGACGGGGAGCATCTAGCCCCCCCTTTTTTCTGGGCGCCCGATCAGGTCGCATCCGACGTCACTCATCCTGTTCGGGCGCGATGCGCGCCGACGACAGGCTATTCGCAAGTTCAGCAGGTTGTTTGCGTCGATGCATCCTATTTATTCACATCGACCGCAACGCGGCCGCGCACATGTCCCACAAGAATATTCTCTGCGACCGGCAAGGCTTCCGACAGGCCGACCGGCCGCGCGATGGAATCGATCGCCTGACGCTGAACAAGTTGCGCTAACCGCGACCAGGCTTCCTGGCGCAGTGCTTTGGGCGCCATGACGCTATCGATGCCGATGAGCTTCACCGCGCGCAGAATGAACGATGCGACCGATGCCGGGAAGTCCATGCCCTGGACCAGGCCGCAGGCGGTCACCACGCCGCCGTAGCGGGAGCTGGCACAGGCATTGGCCAGGGTTTGCGATCCGACGGCATCGACGACGCCGGCCCAGCGCTCTTTTTGCAAGGGCTTTCCCGGTCCCGACAGAAGATGCGCGGCGGATGGAGTTGCCCAAATATTCAGGGGAGCGCTAGCTCCGCGGTATACATTGTCAGTTACTAACGGCAATATATAGAATCCCCCGCTAACGGAAGTATTATGGATTTCGCGACGTGTACCGAAGATGGGCAAACCTATACGGCAGTAGCGTTCTCACAGTTGCCAGTTGTTGAGTTGGAGCGCAAGCGCCGACAATTGGTGTGCAACGCTTGCGGTAACCCCGCATTTTTCCGCAAAGAGTCCCGCGCCGGGCGAGGCGCGTGCTTCGGGGCGAGGCCCCACGTCGAAGGGTGCACGCTTGCTGCTGAGGACAACGATGTGCGGATCCCAGGGGTGGGAGATGAGCAAGACGAGCTTATCAACCTCGGCGATCGGATCGTAGTTGAGTTGGCGGTCGGCGCCGCCGGTGCGCCGGTTCATCTAGATCCGATTCCAAGGGCGCCATACCGCCCACGCGGCGGAGTGCACGTCGGCGACGGCGGCCCCGGTCACGCTGTCATGCATCGGCGATTAAGCTCGCTGCTTCGGATGCTCATCAACGCTCCGAACTTCCGCTACTCCGAGCAGACTATAGCTGTGGCAGACCAACCGGAGCTTGCTGCACGCGACTTTTTTGTTGAGCTTGGGGACGTGACGCGGCAGCACAGCGGGCAATTTAGGGGCTTCTGGGGCCAGCTCACCGACGCCGGCGAAGGAGCCGGCGGCACCTTGTGGCTGAATAGTGGCGGACGGGGCAGCATGAGCTTTGCCCTGCCCCTTGAGCACCGGGCGGCCGTCATGCAACGCTATCGGCTGGCCAACACTGAGGAGTTCGCAGGCGCCTACATTTTAGTGTTGGGCACCCTCTTCGTTTCCCAGTACGGCAAGATGATCTGCCCTGTCGACGCCCCCGCCATGATGACTCTGCGGTAATCCACCTCGCCGATCGCGCCCCCATAGCCTTTGCGAATCAGGCGCTCGAAGCCGATTTTCCGCGGTAGCTCGTTTTCGTCTCGGAGCCAAGTGAAGTAGTTCATGGCGAAGTCATCCTTCGACGAACGTCAGAAACTCAGCGATCAATGCCGCACTGGCCGGCACGAAGATCGAGGCAGACACCGCGCCCAGCAGTTCGTTGAAGATGCCGATCACCTCCCGCTCTTGCAGCGAATAGCCTGTCTGACGCCAGGGCGCAACCACCCGCCGGCGCTACACGTGTGATGTCCGAAGGAGAACGATGGGAAAGGCGATGAGTGCTGGCCCGTTGCGGCCAGTCACCGCAAGAGCATGATAATTGGTGAGATTTTATCGTTTCCAAATGGATATACTTGCACTAGCGATATGCACACGTAGATGCCGCGAAGGAATCCTAATGGCACTAGCACCCTGCGTTGGATGTTGCCACTCCGTTAGCACGAAGGCGGCGGCCTGCCCCCAGTGTGACATGCGCCGCTCAAAACGAAGTGATGGCTTTGGATTCCGCTCGGACTGCTGCACTTCTGGTGGCGTTGTTTCTGAACGGACTGGCAGCCGGGTCTTCGCCAGCGGCGCGAAAGCGCATCAGGGATATGGCCGCGATCGAAGAATGCCGGGAAAGGCAGAGGCATCCCTCGTTAGATCCGAAGGAAGCTAGGCTCTTTGCCCGTGTGTGCAAGGTAATGGAGTCAAAGTACGAGGAGAGGCATGGCCGCAAGCCATAAAGCGGCGGGCCGCGACTTGTTAGCGATGGCGCTACGGCACGCCTTCATGTCGCCGTTTCTGGCAGTACCTTCTAACATTGTGAGTAATATGGGCGAAGCACGTATCCGGTCTTCTAAAGCGAATGAGGCGCCAGCCATTCCGGACAAGCTTCTCGAACTCAGTTCTTTTACTCAAAATATCACTGCGCTTGAAGCCATCCTGGGAAAGATGGAAGCCGAGATATTTGGCCCGGCACCGAGTACCGACAGACTCAATATTTTCCAGTCTGAGGCTCGATCCCTCTTGACCGAGCTTCAGGCGCAACAAGCCCGGGCGGTCGCGTTGCGTGGCGTTGATGATGCAAACGTCCAGCGGCTGCAACGGCTCCTCACAGTGCGACTTGAGGCGGTCGTGCAGAAGACTGACGAAATAGTGCGCGAGAGCGTGCTCAAGATTGAAGCGCTCGATAAAGAAAAAGCTGCGATCGAGGCTATGTCCTTTCCTGATGTCGGCGGTTCTTCAGCCGTACCCCTAGACGCATCTGAGCAGAGAGTCGAGGAGCCACGAGCGCAATATATGACAACCCAACGCTCCAGCGGACCAGATAGCGGAGCAGGCCCGTTGCCAAACGCATCCCTAGGTAGTGCGGCTCGTATCCTAGCGGACTCGACAAAGCAGTTGAACAAGGTGATCGATGCGCACCCCGAGATCAAGGATGAGGCACTCCCGATCCTCAAGCAGCTGGTCGACTTGAGCATTCGAGCCATCATGCAGCAAGGGGCCGAAGGTGGAGCTCCGCCTCGTGGTCCGGTTGACACTCCACCAAAACGCGGTGATGATGGCGGCATGGAGCCACGAGTAGCCGCCCTTGAGAGATTCGCCGAAGAGGCCCGCAAAGACCTGCGGTCTATCGACGTTCGCCTTGCGAAAATCGAGGTGGCCGCCGATGGCTTGGCCAGGAATTCGGCTACAAAGGCTGACATTTTTCAACTTGAGTCGACGCTGCTCAAGTGGTTCATTGGCACTGCGATGACCATTGCTGGCCTCGCATTTGCGGCCGCAAAGCTACTTCAGTGACCGTCGGGCCGCGCGTCCGCACACCTACCCTTCTCTTTGCAATCAATTGCATGGCGCTCGCGCTTGCCCCTTAGCGAAAAACCTGGAAATAGGCGCACTATCATTTTCCGGGTTTGCGAGATTAGGTCGCCCCTCAGGCACAAAGGCTGCGGCACCGGCATCGCCAGGCCGCCGCCAGGCTCCTCCCCCGCAATCCCATCGAGTCCGCATTGCGCCTTTTCCGCCGTCGACGATTTCGCCCGCCCGATTTCGTCCTGCTGGTGCTTGAGCATGTCGGCCGTGATCTCAGTGTCACCGTGCCTGGAGCGCCCTTTCAACAGTGGATAAGGACCCTGAATACCTCCGGCTTCTTGCCGGTCAGCGGACGCCCCTTCATTTCGCGTGACTTCATCGGTTTCGACGCCAGGGCCCTCGCTTCGCCCGTACCACAGCAACGCGCGGCAGGCCGGCGCCAGCTGCCAGAGTTCTTGTGCTCGAGCTGCTTTCGCGGCGAATCGACGAGACCAACCGTCTTGTCTACGAAGTAAATGACGAGGAATTGATCGTTATTTGGTGCCGCTTTCACTACTGATGGCAGAAGGGGAGCATCTAGCTCCCCTTTTTTTCTGGGTGCCCGATCAGGTCGCTATCCGACGCACGATCGGCGCCGCACCCATCCTATTTATTCACATCGACCACCACACGGCCGCGCACATGTCCCGCAAGAATGTTCTCTGCGACCGGCAAGGCTTCCGACAGGCCGACCGGCCGCGCAATGGAATCGATCG
>JBEVEP010000114.1:0-2752 GCA_040512755.1 Mesorhizobium sp.
GCTCTGCCGGGGGTATTGGTGAAGCCATAGGCGAAGAAAAGGTCCAGGAGGCAAATGAGGGCGTTGAGAGCCGTGACCGATGCCGACAGCCGCAACACGGACAGAGGCGCCGAGGCAAGCATCAGGACGATCGCGCCGCCGCCAAGAAAGAGGGTGATCAGATAGGACTTGGCGGCAATCCCGACCGGATACAGCGCCGTCGCGGCGATGGTCAGTGCGGCGGCGATTGCAAGCGGAAGGACCTTGCTGCGCACGTCCCGGCGCGTCGCAAGAACGGCGATCGAAGTGACCAGGACCGCGCCGTAGAGCGCGTAGACGACAAACCTCGTGGGGTCTTCATGGCTCGCGATGAACGGCATGAACCAGGACTGATAGATGACGATTGTAAACGCGCAGAGCCCGGCGGCCAACTTCACAAGGAGCGACCGCAGCGAATCCGCAGCCTTCAACGAGGGATCAGCGAGTACTTCGGCGGTCATTCATCTTTCCACGAGATAGAGACGTTCATAGGCGTCGGCCATAGCTCCGACAGAGTAGCGCACCCGCATCGTCCGCTGCCGGAATTCCCGGTCAGCTGCCGGCTCCGGCAATCGATCTAGGACGGCAAGCAGTCCACGAGCCAGATCAACTGGGGCCCGAGGCTCCACCAACTCACATCCTGGCAGGCCGGAGACGGCTTCCGGATTTCCGCCGACATTGGTGGCCACGACGGGAAGACCGGCCGCGAGCTTCTCCATCAAGGCGTTGCAAAAGCCCTCTTCATGAGAAGCGATCACGCCGACATCCATGCCCGCGAGCAAGCCGGGGATATCGTTTTGCCCTCCCAAGGCACGCACCTTCGATCCGACGCCAAGCCGCTGGGCTTCTTCCGCGAGAGCCGGTCCAATGCCCCGGTCTTCTCCGGCCAGAAACAGTTTCAGGTTCGGCCGCTGTTCACTTGCAAGAGCGAATGCCTCGATGAGATCACGATGCCCCTTATAAGGGATCAGATTGGCGACTATGACGATGCCGATCTCCTCAGGATCGAGACCGAGGCGGCGCCGGGTTTCGCCCCGGCGATGGCCGAGATCATCAAAGCGGCTCAGATCAAGACCGTTCGGGATCACTCGTATGCGGTCGATGTCATAGTCGTCGCGAACCGCCGTGTCGGTCGCGACCGCATCGGAGTTCGCGACCACGACATGAGAAAGCCGATTGGCGATCCGATCCATCCATATCAGCCGGGGCCGTCGCTCCTGATGGTTGCCGAGGCCACGTCGCGAGGTGATCACGAGCGGCGCAAGCGCGATCCGCCCAGTCACAGCGCCTATGAAATTAGTTAGCGGCAGAAAGGCATGAACCACGCTCGGCCTTGTAAAGGTAATGTGCCCGAGGAGCCGCGCGGTCGCAGCGGCGAGAACCGTCAATGCCTTCAACATTCGCAGCGTCTTCGGAGCGCTGCCCGGCTTGCTGACCGTGCCGGGCGAGGATGGCGATGTGGAGGCGGTGTTCAGCCGATGGTGAAGGCCGCAAAACACCGGGATGCCGTCCCGGTGGAGTGGTTCAGCCAGCACGCCGCCCTGCGAAAGCGCGAAGACCTCGACTCTCCAGCCTCGCTTCTTCAGTTCCTTGGCGAGCAGCACGAGCTGGCTCTCCGTGCCGCCGAGATCGAGCGTCCCGATGACAAAGAAGACGCCGCGCCGACGCTTTCTGGCAAACGCTGTCGTGGCCGCGACGGCGTATCCATCTCCCTGGACATCATTCATCGGAACTTCTTCTCGCCGCGTTATCCGTCCCGTCGCCGAACATCTCGCTTGGCCCTCGCTTGCCACAGGCATCGGTCCCGCGCAAGCGCGAGGCACTTTCCTCAGCGGACAGGATTGGACGAACAATCACCAGTGAAAACTATCGAAACAAGATCGAGTTCATCCGCGGGTCGTCGTGAGGATCCCGCGCGGCGCAAGCCGGGAGATTTTTTCGCGACGGCGGAGGAGCGTGCCGCCGGCGGCGAACAGCATACCCATTGCGAGCAGCATGATCGGCGGAAGCCACTTCAGACGCTCGACCTTCGCCTCGTACGTGCGGACGTCGCGGAAGTCTTTTGCAGTTCCGAGCGGTCGCCAGGATTGACGATAGACCTGTCGCAACAGAGGAAGCATTGATTCGAAATTCGTATAGTAAGGATCGATCTTCGACGGGTCCTGCTTAAAAGAAGCAAGGGAATAGGGGAGGAAGACGCCGTAATCGGAATCGAGAATGTTACCATTTGACTCGACGACAACGTGCTGGGGCACGCTATATAACGTTGCGTCAATTCCTTGATCGGTCAGAATAGAATAGACGATCTTCGAGACTTGAGAGCAAAAACCGTAGCCGCGATCAAGCGCCTTCTGAGGCTCCACGAATTCATAGTTTCGAAAGTTTTTTCGATATTGAGGAAGAAAGCTCAGTATCCAGAGCAGGTAATTGTCGAAAATACTGACCTGCGTATAAATCGTATCGGTTGGGGCCCAGCTGTCGCCTTCCGTCCAATAATGCACCATGCCGCCCGCGACAGTCGTTGTCAGGCGCCTGAGATAGTCCTGCATCGGTTCATCCGGCGCGCGGTAGAGGACATCGAGATCTTCGATCTTCTGCTCGAAGCCGAGTGGACCCTCGATTGCCGCAGTGGGAGGCGCCGGGTAGGCGCTGATCAGGCCGAGCGGATAGGCGGCGACGAAAAGCAGGAAAGCCGCTCCGATTCCGACCAGAAAGAAGCCGAACGATTGCAGCA
>JBEVEP010000195.1:0-16398 GCA_040512755.1 Mesorhizobium sp.
TCTACCGTTTGTTGAATACCATGCTTTGACCATGGCGCTGGTTGCCTTAGAAAGGCTTGGGGGACTGCAGCCGGGTTACATGACATGCCAGCAACGAAAGCAAAACTCGACGATCTTACGGAATTGCCACGCCTCGCCCGAATGGGGGAGAATCTTTTTGGACTGCTTTTCAGTGGCTGCAAGATCGAGCGGTACGCCTCCGGTCAGCACCTTTTCGTTCAGGAAGATGTCTCTGATCGCGTGTATGGCGTCATTAGCGGCACAGTTGAAATCTCGATCTACTCGCCGGGCGGCCAGAAGCTTGTGGCGAATATCGAGCTTTCGCAAAGCCTTGTCGGTGAGATCGGAGCGCTTGACGGCGGACCGCGTACAGCGACCGCCATCTGCCTGACAAACTGCGAACTCGTCTCGTTGAGCCGCACCCAGTTAATGGATCGCATCGTGAGGAATCCGCCTCTCGTGCATGCAATGATCGATCTTCTTTGCGCCCGGTTGCGCTGGGTCAGCGGGGAGCTTGGGGATCAGGCATTTCTCGGGATCGAGCCGAGACTCGCAAAACGGCTGATCATGCTTGCCGACAGATTGTCGGATGAAACCGGCTGGATTGCGATCTCGCAGTCGGAGCTAGCGCAGTTCCTCGGGGCAACACGGGAGTCGGTAAACAAGGTGCTGAATGATTGGCGCAGCCGGTCGATCATCAAGATGAAGCGCGGCAGCCTTCGTGTCGAAAACGAGAAGACGCTTCGGCGTTTTGCCGGTTTCGAAGATTGAGGAGCCG
This sequence comes from Mesorhizobium sp., assembly GCA_040512755.1. GTDB lineage: Bacteria > Pseudomonadota > Alphaproteobacteria > Rhizobiales > Rhizobiaceae > JBEVEP01. Next base: position 779 of record JBEVEP010000195.1, read on the forward strand.
CGTTGGATGGTTGGACGGCGGTTCGAGGCCTCGAACGGTCCTTCAATGCGTTCGGATGGACGCTGGAGAGTCCATTCATTTCGGTCCAGCCATTATCGTGCCGTCTGCAACCGGGACCGCTAGCGCCAGGCGACCGTGGCCGATCAGAGTCGCGATATCAGATACCGCATTGCCGATCGGCTTGGCATGAAAAAGTAACCGCCGCCGCGTGTTGTGACAAAATTGGGAAGCTTCTGGAGCGTCAATACCCGTTCCCACCCTGGAATCGTGAACCTGCCATCGCTGTTCTGTGAGCCGAACGTGGGGTCCGTTTCGGCAAGGAGCCCATGAAACGATCCAGCTGTGACCCAGGATTGCTGAATGAATTCATATTGCCGCTCGATGTCGGCGTTGAGGCACATGAACAGCAGGCCCTTCTCCTCTTCGGCGCCGTCCCGTTCATAGCTGCGGCCCACGCGAAGGATGCGATGACGCTTCCCGATCTTGATCTGTGTTTCGTGGTCGCTGCCGAGCGAATCGCGCGGATTCGAGCGCCGGATGTGAGCGCCGAGCGGACACTGCAATCCTTGCGGGTCTTCGACGCCAAAGGAAAAGTCGTTGTCGGGCAGCTTTCCGCTTGGGCCGTCCGGATACCGCACAAGCGAACTGCCGTCCTGCCACCGGCCAACCATCTTTGCGGCGATCCAATCCTGGGTGATGGCCGCGTTGCCGGACTGTCTGACAATCTTCCGTGCTTCAGACTCGCAGTAATTATGGAACTTGTCGACATGCTGCTGAAGCTGCCGCACGACAATGAAGGAGCCATTTCGCCCGAAGTCCCGGAACTTGCCCTGCATCTGTGGCAAAGCGCCTTCCTCGTTCAACGTGGGTAAAATGCCGGTTTGATCGCGTGATACTCGCAGTGAGGGCGTTGGAGGGTAGAATTCGTGCTCATCGCGGTAGCCGAAAAGAAACTCGCCGGGAGCCACAAGATGCATCGGCGCGGTCGTCTCACTCGCACGCCGCGTTCCCCTGATAATCGGCTGTGAAATGCCGTCGACGAACCCGAAATGTTCGAGATTCCGCTTCCCCTTTTTGTTCATAACCAGAGGCAGTTCGGCAACCGGCCGGATCCCCGCTGCCATCATCCGCCTCTTGAATTCGTTGCTTTCAGCGGTCAGGATTTGTTCGCTCTTTGCATAAAAGACCGCAACGGCGTCCACCGGATTGCTTTCAGAACCCCATACCCATCGGTCGGGGCCGTTTTTACCGACATCGTTGAGAATGCGGCTGCGATATGGGTCGCCCATGCCTTGGCAGAACGCTGACGGGAACGTGCTCAGGGGGTCGTGATCGGGGTCGCCTTCCAGTCCAAGCCGTCTCAAGCCGTCGGGTCCGAAGGCGATCATCATCGCCCGCTCAACCGGCATCTGGTCGCCAAAGCTGGTTCGCCTTGTTACGAAATCCAGCCACTCTTTGAGACGTGTTCGCGGCAATCCGTCAGGAATGCGGATTGCCAACATCGCTGCTTTTTCCAGCTTGCCAAAAGCGTTGAAGAAAATGGACTGGATCTCACCCGTCTCAAGGACATCATTCGGGGGCGCGGCCCGGGTAAAGAAACTGAATGAGCGTCCTGCCGGCTCCGAAACCGGACGCGGCGCCGAGGCGAAAAGGCTGAGCCAGTCACGTGCTTCATTGTCGGTCGCTGAGGCGATGCCCCGGCGAACCTGTGAGTTGATTCGAATCCGTGCAGTGTTGCAGTCGGGATATGCCGAATACCAGAACAGCGTCGGTACCTGCTGACGCCGTGCCCAGCGCTTGAAGCGATCGCCGTCGCGAGCCCCCTTGGAAAACAGCAAATACGTTTTCGGAAACCCTTCCGTATTGCTCCACACGCCTGTCAGCCCATTCGAGGCTTTGGCGATGAAATCCTCAAGGTAGCTGCCCCAGCTTCCGCTGTAATTGCTCAAAAACATCAGCTTGTTCGTTCCGGGTATGACAACCCACCGAGCAAAATGAATGGTGTTGATCGTATTCAGAAACCCCGGCCGAAACACTTTCTGGCCGGAAATCGAGACAAGGAAGAAGGTCAGGCGTAAAGCGAGCCTTCGAAGCAGGCCAGGTTTCAAGGTCGAGATGGCGGTCAGATGGTTCTGTGGTTTCCAGTCTTCGTGGTCTTGAATGGCCTTGAGGTCCGCAAGGCTGGTCGATTCACTGTCGGGAACAGCGCGCTTCTCCTTGAACCGAAGGATCAATATCAAAGGTGTAAGCAGGAGGCCAAACAGCAGCACGAGACCTAAACCCGCAATAACGACCGAACTGACCCACACGATGAAATCATGGAGAATTCCCGAAGCCTCACCGAAAAGGAAGTGACGGGTGAGCCAAGAGGCCAGGGCCACGGCAACTACGACGCAAGCAAGGACAGCCGGTGCCGTCAGCGTCGCCCAAAAAGCCTTCCAGCGGGACCCTTCCGGCCCTTCCAGCTGGGATTGGGCCGGCTCGAACGCCCATGGATACTTTCCGCCCTTTTCCAGTTGTCGTCTCACTTCCGCTAGGACCGATGCGGCCCCGTCTTTGACTTTTGTGGTCTCGACGATTTGGCGCACCTCTTCTTCCAGCTTGGCCTCCTCGAGAATCCTCTTTACCGGGTGACCGGGCGTGCCGTTGAAAACGAGACCTGAGATGCCTCCGAACTTTGGTGATATCTGTATGGCGTGTTTTCGCAGATAGTCGCGAAATAATACCTCCTCGCTGAGTGCGCATGCAGCCTTGAATAGTCCCTCGACATGCGGTCCGGCATGGTTTGCGAAGGCTGCGATGACCTCGTCGGAACTGCCGTCCCCGGAAAGTTCGAGGACGAGATGATGCGCATCCTTGCCGCCATCCGAGGCCGGGTGACCATCTTTCGACCCGCTGAAAGCCAGGGATGCAAAATGAATGATCCCGGTTTCCTTTAGCGCTTCACGCATTTTGTTGCCGGCCGGGTTTCCGAGAGCCGCGATCGCTTTGCGTATGTCGTCAGGAGTTGGATCGGGCGTGACGGGGCAGACAATCGTCACCATCGACTGTTGGACGACACGGGAAAGCGGGGAAGGCTCAAAGTCGAGCTTCATGCTGTCGGGATAGGCTCCCAAGCGCGTCAAGCGCCCAGCTCTACCCCTGGCTCGCCGTACATCCTGCTTGGAGAACAGGGCGCGCAGCGATTCCGCAATCTGAACCTGGGCAATCGCGGCGCCGATGCACAGATGAATGCCGTGGCCGAAAACCATGTAGTTTCGAGCGGGACGGTCGAGGCGAAATTCGTTTGGCCGTTCGACGGCTTTCGGGTCAAACATTGCGGAAAGCGTAGCCGGCATGACGGTCGTGCGCGCCTTGACCGTGTATTGGCGCCACTTGCCCTTCGCAATGACAGCATCGTTGGGCACATAGCGCCAGGGACCGATCCAGATCGGCTTGAAGCGCATCGCCTCCAGGATCGCTTTGTCGAGCATGGTGTCATCGTTGGACTTGATGGCTTGCTCGACTGCCTCACGCGCCTGCTTCTTTGACAAAATCACGTCGAGGCAATTGCCGCTGGCAAGCAGATTGGTCGGCGCGAACCCGGTGATCATGCCGATCATGATTGAGTACAGGTCATCCTCTTCCAGCTTCTTGGCCTTGACCATGGCGACCAATCTGCCCATCGGCGTATCGGCGGCGGTCTTTCCATCGCGCACTGCCGCGATGGACCGATCAATCGTCCATTTCAACCGGTCGGCTGCGACCAATGCGAGCTCGCGTGTGGCTGGTTCTCCTTTCGGATCCGAAAAGAGCAGGGCGCTAAGCGCAATCGCCCAGTTGGCGAATTCCTCATCATCGTCGATCGTAATGCCGTAGTAGTCGCGGCAAATACGGATGGGAACGATCTTGAGAAGATCGCGAACGACATCGAAGCCCGGTGTTGCGCGCATCATGATTGACTGCGCATGCCGCACCGCCAGTGGCCGAATTCGAGTTTCCACTTCGTTGACGGGGAAGGCGCTGAGTACGGCGGATTTCATGCGGCGATAGTCGGGACCGTCACGCATTCCGAGGATGAAATTCGTCCGCCCGGTTTCGGCCATCTCCAGACCGTAGGGCGTCTCGAACTCGTCCTGACGTTCCAGCACGTCACGGACGTCCTCGTCCTTCGTCACATAGACCCATCCGAAGAATTTGACGTTCGGCTTGATCAGCCGGGCCAGTGTGAGCAGCCATCGTGGGTCTTCCAGCGCCCTGGCCAGAAGTTTTCGGAACAGACCCTTGGTACGCAGGCGTTCGATGTCGAAGGGACGCTGGGGCGACCGCTCGCCTTGCGCCCTCAAGATACCGTCATAGTACTTGGTCATTGGCCCTCGAACTCTCATTTGCGCGGCAAAACTGAAGCTCTAAGTGTCCATACGTCCTTCGTAAGTGATGTGGTTCACATTCGCTCCCTTGAGGCCAGCGAACAATCGATCAACTCCCCAATTCGAAGTTGTCGATCAGAAGCCTGTTTGCCGATTTCTCCACGAACGGGATCCACTCCACTTTTTTGTGCGAGAAGTCGGGATGCCTGGTCTGGAAGATCTGCATTTCCTGCGCAGCGTCCTCATGCCGGCCTTTGCGCTTTAGCGCTCCGATTTTCAGGAAGCGGGAATAGAAATAGCCGGGCGAAAGGTTGAGCGAACGGTCCGCCGCCTCGATCGCCTGGTCCCAGTTCTGGACGAAACAATACGCCGCGGCGAGTTCTCCAAGATTGTGGAACCTGTACATATCGAACGGGCTCAGCCGGTCGGCGTCAAGAAAAGACGGAATTGCCTGTTGCGGCTGGCAAAGGAGCAGATGCCCGCTGCCCGTTGCCGAATGCGCGAAGGCAAAGCTCGGATTGATATGCAGCGCTTGCTGAAGATGCTCGATGGCCGATTTCGGCTTGCCCCGCATGATGTCGGTGACGCCGAGATAGGCATAGGGACGTGCGTCCTGGCTGTCCACGAGCAGCGATCGCCGGGCATAGTCGGTGACCTTGTCGAGATCGCGGCTGTCCCCAAAATGAAGCCAAGCTCGCCAGAAATACCACCAGGCAAGCTCGTTCAGCACGGCGCTCGAATTCGGGTCCTCCACATAGGCTTTCTGGAAGAAATTGAGCGCCAGGTCCGTATCCATACGGGTGCGCCGCTGCATATGCCACCGCCCGCGGCGGACAAGTTGCCAGGTTTCGAGGCTTTCCCACGGAACCTGGAATGTCCTCACCTGCTCGACCTTGTCGACCTCGTTCTCCAGCATCGAAACGATTTCATTTCCGACCTCGTCCTGCAGGTCGAACATGTCGTTGAAGTCGTGCTCAAAGCGCCGCGACCATATCTGCCTACCGTTTGAAGCGTCCGCCAGCGCCGTGCTCAGCCTTATGCGCCTTCCGCCGCTCGCCAGCCTGCCGCTGACGACGTAGCGCGCGCCGAGAAGATTGCCGATTACCCCGATGCCGAGAGAGTCGTCGCGGAACTGGAAGCTCGAACTCTTGGCAATGACGGAGACCCAGCGCGTGCTGGACAGGCCGTTGATAATGTCCTCTGCAATGCCGTCCGCAATGTAGTCCAGCTCGCGATCGCCGGTGTCGTTGCGAAATGCAAGCACTGCGATGGCGGGCGGTCCGCCGCGGCGCGCATCATTTTGAAGCGGACGATAGCCGGCCACCAGGGAGGTCACCGCTGAAGTCATGCCCCTTTCGCTGTCGCGCTCCGCGATGAAGACGCGTACCGGCAAGGCGATATTCTTCAGCGCAAACGTGCCCAAATCGGTAAATGCCGCCGTCGTCTTGTCCTTCACGTGGTGCCAGGTGGTTTCCGAAATCGCGAGACCGTCGCGAGGTGCGAATTCCTGGATTCTGGCCGCGATGTTGACGTCATCGCCGTAAAGGTTGTCATCGTGGACGATAACGTCGCCGGTATTGATACCCGCGCGAAAGCGCATCCGTCTGTCCTCGGGGAGAGGTTCATTCAGTTCACCGATCCTTGCCTGAAAGTCGAAAGCGGCGCGCAGCGCTTCAATTGGATTGCCGAATTCGGCCATGACACTGTCGCCGGCAGCGCCAAACGTGCGCCCTCCGAACGAAGCGCAACTGTCAGCGATGACGTTGCGCCGCTCCTCGAACGTTACGAGCGCGCCTTCATCGTCGATGCCCATCAAACGCGAAAAGCCGACGGCGTCGATAGAGACGATCGTCGCGAGCTGACGGGAATATTGCCGATCAGCCATGTGCCGGGTTCACCCTGTTGCACCTCTGTCAGGAGGCATGCCGCCTTACTTGTCTTGGCGGCTTTCTCTTTCACGGCGAGGCTTTCGCGAACGCCGGTCCCTTTTCTTTCTGTCGTCAGCCCCAAGGATATCCAATGTAGCAGTGCCGCGATGTGCGTTCCATTACAATTCGGCCATTCGCACGCTCGTCAAAATTGCGTGCGAATCCAATCGCTTGCGCAAGGTGAACGGCGGAACAGGAAAATTATATCTTGTCAGAGAAGGTGCTAGGCACTCGCAATGCAGTGAAAAATTTTCGCGGGCCTTAAACTGAATCTGCCTAGACGATACCGCCACCTCCGGCTGAGGCCGCAGGCCGTTCAGCCGCGATCTTCGTGCGGTACGCGCTTGCCCGATAGGCGGCGACCGGATCAATGGCGCCGCCGGCCTTGAGGCGCGCGGCCGCAAGGATCGGTTCGACATCGGTACGGTAAGCGGCCTTCAACGTCTGCGTCGCCATCAGGGCGTCGTTGCTCTCCTGAAAGTTCTTCAGCGCCTCCCGATCGACGAGAAGAGCGGCAGCATAGGCCCGCTGCAACTCGACGGCTGACATCATCAGGCTCTCGATCGGATCGGTGACGTTATGGCTCTGGTCGAGCATATGAGCCGGGTGGAAGCCGTCGGCACCACGTATCTCGGCATCGACCAATTCGTTGAAGATGAGGAACAGCCGGTAAGGATCGATCGACCCGGCGTCGAGATCGTCATCCCCATATTTGGAGTCGTTGAAATGAAAGCCGCCCAGTTTGCCGAACTGGATAAGGCGCGCGACGATCATCTCGATATTCACATTCGGAGCATGGTGACCAAGGTCGACCAGACAAAACGCCTTGGGTCCGAGTTCCTGCGCGATCAGATAGTTGGTTCCCCAGTCCTGCACGACCGACGAATAGAAGGCGGGCTCGTACATCTTGTGCTCGGTGAACAGCCGCCAGTCGTCAGGGAGCACAGCGTAGATCGATTTCATCGCATCGAGATAGCGCTCGAAAGCCTTCGTGAAATTCACTTGGCCCGGGAAATTGGAGCCGTCGCCGATCCAGACCGTTAGCGCTTTCGAACCAATGGCGTTGCCGATCTCGATGCATTCCAGATTGTGTTCGACGGCTTGTTGCCGTGTAGCCGGATCGGTGTGGCTCAACGAGCCGAATTTGTACGACAGCCTCTGGTCCTTCGCATCAGAGAATGTGTTGGAGTTCATGGCGTCGAAGCCCAGGCCGAAGCGCGAGGCCGATTGTTTGAGCCGCCGCGGATCTGCCTTGTCCCACGGGATATGCAGCGAAACATTGGGCGTCGCTCGGGTGAGCTGGTGGATCACCGCGCAGTCCTCGATCTTGTCGAAGATGTCGCGCGGCTCCCCCGGACCGGGAAAACGGGCGAACCGCGTGCCGCCGGTACCGACGCCCCAGGACGGGATCGCGACGTGGAACGCGCCGACTTTGTCACGGATCGCATCGATGGAGATGCCACGCCGGTCAAGTTGCTCGCCGAGACGCTCATAGTCCTGCCGGAGATCAGCTTCGCGGGCTGCATTCTCCTTCTCGACGATGTCGGAAGGGATCGGTTGCTCGGTCATCGGCAGATTTCCTTTTGACGCGCCGGCCATCTGGTCGCTCTCAACGCGTAAAGCTTTGAGCGTTCCCTGCATCCACATTGACAATGTTGCCGGTCGATTTGGCCGACATGTCGGAGACGAAGAAGAACGCAGCTTCGGCAATATCCTCCGGATAGACGCTGAGTTTTAGCATCGAGCGTTGGCGGTAATGCTCCTCCAATTCGTCCGGGTTCATCTTGTAGGCGGCTGCCCGCTGCTCTCGCCATTCGCCGGTCCAGATCTTGGAGCCGCGCAGCACCGCGTCCGGATTGACGGTATTGACCCGGATGCCAAACTCGGCCCCTTCCAGCGCCAGACAACGGGCGAGATGGATTTCGGCGGCCTTTGCCGTGCAATAGGCGGCTGCGTTGGGCGATGCCGCGAGTCCGTTCTTCGAGGCCACGAACACAATCGAACCGCCCGTCCTCTGCTGCTTCATCAAACGGAACGCCTCGCGCGCGACCAGGAAATAGCCGGTGGAGAGGATGTCCATGTTGCGGTTCCACATGGCAAGGTCGGTCTGATCGACGGGTGCGGATGAGGAAATACCAGCATTGGAGACGAGGATGTCGATGCCGCCAAATTCCCGCGCGGCGAATGCGAAGGCCGCCACGACATCCTCCTCCTTCGTGACGTCGAGCCTGACGCTGCGAACCATGTCAGCGGAATGCCGGCCGGCAAGTTCTGTGTCCACGGCCTCCAGCGATCTCGCATCGATGTCAGCCAGGACGACACAAGCGCCGTCATGCAGAAACCGCTCGGCGGTCGCTTTTCCGATCCCGCCAGCACCTCCCGTTACCAGCGCTACCTTGCCGGCAAGCGGACGAGGCTTTGGCATGCGTTGCAGCTTGGCCTCCTCCAGTGCCCAGTATTCGATGTCGAATGCTTCCTGCTCGGGCAGGCCGCGATAGGATGAAACGCTCGATGCGCCACGCATCACGTTGATTGCATTGACGTAGAATTCGGCGGAAATCCGCGCGGTTGCCTTGTCTTTGGCGAAGGTGATCATACCGACCCCGGGGACGAGATACACAACCGGGTTGGGGTCTCGCATCGCCGGGCTGTCCGGCCGCTTGCAGCGCTCGTAGTAGCTGGCATAGTCCGCACGGTACGCTTCGATGGCTTTCGCAAGTCCGGTCAGCGTTTCTTCGATATCCTGGCGGCCAGGATCGAAATCGACGACCAACGGCCGGATCTTCGTGCGAAGAAAATGGTCGGGACAACTCGTTCCGAGGAGAGCTAACGCTTCCATGTCGTGCGAGCAGACGAACTCCAACACAGCTGCTGAATCGTCGAAATGGCCTGCTTTGCGCTCCGAGCCCGAAATCATTCCGCGAATGGTGGGCATTAGCCTTGAGACAATCGGCTGCCGCTCCTCCGGTGCGAGCGCTTCACGAACGGCGCCGCCGAAGGCCGGCTGGCCGGCGTTCTTCTTTTCGAACCACTCGATCGCACGGTTGATGATGCGGATTGTGGTTTCGTAGCATTCCTTGGCTGTGTCAGCCCAGGTGAACAGGCCATGGCTCTCGAGAATGACGCCCGCCGCGTTCGGGTTCTCACGGGCAAACTTCTCCAGCCATAGACCGAGTTCGAAGCCTGGTCGTTTCCAGGGAAGCCAGCCGATCTCGGCCCCGAAGATACTCGCCGTAAGCTCCCTGCTGTCCTCCGCTGCAGCGATGGCAATGATCGCGTCCGGGTGCATGTGATCGACATGCGTTCGCGGCACATAGGCATGAAGCGGCGTGTCAATCGAGGCTGCGCGCGGGTTGAGGTTGAAGGTGCAGTGCGGCAGGACACCCACCATTTCGTCCTCGAAATCGACGCCGCGATAGAGTCCTTTCAGGGCCTTCAGCTTTTCCATGTAAAGGGTAGCGAACCCGTCGAGCTTGATCGTACCTACGTCGCCGCCGGAGCCCTTGACCCAAAGCACTTCGACGGCTTGTCCCGTCAGCGGGTCCTTCTCCAGAACCTTTGCAGAAGTGTTGCCCCCGCCATAGTTGGTGATGCGTTTGTCGGAGCCGAGCAGATTCGAACGATAAAGCAACCGCTCTGGCTCGCTCATACCGGCCGCCTTGGCGTCGTCCCAAAGGTTGGCCAGACGCGTGGCGGAGCGCGTTTCGAGCATGACTGAAATCCTCCCTTGCGCGGCAAAGACGCCGCGCTGCCATTTACTTCAAAGTTCCATGAGTTGCCCCCGGTGTCAATCAAAAATGGTCAAATTCGATCATACTGCACTGCACAACAAGAAATTATGATCGAATTTGATTGACATTGAACGATGAGGATGCGCTAATGAATGAGCAGGGAGGAACCATGCACGAAAAAGAGCGCCACCGGATCATCCTGTCGGCTGTCCAGGAAAAGCCTGTCGTGACAGTGACGGAACTGGTCGATCTGACATCATCGTCCGAGGCGACGATAAGGCGGGATATTGCCGCTCTCCACGTGCAGAAGAAATTGCGCCGCGTGCGCGGCGGGGCGGAGGCAATCACGCCGCCGCAATTTGTCGGCCTGGCGGGCCGTCCGTTCAGCGTCAACGAAACCATCAACACATCCAAGAAGCGGGCCATCGCCCGCGAGGCTGTCGGGCTGTGCAAGGATGGAGAGCCGATCATCATCAATGGCGGCACAACCACGTTTCAGATGGTGCACTTCCTGGCCGGACGCAGGATGCCGATCTTCACGAATTCGTTTCCGATCGCGGAACACCTGCTCAAACATTCGAAAAACACGGTGATGCTGTCCGGCGGCACGATCTACCGCGAGCAGAACATCATCCTGTCGCCGTTCGACAATGACGTGACCCGCAACTTCTACGCCCGCAGGATGTTCATGGGCGCGCAGGGCCTTGGCCCGCTGGGCCTCATGGAAGGCGACCCTCTGCTGATCCAGGCCGAGCAGAAGCTTATCGACCAGGCGGACGAATTGGTGGTGCTGGTCGACTCGTCGAAGTTCAGGCAGCGCTCCAGTCTGATCCTGTGTGGCCTGTCCCGGATATCGACGGTCATTACGGATGAAGGCATCGAGGATCGGGAAGCCAAAATGCTCGAAGCCGCTGGAGTGGCGCTCGTCGTGGCCCGCGACAGTCGGTCGGAAGCCGAGGAATCTTCGCTGCGCGCCTGAGAGCACAGCGCTGATGATTGCAACATTCAAGGGAGGAACTTCAATGTCGATTATGAGGAAACTGCTGGCGACGGCGGCAATCGCGGCGGCCATGCTCGCCAGCCCGGCCTATGCCGATAACGTCAAGATCGCGCTTGTCGTGAAGGCGCTGGGCATCGGCTTCTTCGAAGCCGCCAACAAAGGTGCGCAAGAGGCCGCGAAAGAACTTGGTGACGTGGAAGTGATCTACACGGGTCCCACGGACACGACCGCGGAAGGACAGATCGAGGTCATCAATTCGCTGATCGCTCAGAACGTCAATGCGATCGCCGTTTCCGCAAATGACAAAGATGCCCTCGTGCCGGCGCTGAAGAAGGCAATGGAACGCGGCATTACAGTCATTTCGTGGGACTCCGGTGTGGCGCCGGAAGGCCGCCAGATGCATCTGAACCCGTCGTCCAACGCTCTGATCGGCAATATGTGCGTGAAGATGGCGGCCGAAAATCTGCCGGACGGCAAGGGGGATGTCGCGATCCTGTCCGCGTCAGCGACGGCGACAAACCAGAATACCTGGATAGAAGAGATGAAGAAGGTTCTGCCTAACTATCCCGGCGTCAACATCGTCACAACGGTCTATGGCGACGACCTCGCTGACAAGTCCTATCGCGAGACGCAGGGCCTTCTTCAATCCTTTCCCGATTTGAAGGCGATCATTGCGCCGACATCCGTTGGTATCGTTGCGGCTGCGCAGGCTGTTGAGGACGCGGGCAAGGTTGGCCAGGTCAATGTCACTGGTCTCGGACTCCCTTCCGAAATGGCCGGTCATGTGAAGGCGGGGTCGTCGAAGTCCTTCGCCATCTGGAACCCGATCGATCTCGGCTATTCGGCAACGATGATCGCCTACAACCTCGCCACCAAGAAGGCCGAGGCAAAGGCGGATGGCGAGATCCCGATGGGCCGCATGGGCAACGTGAAGCTTGACGCCAACAATGAAGGCGCGATGGCTGATCCGTTCGTCTATGACGCCTCGAATGTCGAAGAGTTCGCCAAGATATTCTGATCGAGGCCGCTGCCTTCTTCAGGGGTAGAACTGATGGGGTGAGGCAGGCGCCCGCCCCATCAGGAAGTCCGCGCGAAGCGCGGTTCGATAGGCCTGAGATTGCCTTCGCGCTATCTGGTGTCTTGTGCAATCCCATAGAATGCGTTGGCTGTCAGATCTGCTCGCCGGAGCTACCGGCCGCAAGGTCGACGACTGGCCAGCAGCAAGCTTGTGATAAAGTCAAACGATGCTCCATTCCGCAGTTCAATCAGTAGAACAAATCCCCGCAGGCTCGGCGCCGCCGGTGTTGGCACTCGCCGGTGTATCGAAAAGCTTCCCGGGCGTTCACGCGCTCACTGATGTCTCGCTTGAACTGCATGCCGGTGAAGTCACGGCTCTGGTCGGCGAGAACGGTGCGGGCAAGTCCACTCTGGTCAAGATACTGACCGGGATTTATCGTCCCGATGATGGCGAAATACGTCTCAATGGCGACGTGATTTCCCTGCCTACCGCGCACGCCGCCTCGACTGCGGGCATTACGGCGATCCACCAGGAAACTGTTCTGTTTGACGAACTGTCAGTCGCCGAGAACATTTTTCTCGGACATGCGCCGCGTACGCGCTTCGGCCTGATCGACTGGGCGGCATTGTACAAGAACGCAGCCGCCCTTCTTGAGCGGATCGGCGCGCGGATCGATCCTGAAATCCGCTTGCGCGATCTCGGCATCGCGAGCAGGCATCTCGTCGCCATTGCCCGCGCTCTCTCGGTCGATGCGCGCGTCGTCATTATGGACGAGCCGACCGCCGCCCTTTCGCACAAGGAGATCGGCGAGCTTTACGAACTCGTCGAGCGGCTCAAAGCGGACGGCAAGGCGATCCTGTTCATCGGCCACAAGTTCGATGAGATCTTTCGCATCGCTGACCGCTATACCGTCTTTCGCGACGGCGCGATGGTCGGCTCCGGCAGGATTGCCGAGGTCACGCAGAATGAGCTGGTGCGTCTGATGGTCGGCCGCTCGGTCGACCGGATCTTTCCAAAACGAGACGCCGTGATCGGAGAGACCGTGTTGAAGGTCTCTGGCTACGCGCACCCGACTGAGTTCGAGGACATAAACTTCGATCTCAGGCGCGGTGAGATTCTTGGTTTTTACGGTCTCGTCGGAGCCGGGCGCAGCGAATTCATGCAGGCGCTTTTCGGCATTACCCAACCATCGAAGGGTGCGGTTTCGATTGGCGGGGAGGTGGCGATCATCCGCAGCCCCGCCGACGCGATCGCCCGCGGTATCGTCTATGTGCCGGAAGAGCGAGGCCGCCAGGGAACTGTGACAGGCCTGCCGATCTTCCAGAACGTGACCCTGCCGTCGCTTTCGAAGACCTCGCGAGCGGGATTCCTGAGGCTGGCCGAGGAGTTCAGGCTGGCCCGCGACTACACGCAGCGGCTTGATCTGCGCGCTGCCGCACTCGACCGTGATGTCGGTACGCTTTCCGGCGGCAACCAGCAGAAGGTGGTTATCGCCAAATGGCTGGCGACAAAGCCGAAGGTCATCATTCTCGACGAGCCGACCAAGGGGATCGACATAGGGTCGAAGGCTGCCGTCCACGAGTTCATGAGCGAACTGGCGGCGCAGGGCCTCAGCGTCATCATGGTATCGTCCGAGATTCCGGAAATCCTGGGCATGTCCGACCGCGTGATTGTCATGCGTCAGGGACGCATGGTTGCGATCTACGACCGCGATGGACTGGATGCGGAGAAACTTGTTCGCGCTGCCGCGGGCATCAAGGAGGCCGCCTGATGGTTGCGAAGCTCTTGCGGTCCCGCGAAGCCTTGCTCGCCATCGCGATTCTGGCGTTGGTCGGGCTGATCGCCTCGCGTTTTCCCGGCTTTGTCGCCCCGCGCAATCTGGCGAACGTTTTCAACGACACGGCGATCCTGATTATCTTGGCGCTCGGTCAGATGATGGTCATCCTCACACGGTGTATCGATCTGTCGATCGCCGCAAATCTGGCGCTTTGCGGCATGGTGGTGGCCATGCTGAACGCCGCAATGCCGGGAGTTCCGGTACCGCTGCTGATCGCGCTCGCCATCCTGATCGGAACCGCGCTGGGCGGTTTTAATGGCCTTCTCGTGTGGAAGCTCGATATCCCGCCGATCGTGGTGACGCTTGGCACTCTGACCATTTATCGCGGAGCGATCTTCCTTCTTTCAGACGGCAAATGGGTCAATGCTCACGAGATGAGCGACGCGTTCAAAGTGCTTCCGCGGGCGATGCACGCGGGCCTGCCCGTCCTGTCCTGGATCGCGATTGCCGTTGTGCTGGCCATGGCGTTGCTGTTGAGGCGCACGGAGTTCGGCCGTGCACTTTATGCCGTTGGCGGCAACCCGACGGCCGCTGTATACACCGGCATCGATGTCGGCCGGACCCGCTTTGTCGCCTTCACGCTTGCCGGTGCGATTGCCGGGCTCTCCGGTTACCTTTGGGTTGCGCGATACGCGGTAGCCTATGTCGACATCGCGGGCGGGTTCGAGCTTGATGTAATTGCCGCCTGCGTCATCGGTGGCGTCTCCATCGCCGGGGGAATTGGCTCGGTCGGCGGCGCCGTGCTTGGGGCACTTTTCCTCGGCGTCATCAAAAATGCATTGCCGGTCGTGAACATCTCGCCCTTCTGGCAACTGGCGATTTCGGGGAGCGCGATCATCATTGCCGTCGCCGTAAACGCCCGCGCAGAGCGGGCCAAAGGCCGCATCATCCTCAAGAAGGCGGAGGCGACCACATGAGCGACGTTCGGCACGCCCATCACATCATTCCGGACCGGCTGGAAAGCCGCACCACGGCCGTGCTCAAAAGCTGGGAGATGCTGCTGATCGCCGTCGCGGTCGCTGTCTTTATAGTGAACTCTCTCGCTTCGCCCTATTTCCTCAATCCGTGGAACCTCTCCGACGCGACATTCAACTTCACTGAAAAGGCGATGATCGCTTTGCCGATGGCGATGCTGATCATTGCGGGTGAGATAGACCTGTCGGTTGCGGCAATCATCGCGCTGGCGTCCACTGCCATGGGCTACGGGCTTCAGTTCGGAGCCGGAACGGTTGAAATGGCAGCGATCGGGATCGGCGTCGGGCTGATTTGCGGCGCATTCAACGGATTTCTCGTAACGCGACTTGGCCTGCCGTCGATTGTCGTCACCATTGGCACCATGAGCCTCTATCGCGGCATCTCCTTCATTGTTCTGGGTGACAAAGCCTACAATGGCTATCCCGCTGACTTCGCCTTTTTTGGGCAGGGCTACGTTTGGTGGGTGTTCTCCTTTGAGTTTGTATTCTTCCTGGGGGTTGCCATCGTCTTCGGCGTTCTTCTTCACGCAACCAGTTTCGGGCGCATGGTCCTCGCAATCGGCAACAATCAGACTGCAGCCCTGTTCTCGGGCATCCGTGTCGGCCGCGTGAAGTTCATTCTCTTTCTGCTCACCGGTCTGATGTCCGGCATCGCTGCTGTCTGCCTCACATCACGGCTGGGATCGACGCGGCCCTCCATCGCCTTAGGCTGGGAACTGGAAGTCGTGACGATGGTAGTGCTCGGAGGCGTCAGCATTCTGGGAGGGTCAGGAACGATCCCCG
>JBEVEP010000245.1:0-11639 GCA_040512755.1 Mesorhizobium sp.
AAAGCGGCTGCAGCTTGAGCGAGACCTGCATCTTGCGGCGCATGTCCATTTCGCTTTCGAAGTCGAGATTCACCTGGATCGTGCAGGTCCGATACATCATGTCCAGGCCCTTGGCGCCGACTTTCGGCATGTACCGGGTCATGATGTCGTAGCGCGATTTCGGCATCTTTGGTGTCTCGGCCAGCGACCATTTCGGACTGCCGCCGAGGCCAAGGAAGCGGATGCCGAGCGGTTCGGCGATTTCACGAAGCTGGGCCAGATGCGCGTTGCCCTCCCGGCAGGTCTGGTGGATTGTCTCCAGCGGCGCGCCTGAAAGTTCGAACTGTCCGCCAGGTTCCAGAGAGATTGCTCCCTGGCCAGTAGGCTCGACCAGCCCGATGATGCGATCAGCATCGAGGATTGGATCCCAGCCGAGCGTGCGCTGCATGCCCTCCAGCAGTGCGCGGATGCCACGGTCGCCGCCATACGGAACCGGGCTGTTGCCGTCGACATAGAATGGGAATTTTTCGTGCTCAGTGCCGATCCGCCATTTGTCGCGGGGCTTGTTGCCCTCCGCAAGATAGGCGACGAGTTCGTCGATACCCTCGACAGGCCGGAAATCGGTCGTGTCACGCGCCATGATAGTCTCCCAGCCCGCCAAATTGGCTGGCGTTTGATGGACGATATCACGAGCGGCGATCAAGCAAAAAAAGCTGAACGCAGGTTAAGCTGGGCAGATACCGTGGCGTGCATGAACCTGGGAAGCCGATTACCGGCGACAATTACCAGTCCCCGATGGTCGCCTGGATGACGGCGAGCGCGGCGACAGCTGCCGTGTCGGCCCGGAGGATGCGCGGCCCGAGCGGGATTGGCGTCACGAAGGGGAGGGCGCGAAGCTGCCGCCGTTCATCTTCGGAAAATCCGCCTTCCGGCCCGATGATCAGCCCCAGTTTTCGGCTGGCGATCGCATTCAGGATCGGCAAGGGATTGTTGGAATCGGCGCTTTCATCGCAGAAGATGAGTTGCCGCCCCGGCTCCCATTCCCAAAGCACCCGGTCGAGCTTCACCGTTTCGAGTACGCGAGGGATTGCGAGGTTGCCGCATTGCTCGGCAGCCTCGATGACATTCGCCTTCAGGCGGTCGATCCCGACAGTGGATATCTGCGTGTGCTGCGTGATCACCGGCTGCAGGACGCCTGCGCCCATTTCCACTGCTTTCTGGACGAGATAGTCGAGCCTGCCCTGTTTAAGGGGTGCAAAGCAGTAAACCAGATCGGGATGAGCCGGCTGCATCCGGGTTTGCATCACTGGCGTCAGCGAGACCCGCTTCTTTGCAATCGCCGCAATGCGCGCCAGCCACTCGCCGTCGCGGCCGTTGAACAGGAGAAGCTGTGCGCCCTCGGCAAGTCTCAAGACATTTACAAGATAGTGGGCCTGCTGCGGATCGGCCTCGATTTCGAGTTCCTGCCTGAGGTCGTGCGGCACATAAAGCCGCTGCATACGGTAGTTTGCGCGCATGGCGGCCAGAAATGCTGAAGTGGTGCGCGTTGGTCAAGTCCCGATGCCATGTGGATCGTAGCCGGCGACAACGCTCGCGCTTCATTTTGGGCGGCGGGCGCGAAGCGCCTCCTCCGTCGGCTCGGTTTTGATGGACGGGTGCCAAATGGGTTTGTAGCCTTGTCGCAATATCTCGACGGTCGTCGGTGGCGTCAAAAGCCAGACGTCGAACTCGAAATCGAAAAAATCCCACGCGTCGCCATAGCCCCAAAAGGTCCAGGCCCGTAACTTGCGACCTCGCTTGGCAAAGGGCCGGTCTCCATAAAATACCATGGCGCCATCGGGAAGCGTGTCAAACATGGCGCGGTCCACCGCAATCAAAGGGCCGCCTGATGCCAGCCGTTCCTTGTGAAGCCGTTTGTCAATTTCGGGCGCCTTCGGATCGGCGATGCCGAACGCATCTCCGAAGCGTCCCGCAAAGTCTTTTGCGCGCTCTTGCTGGCAGTAGAAGCAGGGCCGATGGCCTGCCGAGAGCGCGGTCACCTCATCGAGGAAGAAGAGCTCCGTCCAGCCGGCTTTGCCGCCGGGACGGTTTCGTCCCATCGGATCACGCTTCTTCCCCTTGAATGCACAGACGCAGATGATCCATGCCTGCAGCGCCCAGCGTTTCTTCAGCAGCGTCTTTGTTTCGGGGTCGTGAATGATGCCGCGATTTCCCATGAAAAGGCCGCGCTCCGGAACAGCATGAATTTCGCCAAACGGATCGACGCGATTCTGCAGCGGCATTCCTTCCCTCCCTTTCAGCTCGGTGCGGCGCATGGTAACCCTCGCCGGGCATGTGTCACCTCGGGATTTGGCCGGATGCGCGTCCTTGTCATCCAGAACTATGACGAAACCGGCCTGGGCCAAATCGGCAGGGCGCTTGAGGAAGCAGGCGCGACGATCGATATCCGCCACGCGCATCGTGGAGAGAGCTTGCCCGCAACTGCAGAGGGGCATCAAGCGGTCGTTGTCCTTGGAGGCGGACAGAATGCGCTCGACGACGCGAATTCGCCCTACTTTCCGGCACTTCTCGCGTTGATGCGCGACTTCACGGCGGCCGACAAGCCCGTACTGGGCGTTTGCCTCGGTTGCCAGTTGCTCGCCCGCGCGCATGGGGCGGAAAACCAGATCGGTGGTGCGGAAGAGTTCGGCTGGCATCGCGTCGCGCTAGCGGATGCAGCCGCCGGGGACCCTGTACTTGGCGGCCTGCCGGCCGAGTTTCCGATCTTCCAATGGCATGACGATACTTTCACGCTGCCGGCAGGGGCGGTTCGGCTCGCGGGCAACAACGTGGCGGCCAATCAGGCGTTTCGGATCGGCCGCGCCAGCTATGGAATCCAGTTCCATTTCGAAGCCGACACCGAACTGGTACGTGAATGGAACACAGCCTTCGCCTCGACCATCGCTGCCGACCATCCCGATTGGGAAAGCCGTTTCGAGGATGAGGCAGCGCGTCACGGCCGCGTCGCTGACGGGATCGGCCTTGAGATTGCAAGGGCCTGGATCCGCACGATCCGGGCTGCAGCTCCATCGGCCCAGACATCCGAAGCGATACTCGAAACGCCTGATACGTGAGGACGCCACTTCCCACTCGATCCGATGACCATCTGACGCCGCGGTGGATGACCGCGCGCTCGCGCTTTCGGTCCCACTGCGGTGTAAGCGTGGCATAAAGAACACGCCGTCGATCTGATGTTGGAAACCCGCTCGGGCCTGCTGGCGTTTCAATACCCCGCCCCATAGAAGGGCTCCGCTTCACCTTGCGTGCAACCAAACCTGCTTAAACCCGTTTGCTGAGAACGTGGCGAAACAGATTTGTAACCTTGTTCGTGTCAAGTTCAAGAAACCGAAAATCGAGATGACGCCCTTGAGAGCCGCCTTTCTGTCCTTTGCAATGCTCACCGCGATCACAATCTGGGGTGTCGCGATCTATACGGCGGATGCGGCAACCGACCACGCCGTAGTCGACGGGTACGGCGTCTCGGCGCAAATCCGTTAACGCGTCGGCCCGAAGATCGGAATCGATTTTCGGAAAGCACGATCTGCAGATTCAAAAATTTAGAGCGTCGTTTGCGCGTCCAAATGGACACGCGGCGCACTACGGCATCGCGCCGAAAAATGGACGCCGGTTCTCGGCAAAAGCGATGCGAAAACAAAAAGCTAGCGTTCACGATTCCAGAATCGGGAACGCTCCTTTAGCCTTCCTTATCTGTAATCGTCAAAAGCTGCTTTTCCGCGCCGTCTATGACGAGCGCCGAGAGCCTTCCTGACATAAAGGCGCCGGTGTCGACATTGACCCGGTTGGGAAGCACCTCGGCTTCGGATACAGGAGTGTGGCCGTGGACGATCACTTTCGGGTAGAGTCCGGGGTGATTAAGAAAGTCCCAGCGGATCCAGACCAGGTCGTCAGGGTTCTGATCTTCGAGCGCGCAGCCGGGCCGCACTCCGGCGTGGCAGAAGAAAAAGTCGCCGAAGGAGACCGAGCGCTTCAGCCCCCGCAGGAACGAAATGTGAGCGGCTGGCACGGCTTGCGCCAGTTCCGCGTGCCCGGCGCGCAGCGCCGAAGGGACGTGAAAAGTCAATTCGACACCGTACGATTTGGCAGTTTCCCAACCGCCATTGTGTGCGAACAGGCCATTGGCGCTGGGGCGCGCCAAGAAATCCAGAAAACCGACATCGTGATTGCCACAGAGTGCGATCATCCGCTGATCGGCCTTGCACGTCATTGCCAGAAAATCGAGAACGCCCTTGGAGAAGGGACCGCGATCGACATAGTCGCCAAGGTGGATGATCCGCCAGTCACGATCCGGATGCTTGCCACGATCCTGGGCGATCGCCTCGTGCATGCTGCGCAGCAGGTCGAGACGGCCATGTACGTCGCCGATCGCATAGAGCCGGAGTCCGTCCGGGCCCTTCGCGTCGAGAAGGTGGACACCGTCGTCCGGCAATCAACCGCCCACCACAATCAGATGCAGGGCCCGTGGGCCATGCGCGCCGAGGATGATCTTCTGTTCGATATCGCCCGACCGCGAAGGGCCGGAGATGAAATTGAGCGTGCGGGGCATGTTGCCCTTACCGAATTTCGCGCGGACCCTGCCGATCGCCGTTTCGAAAGCGCCGTCAATGTCACCGGCATCGACGACAATGATGTGATGCTCAGGCAGGAAGTTGATCGTTGACGGATTTTCCGGTCCCGAGATCATCACGATCGTTCCGGTTTCAGCAACCCCGCCAAAGGCGTGGCTCACGCCGACCTCATCGCCGCCGTCCGTAGGGCCGCGTTTCACTTCGAACGATTTCTGTTCGCTCCATGGCATGGCCGCAAGGCGCTTGTCGTCTCCCATCCGGAATGATGGTGCAAGGTTCCGCTCGCGCAGATAGCGCGCCACGGCATTGGGCACGTCATCGCGCTCGGCCACGGTCTCCACAGTCGCCGCCAGCGTTTTCGCGATTGTGCTGAACAGTTCGACGCGCGCTTCCGCGTCCCGTTGTCCGCGCTCGGGTATGATCCCTTTCGGCGCTTTCTCCAGCCGGTCAGCGACGACCTCGCGCCGCGGGTCGGAATTGGACGGCGCATGGAGCGAGGCCCGCACCCTGCCGAGGATGGCTTCCCGGGCGCTCATCGCGCGACCTGCCTGTTGGCAGTTTTGCCCTGTCGCCATTGCTGCATGAATGTCTTTCCTTCTGGCGCAGGAAACTCCCTGTGCTTCGTCCAGCCCCCGGCAAGCGGCAGGGCATGGATCCTGCCTTTTCTTCCGCCGAAGACGGAAAGTGCAGGCACCGCCAGCGACGTGGCGAAGCGATAGAGCGCTGGCCGGCGTGCGAGAAACGCCCAGAACTTCAAGCCGTAGCGTTGGGTTGCCGGGTTCAGCCCGCGCTCGAACTCACGCTCGCGCCAGTGGCGCATCATCTTGGGCAGCGGTATGCGCATCGGGCAGACGCTCTCGCAGCGGCCGCAGAACGTCGATGCGTTCGGCAGATGCCCGGCCTTGTCGACGCCGATCAGAGACGGCGTCAGCACAGCGCCCATGGGGCCGGGATAGACCCAGCCATAGGCGTGGCCGCCGACCGCATGATAGACAGGGCAGTGATTCATGCAGGCGCCGCAGCGGATGCAGCGCAGCATCTCCTGGAATTCCGTGCCCAGCATTGACGAGCGGCCATTGTCCAACAGTACGACGTGGTATTCCCGCGGCCCGTCGACGTCGCCCGGACGCCGCGGCCCGGTCGAGAGGGTTGTGTAGACGCTCATGTCCTGGCCGGTCGCCGAGCGCGCTAGCACGCGCAGGATTTGCGTCGCGTCCTCCAGCGTCGGCACCAGCTTCTCGAGCGAGGCGATGACGATGTGAACCTTGGGCAGGATCTGCGTCAGGTCGCCATTGCCCTCGTTGGTGACGATGATCGACGTGCCCGTTTCGGCGACCAGGAAATTCGCGCCGGTGATGCCGACATCCGCGTCGAGATAGGCTTGCCGCAGCACGCGCCGCGCTTCGTTCAGAAGCGCTTCCGGCTCGGAAAGGTCGCGGTCCGGCGGCAGATGGACATGCACGCGCCGGAAGTCAGCCTCCACCTGTTCCTTGTTGACATGTACTGCCGGCGCGATGATGTGACTCGGGTGTTCCCCACGTAACTGAATGATGTATTCGCCGAGGTCGGTTTCGATGGGCTTTATGCCCTGCTCGATCAGGAATTCGTTGAGACCGATCTCCTCAGCAATCATCGTCTTGCCTTTGGTGACGGTCCGCGCGCTGACTGCGCGGCAGATCTTCAGGATCGCCTGGCGCGCGTCCTCCGCCGTTTCTGCCCAGTGGACATGGCCGCCGGAAGCGATGACCTTCTTCTCATAAGCTTCGAGATAAAGGTCGAGATGATCGAGCGTATGGTTCTTGATCTCCCGCGCCCGGTCTCGCAACGCGTCGAACTCCGGCAGAGCGTCGATCGCTTTCCTGCGCTTGTCGATAAAGCCGACCCGCACATTGCCCAGTGCCTTTTGAAGCTGGGTGTCGGCAAGCGCGCCGCGCGCGTTTTCCTTGAAGGTGGGGGAGGTGATGTCCATCAGCTCGCACTCCCCCCGCGCTGCTGCCCGTCACACATGTCCTCCGCCAGCGCGGAGAACCCTGGTCTGAAGCGCCCATGCCGCGATCCGATCCGCAAAGGCAGCTTCGGGCTTGCCCCTTTCATCGCGATCTTTCTCCCCCGATCGGCGGCTGGTCCGTCATACCGGCAAGCACCTCCGCCACATGCCGCGCTTCGACTCTCGACCCTTGTCGCTTCAGCTTGCCCGCCATGTTCATCAGGCAGCCCAGATCGCCTGCAAGCAGCGTTTCGGCTCCTGAGGCGTCGATGTTGCCTGTCTTCTTCTCGACAATGGCATTCGAGATGTCGGGATATTTCACGCAGAACGTCCCACCGAAGCCGCAGCAAACGTCCGCTTCCTGCATCTCGACAAGCTTCAGTCCCTCCATCGAGGCTAACAGCGCACGCGGCTGGGCCTGGATGCCGAGTTCGCGCAGTCCTGAGCATGAATCGTGATAGGTGAAGGTCCCCGCATGTCTTGCCGCGACACGCGCCACGCCCCGCACATCCACCAGAAAGCTCACGAGTTCGTGGACCTTGTCAGAGAAGGCTTTCGCGCGCGCTTCCCAGACCGGTTCACCCTTGAAAAGCCCCGGATAGTGTTTCTTCAGCATGCCCGCGCAGGAGCCGGACGGCGCCACGACGTAGTCGTAACCTTCGAATGCTTCGATCGTGCTTTCGGCAAGCGCCCGTGTGTCGGCACGGTCACCCGAATTGTAGGCTGGCTGGCCGCAGCATGTCTGAGCCATCGGCACATCGACCGTGCAGCCGGATTCCTCGATGAGCTTGATCGCGGCGAAACCAACCGACGGCCGGAAGAGATCGACCAAACAGGTCACGAACAGGCCAACGCGCGGCTTTGCGCCCATTGGCCCGGTCACGGCAGCCGTCCCGCTTGAAGACGCCGGGCCAGCCGCCCGCCGATGGCTTGAAGTCTCGAATTAGCCGGGTGCATTTGCCTTTGCCTGCTTTCCTTGAATCGATCGATCGCCGGATCTCTGCCTGAGCCTCAACCGCGCGACACGCTGCCAATCTCCGGTGCGTTCGGCTTCCACCATTGCCCGGCTGACGAAATCGATATGGTCCATGGCGGCCTTACGGGCGTTGTCAGGGTCGCCGGCGCAGACGGCCTTGTGAATAACCTGGTGCTGTGCCAGCAGTTGCTCACGCGCGCCAGGTAGATTGTAGATGAGCAGCCTGTTCTGAAATACGCCATCCGACAGCAGCCGATAACAGGAACGCAGCGTATGCAAGAGGATGATGTTGTGCGCACAGTCGCCAACCGTGCTGTGGAATTCCACGTCCACGGCTGCCTCACGGGCAAAGTCACCGTCCCTATGCGCGGCTTCCATTCGTTTCATGATCTGATCGAGCAGGGCAAGATCGTCGCGGGTCGCCCGTCGCGCGGCATATTCAGCCGCGATGCCCTCTACCTCCCGGCGGTACTCCATGTAGTCGGCAGCAGCCTTCCGGTGTGTTGAGATCAGGTCCAGGACCGGCTTTGAAAACACCTGGCCGATGACATCGGCGACATAGGTTCCGCCTCCAGGGCGAGTGACGAGCAGGTTTCGCGCCTCCAGCGACTTCAGTGCGTCGCGCAGGATCGGTCGCGATACATCGAACTGCCGTGCGAGTTCGCGCTCCCCAGGCAGCCGGTCGTCCACCCGCAAAATCCCTTCCAGGATAAGGCTCTCGATCTGCTGCACCACCTCGTCGGCGGTCCGCGAATGTTCGATCCGCGAAAAGATCTCTTCCAACAGCGCCTCCGGAATGGGTCGTCGCCGGCGTCAGATTAGGAGTAGGGCGGTCAACTGGTCAAATTATTTATCCAATTTTGTTCATCTTGGCGCCGTCACAATTTTGCTGCGGCGCACAAATACGATGCTGCGGTGCGACAAACCTGTGCGATGCATGAACAAACGGAATGGCTTATGGGTGTGATCGATATTGGCGCGGAACATGACGCGATGAATGAAGAGACGGCGAAAGAGGCGACCGGTCACTGGCTGGCGGGTACCGTGCTCGGAATGCCGGCGCATGAAGGACGCCCCGCGGCAATCGGCGAGGTCCATGCGCGTCCGCACCCGCTCATTGAGGCGCCGCGCTTGCTTTTGCAACTCGCCTTCATGACCGAAGGCGGTTCGGTCGTCGATCAGGCGGTTCTTGCCGAATTGTCGCGGCGGCTCGGCATTGCAGCCCCGGACCGGCACGCCCGCCACCATAGCATGAAATGGGGCAAGGGCGGGTTGTCGTGGGAGCGCCATACGGAATTCTCGACCTATCTTTGGGATTGTCCTGTCGACGCCCGCACGGGAAAGCCGTTGGATGATTCCCCCTTCGGCAATGGCTTCAACCTTCCCGGTGCCGTGATCTCGGGCGTGAAGCTCGATATCCGCAAGTGGACGCCGCAGAACGAGCGGCTGATTGCCGCCTTCGACCCTGCAAGCCTCTGCTATTCGCTGGTTGAGAACGGCAAGGCTGCCGCAGTCACTGACTTTCGGCAAGATGGCGACGGCCTGACCCGTATTCTCATCCTCGATGGCGGCCTTTCTCCAGCAAGAACCGGAGCCCTCTCGCAACGGCTGATTGAGATCGAAACCTATCGGACGCTCGCGATGCTCGGTCTCCCGCTGGCGCAATCGTTGTCGCCGCGCATGCGGCGGATCGAGGACCGTCTCACGGCCCTGACCAATGAGATGCGGGCGGCCGACCGCCGCAACAGTCACGAACTTCTGGCAGAGTTGACCGATCTGGCAGCCGGGCTGGAGGCCGATGCCGCCGCAAGCCTCTATCGTTTCGGCGCCAGCCGCGCCTATCATGGCATCGTGGAGGAACGGTTGGAGGCGCTGGGCGAAGCGGCGGTTCCGGGCTACGACACCTGGGGCGGTTTCCTTCAGCGGCGCGTCGCCCCGGCCATGCGTACCTGCCGGTCAATCGAGGAGCGACAGGCGAATCTGTCCGAGAAACTTGACCGCGCGGCAACCCTGCTACGGAGTTGGGTCGACGTCGAGGTTGAGCGCCAGAACCGCGATCTACTGGCCTCCATGAACAATCGGGCACGGCTGCAATTGCGGTTGCAGCAGACCGTGGAAGGTCTCTCGGTCGCCGCTGTGTCCTACTATGTTGTTGGCCTGATAGGTTACCTCGCGAAGGGTTCGGCCATTTTCGGCGAGACGCTCAAGCCGGAGCTTGTCACCGCCATCTCAGTTCCGTTCGCTGTGCTGGCGGTCTGGTGGCTTGTCCGCCGTATCCGCCGCTCGCACCGGGATGAGTATACGAAATAAGGCATAGGCATAACGTCGCGCTTGCATCGAGGCGCATCGCTGGTAAATAATTTTGACCGGAGGGTGTAATTCGTGGGAGGCAGCGGATGTCGACACCGGTGATGCCGAAGCCCGACCCGGCCACGCTGGCCCGGCGCGCCGAAATCGTGACGGACATGCGCATCATCGTGCCTGGCGAAGGCGTAGTGGAAACCGTCAACGAGATGCGCGTCTTCGAGAGCGATGGGCTGACCGCCTATCGTCAGCTGCCTCTTGTCGTCGTGTTGCCGGAAACGGTCAGGCAGGTTTCGCGCATCTTGAAATATTGCCACGACCGAAACATCAAGGTTGTGCCGCGTGGTTCGGGAACATCGCTTTCCGGCGGCGCATTGCCGCTTGAGGACGCGGTGCTGCTGGTGATGAGCCGCTTCAACCGTATCCTCGACATCGACTTTCCAAACCGGGTCGCGGTCGTTCAGCCGGGCGTCACCAATCTCGGCATCACCAATGCGGTTGCCGCCGAGGGTTTCTACTATGCGCCGGATCCATCCTCTCAGATCGCCTGCTCGATCGGCGGTAACGTCGCCGAAAATTCAGGCGGCGTGCATTGTCTGAAATATGGCCTGACAGCCAACAATGTGCTCGGCATCGAAATGGTGCTCATGGACGGGCAGATCATCCGCCTTGGCGGCAAGCATCTCGATTCCGAAGGCTACGATCTGCTTGGCGTCATGACCGGCTCGGAAGGTCTGCTCGGTGTCGTCACCGAGGTCACGGTCCGCATCCTGCAGCGCCCGGAGACGGCGCGTGCGCTCCTGATCGGCTTTCCGTCATCGGAACAGGCGGGTCAGTGTGTAGCCGACATCATCGGAGCGGGGATCATTCCGGGCGGCATGGAAATGATGGACCGTCCCGCGATCCACGCGGCTGAGGATTTCGTTCATGCCGGCTACCCGCTCGAATGCGAAGCGCTGCTGATTGTCGAGTTGGACGGCCCGGCGACCGAAGTGGATCATCTGATCGATCGCGTCGAAGCCATTGCGCTGAACAACGGCTCGACCACATGCCGGATATCCCAGTCGGAGGACGAACGCCTGGTTTTCTGGGCCGGGCGCAAGGCGGCATTTCCCGCCGTCGGCCGCATCTCGCCTGACTACTACTGCATGGACGGGACAATACCCCGCCGGGAGTTGCCGCGCGTCCTTGCAGGCATGCGCGAGCTGTCGGAGAAATACGCCTTGGCTGTTGCCAATGTGTTCCACGCCGGCGACGGCAATCTTCACCCACTCATCCTCTACGATGCCAACAAGCCAGGCGAACTCGAACGAGCGGAGGATTTCGGCGCCGACATTCTGCGGCTCTGCGTCAAGGTGGGCGGTGTGCTCACGGGCGAGCATGGTGTCGGTGTGGAAAAGCGGGATCTGATGCCGGAGATGTTCTCCGAGGCCGATCTCGACCAGCAGATGCGCGTCAAATGCGCCTTTGATCCGCAGCATCTGCTCAATCCGGGAAAGATGTTCCCGCAACTGCGGCGCTGCGCCGAACTCGGACGCATGCACATTCACCAGGGGCAGATTCCGTTCCCGGATATACCTAGGTTTTGAGGGATGATTTGATGGGCTGTATTTCCCACCCCCCTCTGGCCTGCCGGCCATCTCCCCCTCAAGGGGGGAGATTAGCTGTCCGCACGGCCTGCCCCAAAATCGCGACGCTCCTCGCGAAGCGCCTGCAGTGCGGCAGGCTGATCTCCCCCCTTGAGGGGGAGATGGCCGGCAGGCCAGAG
>JBEVEP010000265.1:0-16148 GCA_040512755.1 Mesorhizobium sp.
CCGAAATCGCCGCCGCCCCTGAACATCCAGTCGAACATCAGATTGGCCAGCGTGTTGGAGTTCCACTGGCCGTTGGTCATGGTCAGGATGATGTCGAAGACCTTCAGCACCAGGATGGTGATGGTCGTCCAGACCACGGCGATCGTGCCCCATATCTGCGGCACCATGATCTTCCAGAAGATCTGGAAGGGATTGGCGCCGTCGATGACAGCCGCCTCCAGCGTCTCTTCTGGAATGCCGCGCAGGGCGGAGGAGAGGATGACCATCGCGAATCCGGTCTGGATCCAGATGAGGATCACCATCAGGAAAAAATTGTTCCAGAAGGGCGTCGAGATCCATACCTGCGGGGCGCCGCCGAAATATTGAACGATGGCGTTGAGAACGCCGATCTGCGGTTGGCCTTCGCCACGGTACTCGTAAATGAACTTCCAGATGACGCTGGCGCCGACAAAGGAAATGGCAAGCGGCATGAAAATGAGGCTCTTTGCGATCGTTCCCCACCAGATCTTGTCGGTGAGCACGGCGATGACCAGCCCAAGGAATGTGCAGGCAGCCGGGACGACCGCAAGCCAGAGGATGTTGTTGAAGATCGACTGCCGGAACTCCCGGTCGCCGGCGGCCCAGGAGTAGTTCGCCAGCCCGACGAAGTGGTCGCCGGCTCGGTCATTGAACGACAGCCAGAAAGTCGCGATGACCGGATAGATCAAATAGATCGTCAGAATAATGAGCGCCGGACCGATGAACAGCCAGGGCCGGATGAGCCCCTGTCGTCGAAGGTTGTCGATTGCCGCCGCCCCTGAGACGCCATGCGACGGAAAGACAATGTCGAGGAGCCGGTTCGCGCCCCAAAAATAGGCAACACAACCAAATACGCCGACCAGGATTGTGAAAACGGCAAAGAGAAGCTGGGCCGTCATGACTTCCTCCCTCTAGAGCGCCATTGTCTGCCGGACGCAACAATGGCTGCTCCCTTGCGCCATGGGCATGGCCTTCGGATGCCATGCTCCTCTCCTCGGACCCGATGCTCCGCAAGAAACGCGTTGCCTCAGAGCCGCGTCTTTCGGTCCGATCCGGGGCCGTGCGGCGCCGATCGGAAGGTCTTGGCTACAGCATCGGTCCGAAAAGTGCGAAAGCGGTTTTCGGATGAATCCGATGCTCAAACAAACGCTTGGAGCAAGCCGCCCGCTTCCGGGCGGCTTTGCTCTGAAGTCCGGACGTTACTTGATCGCGTCCCAGGCCTTCTGGATTTCCGCGGCGACGTCTGCTGGCGGCTTGCCGCCCGCCAGATCGACCATGCCGGTCCAGAATGCACCAGCGCCGATCTTGCCGGGCATCAGGTCTGAGCCGTCGAACCCGAACGTCGAGGCGTTGACAAGGATATCGCCCTGCTTCTTGAGCGACTCATTGGCATAGGCGTCCTTGTTTACCCCCTTGAACGGCGTGAGGAAGCCGGACTGCGCCATCCAGATCTCGTGGGCCAGCGGCATCTTCAGGAAGTCGATGAAGGCGCGGGCGGCCTTGGAATCCTTGGTGATGGTGAACAGCGTGCCGCCACCGAGGACTGGATTGCCGAGATCGGGCTTGGACGCGAACGGCGGCAGGTAGAAGAAGTCGGCATCCTCGCCGAGCTTGGTGCCCTCAGGGAAGAAGGAGGAGATGAACGAAGCCTGGCGGTGCAGGTAGCACTTGGGCGGCACCGCGAAGAGGCCCTTCGGGCTGTCGCGGAAATCGGTCGCGGACACCGCCGCCCGGCCACCGTCGACATATTTGTCGTTGGTCGCGATCTTGGCGAAGATGTCGAGCGCGCCAACCACTGCCGGGTCGGTGAACGGAATTTCGTTCTTGGTCCACTTGTCGTAGACGTCCGGCGCCTGAGTGCGGAGCATGATATCCTCGACCCAGTCGGTCGCCGGCCAGCCGGTAGCGCCGCCCGAGCCAAGCCCGATGCACCACGGCACACCGCCGTCAGCGACAATCTGGTCGGTCAGAGCCTGCAATTCTTCCCAGGTTTTGGGGACTTCATAGCCGGCTTCCTCGAAATTCTCCGGCACATACCAGACCAGCGACTTCAGGTCGGCCTTGTACGGGAAAGCATAGAAGCCGGGCTGGCCGTCCTTGCCCTTGTAAGTGCCCAGATCAACCCAGGACTGGCCGGCGCCATAATTGTCCTTGACCCAGGTCGCCGTCTCTTCGCCTAGCGGCGTCAGCAGACCTTTCGAGGCAAGGTCCTGAATCAGGCCGGGCTGCGGCAGGATGGCGATATTGGGCGGGCTGCCGGCCTGTGTATCGATGACGATCTGCTGCTCGTAATTTTCGGAGGACGAGTAGTTGATGGTGACGCCCGTCGCCTCGCTGAAATAGTCAAGCACCGACCTGGCCAACGCTTCATCTTCACCCCGCCACGGTCCAAAAATCGTGAGCGTTTCGCCCTTCAGGTCGACCTTCTTCAGGTCCTCGAAATTGGCCCAGTTGAAACGGGCATCCTCGCCCGGCTTGAACTTCAATTCCGCCGAGGCCGGCGCCGCGAAAGCGAGCGCGGCAAGGGCAACGCCCAGCATGAGGGTTTTTTTCATCGATGTTCCTCCCGGTCAGGAATCCTGTCTCCAGACGGAACCTCCATCCCGTCCGAGCCAACGGCCCATTTGCAAGAAATCCAAAGCGCTTTGGCTAGCCCATATTCGCCCTTGAACTTCCGCTGAGTCAAGCCCCAACAGCGAATAAATCGATTTAGATGATTGATTTTGCTGCGCTGCAGCACAGTTTTCGGCAATGCATCATCGGTTTGACCCTTTTCGATCCCTGTTTGAGAGCCTATTGTTGATAGGAAGACCACCGTCGATTTTAAAGCGCTTTGGATGAATTGCGGTGAACCTGAAGCAACTGTCGCACATGCTATCCCTGTCGCAAACCACGGTAAGCCGGGCTCTGAACGGCTATCCGGAGGTCAGCGAGGAGACACGCCGGCGCGTGATGGACGCCGCCAAGCGTCACGGCTACCGGCCCAATCCCAGCGCCCGCAGGCTCGCCACCGGCAAAGCGGGGATGATCGGCTATGTCATGCCGACCGGCGCAAGCGTGGACATCGACCCGCATTTCGTCGAGTTCCTTTCCGGGCTCGGCGACTATGCGCGCACCCACGATCTGGACCTCGTGCTCAGCCCGACCACCGCCGACGATGAGGAGACGACCTATCGGCGCATCGTCGCGAACAAGCAGGTCGACGCCGTCTACGTCTCGTCGCCGCGGGCGGCTGACCGGCGCGTGGCGCTGCTCAATCATCTCGCAATTCCCTTCATCGTGCATGGCCGCACGGAGGGGCTCGACTTCGAATATCCCTATCTCGACATCGACAATGAAACCGCGTTCCAGGAGGCGGCGCGGCTGCTCGTCCAGCTCGGACATCGAAGGATCGCGCTGATCAACGGAGACGATACCCAGACCTTCGCCATTCATCGCGAACGCGGCGTCCGGCGCGCCCTCGCGACGTTCGATCTTGCCCTGCCGGACCATCTGCGCCACTCCGTCGCCATGACGGAGGAGAACGGCTATCGCGCCGCACGCCGTCTTCTCGAGCATAGCGAGGCTCCGACCGCGATCATCTGCTCGAGCCTGATCATGTCTCTGGGCGTCGTTCGCGCCATCCGCGACCTCGGCCTGACAATTCCCGCAGACGTGTCGCTGATCGCCCACGACGACGTTTTTCCGTGGCTGACGCCGGAGAATTTCTCGGTGCCGCTTTCGACCACGCGCTCCTCGATCCGGGCGGCCGGCGCGCGCGTTGCGGAGAGGTTGGCGGCGCGGATTTCAGGACTGGAAACAGGCGTCCGCGGCGAGATATGGCCGGTTGATCTGGTCGTCCGCGGCTCGATCGCAGGCGCTCCAGGCTGAACTTGCCCGTCACTTCTGCCGATCAGAAGCTGCCTTGGCGTTCATAAGCCCAAAGCCGAAATCATTGTCCCGGCCGCGATCGCCGAGATCGGACGCCGTCTCGGAAAGTGCTGCCTCGACCCAGTCGGCGGTGCGGTCCGGCGCGGCCCGGAGGAGATTGGCGACAGCACCCGTCACCACAGCCGCGGCGAAGGAGGTTCCAGTAACGAGATCGTTGCCGCCGCGAACCGGAGCGATCATGTCCACGCCGGGCGCGGAGATGAAGACATAGGGACCGCGATTGGCCTGCGGCATCAGACGGTCTTTCTCGTCGGTCGCCGTTACCGCGATCACGCCTTCATAGGCGTCGGGATAGCCATATGGCGCCTTGGGTCCGTTGTTGCCGGCCGCAGCGACAAGGATCATGCCCCGCGTCCTGGCTGCGGTGCAGGCTATTTCGAGCAGCCCGTTTCGCGGTCCGACGAAGCTCATGTTGATGATGCGGACATCCTGCTCGGCCGCCCAGTCGAGCGCGGCAAGGAGCACGTCCATGGTCGACCTGCCGCCCTCGAAGGCGCGCGCGTGATAGATCACGGCTCCGGGCGCCATACCGGGAAACGGTCCAGTTCCCGCGATCAGCCCGTCGATCGAGGTCCCGTGGTCGCGCTCTTCGACAGGCGTTTCGGGCAGGGCGTCGAACGTCGCGGCGATGACCCCCTTGAGCGCCGGATGGTTTTCGTCGACCGCCGTGTCGATGACGGCGACCCGCACCCCCTCGCCGCTTGCGGTATCGGCATCGAGCACAATGCGCTGAAAAGCATAGTTCACGACAGCGGCGGCTTGCTGCAGCACGAGGACATGATTTGCTTCACGCTGCAGGACCCGCTGGTCGCCGGCAAGCTGCGCCAGCACAAGGCCGACCGGGCGCCCATCCGGAATCCCGAATCGCGCCAGCGTGACGCCGAGCAGCGTCGACAGGCGCTGCGCGCGGATTTCGAGGCCGAAGGCAGCGGCGATCTCCTGCACGGATTGGGCATCGCCATCGACCGTCGCCAGCACTTCATCGGCGACGAAATCGCCCGACACGGCCTGGAACGGCACCAGCGGCGCACGCGAGGCAAACGGCGGCGGGATCGTAGGTGGAGCCGGTGGCGCGGCCCCGCCGGCCGATTGCTGCCGTGCGGGCTTAGCCGTCGGACCGGCTGACTGGGAACCTGACTCCGGATTGGGCGTCGGAACCGGCGGATCGCCGGAAACGCCCCCGGAACCGCCGGGACGGTCATCCCCGGTGGAGGAATTGTCGCCTGCCGGCCAATCGAAAAGATCGACAAGAATTTCGGGCAGAATAACGACGAGACCGTCGGAACGGCCGCCGTCCGCCGGGCAGTCATTGGGCCGCACCGCAGTCGTCGCGCCATCGCAACCGGGCGGAATGCGGCCGCCTTGCGTATCTTCACGTGTCGAAGACCCCGCGTCCGACCCGGATTGCGCAAACGCCGGCAGCGGAACAAGCAGGGTGGCAACCAGGAGGATCGCCCTGCTGCGCTTCAGGACGTCAGCCGCCATCAGCAGGTTTCCTTCCGGGCGCCACGCTTTCCGTAACAGGCGCTGAAGCGAGCAGGCCGACGATCCGGTCGTAGTCGGCTGCCGTGGCAGCGGGAATGTTCAGGCGATAAACGCCGCTCGCCGTCGGGCCGCTCGCGATCGTGACATGATTTGCGTCGAGCAGTGCCGAAATGTCGGCAATCCTTGTGTCGGGCTTGAAGACAATCAGCGCGAAAAACTCCTCCTCGGATTTCGCACCGGCGACGGAAAAATCGTCGTTGCGGCCGGTCAGCGTCACCGCACTTTGCACGACGAGGAGAGCGATGGCCGCTGCCGCGGCTGCCCAGGCGAAGCCCGCTGGCAGCCCCGCCATCCGGCCCCATGCTTCGGCAAACCAGGACTTGGCCGAGACGCCGCGTGCAGGCTCCCGGTCAAGCGCCTCGGAAAACCGGCGAAGGGCATCCGCCGGCGGGCGGATGTTCTCATTGGCGGCCATGGTTCCGGCAAACTCGGCCTCGGCCTCCGCCAACGCGACGAGCGCCGCCGGATCGCTCGCGAGCCATTCCTCGACCGCCGCCAGGTCAGCGCCGCTCAGAGTCCCGTTCAGATAGAAGGGCAGCAGCGCTTCCAGTTCGTCGCGGCGCGAAAGTTTCGGATCGTCGGTCATGGCCAGCCCCTGTCGTACCCGGCAGCTTTCAGGGCTTCGCCGAGTTTCTTGCGCGCATAGAACATGCGCGTCTTTACGGTGGCCACCGGAATGGCCAGTATCTCTCCAATTTCGGTGACGGATTTGCCTTGGTAGTAGGCGAGATCGACCACTGTGCGATGTTCCTCCGGCAACGCGTCGACGCAGCGCCTCAGCGCCGCGCCCTTGTCTTCCTTCATGGCGGTCACTTCCGGCGTGTCGGTAGTGTCCGCAATCTCGGCCGCCTCGCCCTCGTCAAGCCATTCCTCCTTTCGCTTGCGCATATATGAAAGCGCCTTGAACCGGGCGATCCCCAGCAACCAGGTCGAGACTTCCGATCGCGCCTCGAAGCGCGGCGCCTGCCGCCACAATTCAAGAAAGACTTCGTTGGCGATGTCGTCAGCCATGGTTTCCGACCCGATCTGGCGAACCACGAACCGGTAGACCCGGGCGTGGTGGCGGATGAAGAGAAGCCGGACGGCGGCGCGATCTCCCCGCGCGACGCGCCGGACGAGTTCGTGATCCGATTGGGGATCTTGAGTGAAACTCACCATAGACCGTCCGGCTTCCATCTGCTTTGTCGCATCATGGTCCAAGAAGGTTCACCACGGAGGGTACCTTTTAACGCTAGCTGAAGCGCGGGACTGTGAGAAGCCTTGCCAATCGGCAGTGAACCTTTGCGTCCGGTCATTCGACTGAAGCGCAGGGGCCGCACGGTGCGATCCCGGAAAAGGAGCGTCCTATGACCATCGACACTGAATGTCAGCGGTTAACGGGATCATTCCGCGCCACGCGCGATCGCCGCCGTTTCTGCGGCACTCATGCGGGAGGCAGCCGGCTGATGTCGTTGACGCTGGGCAAAGCAATAGGCAGGCGGCGAGCCCATGCTGCGGATTTGGCTGATCTTCGGCTGGCATTTGACTGCAATGCCGATCCGGCCTTCTCTCCCGTGACAGCCGGTAGGGGACGATACCCCGGAGGGCACTACGCCAGATATCCTCTCCCTTCCCGCCGATTGGAAGATTTTCGAAAGCCGCTTGTCACCACGAGCGGCTTTCTTGCTTTGGCAATCGCCGCCGGTCTCTGGTTCGCCAGCCCCGTCCGTGCTCAGGAAACGCAAATCATCCAGCCCGGTTCGATGGCTGTCACAGGCTTCTCCGGCACGACCATCCCCGATATCGAAAATGGACTGCCGCCGGGGGTCGACCCGGTCGACGAATCCTTCATCGATACCGAACGCGCCACGCTGCGCGTTTTCGACGTTTCAGCTCTCGGCGGCCCGCCGGCCGGCCAGCTCGTCAACACGCCCACGCCGTTCGAGGTGCTGGCCCGGCAGATCGGCCAGGTCTTCGGCGTGAAGTATGACGACGGCATCCGCGACGGCGCTCCAAGTGGCGTTCCGAACCTCTACGCCGCGGCGACCTCGCTGCATGGCATCCGCATCGTGACGCCTGACGAGGACGCTGACGGACGTCCGGAGCGCCAGCGGAGAGGAAGTGCTGAAGCAACCTTCATGGCAGGCCAGTTCGCTGAAGAGAACGGCGGCAGCCCGGGCGCGATCTGGACAATCGACGGCATGACCGGAGCGGTCAGCCTGTTCACCCGGATCGACACCAACAGCGGCCCCGGCATCGGCAATCTCGCCTTCGACAAGGCTCACCGCCAGTTCTTTGCCTCGGACCTCGATACCGGCCTGATCCACCGTATCAGCGTCGCAGGCACGCTGGTCGATACGTTCGATCACGGCGTTGCAGGCCGGCCAGCGCGAAGCCTTGCCCCTGTCGCAGATGACGGCGCAGTCATGGACATCAAGGGCGCGGCCTTTGACAGCGAGGATCCGGACAGCTGGGGCTACACACAGAAAGAGCGCCGCGTCTGGGGTCTCGCCGTCCATGGCGGGCGTCTCTACTACGCGGTCGCTGACGAGGCGGAAATCTGGTCGGTCGGCATCGGCCGCGACGGCGCCTTCGCGGGAGACCCGCGCTGGGAGCTGACCGTTAAGGCCGACGAAGATTATCCGGTGACGGATATCGCCTTCGACAATCGCGGTTTCATGTATCTCGCCCAGCGTGGGGAGATCGAGAACCGTTATGACTACAGTCAATTCGCCGACACCGGCAAAGGGGAGGTGCTTCGCTACTGGCGTGAGAGTCCGGACGATCCGGCGACCGAATCCATCTGGGTGGAAACGCCGCAGGAATACGCCATCGGCTTTCCGGAAGGCCATCGCCAGTCGGCCGGCGGGCTGGACCTGCAATATGGTTACGATGCGCAGGGCTTCTTCGACCGTAACGCCTGTTCCGACACGCTGGTCAATACCGGCGACAGACTGAGGGACAATCCGGCGCTCGCCGATCGTCTCGCCACCGGTGGGCCAGCCGCCGTTCATGGCGTCCAGATAACATCGAGCTCTCTCGTCAGGCCGGCAAATGTGCCGCCTTTCGGATCATGGTTCGTCGATTTCGACGGCTTCTTCGAGGATCCGCAAGTCGAGGGTCATGTGGGTGACGTGGAGGTGTGGCGGCCTTGCGAAGGCCGGGCCGGATGGTACGAGCCGCTTCCGGGCGGAAGCTACCTGCCGCCGTTCTGGCCACCGGAGTTCCCGCCGCCGTCCAGCCTGCCGCCTTGCCTCGATGTCGAAGCCGCCGACTACTGGTGCTCGCCCGCGGGGTTGGCGACAGATCTCTACCTGCGTGACGTCGCTGGCATCGGCGGCGACTCGCTCAAGGCGCAATCCCTGACGCCAGGGATCACTGTTTCTCCGCTGCAGCAGACGCAGCCGCCCGGCGCTCCCTACACGCTGGGCATAACAGGAGCATTCCCCGGCGAATCCTTCACCGTAGGGCTCTGCTTCTACAAGCAATCCGACGCTGACAAAGGCGGCTACTACCCGTGCTGCAAGGTCAACGTCACCCTCGAAACGCCCCCTGTGGCGTGCGAACCGTGAGGAGGGAGAGATGAGCAATCGTATTCTTTTCCGCCTCGTGGAACGATCCAAAGCGATCTTCGCCAACCTGTCCATGGCCGCCGGGCTCGCAGTCGCTTCGTCCATGCCTGCCGCCGCGCAGGTTGAACGCGCCGATCCGCCCGTATTGCGGCTCGAAAGGCCAGACCGCCCTGAAAGGGAGGCTGGTGAAGCACGGCCTTTCTTCGAGAAGATCGGGCGGCAGGTGGACTGCGACTATGTCACCTACCGGCTCCGCTTCGGGTTCAGGGGCGATCCCGCTTTCCTCGCCAATCCAGCTTTCGCTGACGAGCTCAAAACGATCCGGATGGACCTGTCAGACCAGCTCCCCGACGGGCTGACCGTGCTCAACGTGCAGGCCAGCGGCGACGGCACCGATGCCGCCGGCGGACCTTCGCCCGCTGCCGCCATCGGCACGACGGACAATCCGAACGATACCGCGGAGCTGAAGGACTTCCGGCTTTCCGTCGACGATCTCGATGGAAGCGGCGAGGTGGACGAACGCTACGTCGAAGTTCGCATCGTCGCGAAGATCGACCGCGTTGCGTTTCCCGCTCCGACGATAGTCGACAATCAGGGCGTCGTGACCATCCAACTCCCGATGGGACCGACCGTCGATGTTTTCTCGCACGATCCGGCAGTGCCCGATGACGGCGATTTCAAGACCGGCGAGAAGACGAAGATCAGCATCGACGTCACCGATTGCGAACCCCCGCCACCACCCCCGCCTCCCGGAGACGGCGAGCCCTGCTTCAAGCTCGAAGAGGGCGAGGTGGACTGCGTGCCAGGCGGCGGCGCCTTCATCTATCACATGCCGTTCGGCGCCGAGATGGGCGGAAAGGTCGTCCAGCTCAAGACGACGACACCCGGCATCCTCATCGCACCGGCTTCGCAGATCGTGCCTGCGGGCGGCGGCGTACTCAACTGGACGATCACCGGCGCCTTGCCGGGAGACGTGGTCCATTTGATCGTCGTCGGCGTCGAGACCTATGCCGGTCCGGAAGAAGGCGTCGGTCTCTGCTGTACGCAGACGATCGATCTCGTCTTTCCCGAAGACATCGACTGCCCTCACGAGGAGCGTGAACCCGACCTCAAGGTCGACAAGCGCGCCGAGGTGCCTTTCTGCACCAAGGATGGCGGCTGCAACTTCTGGATCAGGGTCACCAATGTCGGCGAAGGGCCGTACAATGGAAAGATCGTGCTCGACGAAGTGACGCTGCCCGGCAACGCGTCCATCGATTCGGGACCGAATGCGCCCTGGACATGCTTGCCGATGACCAGCCCGATGAGCTGCGAGCATCCGGCAACCACGCTCGATCCGGGCGAGTTCGTCGATCTGAAGATCGGCTTCAAGCCTGGCCCGATGTGGAACTGGCCCGCGATCCGCAACTGCGCGGAGTATGACTACACCGCCAGTGAAAAAGAGCCTTTCGGCGATCTCACCAACGACAAGGCCTGCGCTTCCATTCCGATCTGCATACCCGGACGGGACCGCGCATGTACGCCGCCGGAAACAAAAGAGGTGGACCTGACGATCCGCAAACGCGCCGATACGCCCATCTGCTCGCTTGATGGCGTCTGCCTATTCATCATCGACATCATCAATAGCGGCGACCAGGCCATCAACGGACCGCTGACGGTGATCGATACCTATCCGGCAGGCGTTCCGGCATCGTCCGATTTCGAACCGACACCGCCATGGGCGTGCATGCCCACAGGCGTCGGTCAGTTCCGCTGCGATCATCCGGGCGTCATGCTGGTCCCTGGAGCCGGCACCTCGATCACCGTAAAGACAGTCGTCGGACCGGACTTCCGCGCCGACGAGATCGAGAACTGCGCCGAGGTCCAGCCGGTTCCCGGCGAGACCGACCTCACCAACAACAAGGCCTGCGCGAAGGCGCGTGTCCCGCATCGCCAGCCTGGTCAGCCGGCGCTGCGCATCACCAAGACCTGTGAGGCGGTTGCCGGTTCGGCCGGTTACACCTGCCGCATCACGGTCATCAATCTGGGCACTGCCGCGCCTTCAGGGCCGGTGCGGGTCGGCGATGCCGCCGAAATTATTGGTACCGGCACGCCGGTCCAGATCCAGACCGTCACGCCTGACGGCGCGGAATGGACCTGCGGTCCAGTACCGGCGGACACGC
The DNA here is from genome assembly GCA_040512755.1 of Mesorhizobium sp. Lineage (GTDB taxonomy): Bacteria > Pseudomonadota > Alphaproteobacteria > Rhizobiales > Rhizobiaceae > JBEVEP01. The sequence continues at coordinate 11,207 of JBEVEP010000265.1, forward strand.
TGTCCTGCCAGATCCCGGGCAACCTCTTGACGCCCGGAACGAGCCGCCATTTCGACGTCGGCCTCACGGTCTCGCCGAACCAGCGGTTCGAGAACTGCGCGCGCGGTTCCCACGGCCCTGCCCCCGGAGACGATATCGTCTATCCGTTCGGCGAGGCCTGCGACCAGGGCGGCGCTGCGATCAAGGTCGAGAAGACAGGCGATGATGAATGCCGTACGGGTGAACCCTGCACCTTCTTGATCACGATCGGCAACGACAGCGACGAGCCGTTCAGCGGTCCCGTCCGGATCGGCGACGCGGTCGAGCTCGACGGCATCGGACGTCTTGAAGGTGTGCCGATCTCGTCGATCGATCCGCCCTTCGGCTGCAGCCCCGAACCGGCGACCCTGCCGATCTCCTGTGACGCGAACCTGTCGCTGGGGGCCGGGGAGAGCCGCGTGCATCGCGTGACCATCGTCATTCCCGACGACGCGCCCGCGAACCGCACGGACCCGGTCAGCGGACGCAACTGCGTGGCCGTGCTCGAGCCCGGTACATCCGTGCGCGGCGGTGGCGTAACGATCGGCCGCGTGCCTGCCGGCGGGCTTGAAGCCGACCGGCGCTACGCGTGCCATATGTTCAGGCTCTCCAAGGAAGAGGTGAAGGAGTGCTCCCGCGGCTTCGTGCTCAACGATGCCGGGCGCTGCGTCTGCCCGGAGGGAACCACGTTCCGCAATGGCCAGTGCACCGGTGGCGGCACCCCGCCGCCCCCGACGCCGCCGGAACCCGAGCCCGAGCAGTGCACATTGCTGCCTGGACAGATCAGGACCAGCGATGGCCGCTGCATCTGCCCGCGCGGCACGGAACTGCGTGGTCAGCGCTGCGTCCGCACCCCGCCTGAGCAGTGCAAGCTGCTGCCCGGTCAGATCAGGACCAGCGATGGCCGCTGCATCTGCCCGCGTGGCACGGAGCTGCGTGGTCAGCGCTGCGTCCGCATCCCGCCCGAGCAGTGCAGGCTGTTGCCCGGTCAGATCAGGACCAGCGACGGCCGCTGCATCTGCCCGCGCGGCACGGAACTGCGAGGTCAGCGCTGCGTCCGCACCCCGCCCGAGCAGTGCAGATTGCTGCCCGGCCAGATCAGGACCAGCGATGGCCGCTGCATCTGCCCGCGCGGCACCACCCTGGTTCGGGGCGAATGCCGGAAAAGGCCGGTCGAGTGCCCGAAGGGTACGGTGCTCATCCGTGGGCGCTGCCTGGAGCCGGTCGATCCGGTCTGCCGCCGCGGCCAGGTGTTGCGAAACGGACGATGCATCGACGTCAACGAGCCGCGTTGCCCACGCGGAACGATCGGCAGACCGCCGAATTGCCGTCCGCTCCGGCCGCAAAATCCCACGTTGCAGATCAATCCGGACACTCTGAGAAGATTGCAGCAACGGAGCCCGGCGCAGCTTCAGAACCAGTAAGCCTTCTGAAGCACCTCACGAAAAAGGCCCTGCCGGAAAACCGGCAGGGCCTTTCTCTACAGGAACGACCCAATCGCTGTTACGCCGGAAGCGCTTCCTGCCCCTTGATACAGACGCCTTTGACATCGAGCGCGTCCGAAAGATGGACCATGTTGGCGAGCGTTCCTTCGCCAAGGCGGCCGTGCCGGTTGGCGACACCCATCGCCTCAGCCGGATAGAGCGATGCCATGCGCAACGCTTCCTCCAAGGAAACGCCAATGGTTTCGTGCATGAAACGAACCGCTGAAATCATGTCGAGGTCGGCGCCGGCAAGCGTTCCGTCCTCCAGCCGCAGGCTGCCATTCGCGCGCCTGATGACGCGGCCGTTCAGCGTGAAGGACTGCATATCGGTGCCGATTGTCGACATCGCGTCGGTGACGAGGAAGATGCGGCCAGGCCCATTCTTGGCGCGCAAGGCGATGGCGATGGTGGCCGGATCGACATGAATTCCGTCGGCGATCAGCCCGGCATGGAACGTACCTCTGTCCAGTGTCGCCCCGGCAAGGCCGGGCTCTCGATTGCCAATCTGGCTCATGGCGTTGAACAGGTGCGTCACCATAGAGGCCCCGGCATCGGCGGCGGCAGCCGCGGACCGATAGCTCGCGTCGGAATGCCCAAGGCTGACCACGATGCCGTCCGCAACCAGCCTTGCTATGCGCTCCGGCGTCACCGATTCGGTCGCAACCGTCACCAGCAGGTGCGGCACCTTGCGATGCGCCGCGATCAGCATCGCTTCGTCCGCATCCTCCATTTCACGGATCAGCGCCGGATCATGCGCACCCTTGCGGGCGACAGAGAGATGCGGCCCTTCGAGATGCAGCCCGAGAAAGCCCGGCACATGTGCGCGTTCGGCCTCAGCGCCAGCTTCGATCGCGCGGCGGGTGATTTCCGGCGTGTCGGTTATAAGGGTGGCGAGCAGCGCAGTCGTGCCGAATTTGGCATGCGCGGCGCAGATCGTCCGGATCGCCCCGATGTCCTGGCGGTCATTCAGCATCACACCGCCGCCGCCGTTCACCTGCAGGTCCACGAAACCCGGCGCCACCATGCCGCCCTCAAGGCGCACTGTCCGCGCGTCAACGGGAATTGCGCTGCCCGCGACAAGCTTGTCCACATGGCCGCCCCGGACAATCAGCGCAGCGTCCGTGTGCCAGGCCTCGCCGTCAAAGATCCTGTCGCACAAGAAGACGGTGAGATCGCTCATCGGGTTTCGGTCACTTTCCTGAGATTGCGCGGCTCGTCCGGGTTCAGTCCACGATGCCGGGCAAATGCCTCGACAAATGCATAGAACGAGACGATGAGCGCAAGCGGATCGGTGAGCGGATGACCGGTAGCCGCAAACGGCAAGCGCACTGCCTTTGTCGGCAGATCGGTGGTGATGAAGACCGCAGCCTCCTTCCCGCACAACAGGTCAGCGGCCTCCGCCATTGACGGCTCCGACCGGTCGCGTGCGGCCAGCGCCAGAACCGGAAACCCCGGTCGAACCAGCGCCAACGGCCCATGCATGACTTCCGCCGCGCTATAGGCCTCGGCGTGCATGCCGCAGGTCTCTTTGAACTTCAGCGCCGCTTCATTCGCGATAGCGAAGGACGGGCCGCGCCCGAGAATGAACAGCGATCCGCCCCCGCCGAGCGCATCCGCCAAGCCCATCCAATCGCAATCGATGGCCCTCCGGAAATGCCCCGGAAGCTCGCTTAGCGCTGCGAGCAGCGCCTGGTCGTCGGTGCAATGCGCCATCAGCGCCAAGCCGGCAACCGCTGAATTGACGAAGGTCTTCGTTGCGGCGACGCTTTTCTCAACGCCCGCCATGATGTCGATCGCATGGTCCGACGCGCGCGCGAGCGGCGAGTCCACCGTGTTGGTGAGCGCAATAGTCAGCGCGCCGCCTTTTTTGGCCTCCTCGGCCATGGCGACAATATCCGGGCTCTTGCCGGACTGCGAAATGGCGAGGCAGGCGGAACCGGCGAGCCGCAGTTTCGCGCCATAGATGGAAGCGACCGACGGCCCGACCGATGCGACCGGGATGCCTGCGGTGAGTTCGACCGCATACTTCATGAAGGACGCCACGTGGTCGGATGAACCGCGCGCAACCGTCACCAGAAAGTTCGGATTTCTGGCGCGAATAGCGCTCCCGGCTTCGGCCAGCGTTTTCTCCGATGCCTCCAGCAGACGCGCCGCGGCATCCGGAATTTCCCTGATTTCACGCATCATGTGGGTTGGCTTGGCGGTCACCGCGCGCCTCCTGTTTCAGCGCCTTCCAGGCGGAGTTCGGCGACGAAATCATATGCGTCGCCACGATAGATTGAACGTGTGAATTCGATGACACGGCCGGTGGCAAGATAGGAAATGCGCTCGATATTGAGGCTCGCCGAGCCCGCCGGCACTTCAAGGAGCCGCGCATCCGCCTCCGCCAGATTTGCCGCGGAAATCCGCTGGACGGCGCGCACCGGCCGGTTTCCGGTTCTTTGAAGAGCCATGTACAGCGACGTCGTAACCGCACCCGGGTCAGGCAGCACCGTTGCCGACAGCGATGCGCGTTCTATCGCAAGCGGCGTGTCATTGGCGATGCGCAGACGCGCAACACGAGCAACAAGCTCCTTGGACGACAGGCCCAGAACCATCATCTCGTCCGGCGACGGCGCATAGATGCCACGATCGAGCCATGCCGACCGCACGGTCATACCGCGGCGCGCCATGTCCTCGGTGAAGGAGGTGAGCCGCGACAGCGACTGCTCGACGCGCTCCATCCGCGGGGCGACGAAGGTACCGGAGCCGTGACGTTGAACGAGGATGCCGTTCTTCACCAGATCCTGCACCGCCTTGCGGACCGTGACGCGCGAGACGTCCGCCTTGGCCGCGATATCGCGTTCCGATGGAAGGGCATCGCCAGGTCCGATGAGGCCGTGCCGCACCGCGTCTTCTATCGTCTTCTTCAATTGCAGATAAAGTGGCGCATTGCCCGGCGCCCCGGACCGCATGGCAACAAAGATGTCGGCGGGCGCGTCAGCCATGGCCGGTCCCTGCTTCGCGAAACAGACGCGCAGCCATTGCCACCGCGCCGCCAAGCGCATCGTCCAGTGCCGGCCTCAGCAGCGCCTGATAGCGCGGCGACAGGCGCTGCGCATAGACTGCTGACAGTCCACCCAGCAGGCAGAGCGGATCGCCGTCGCGGAGCTCCAGTGCATTCAGCGAGGCCTCGACTTCAGCCACCGCCTTGTCGACGATCCAGACGGCAAGCGCATCGCCCTTCGCCGCGCGATCGAAAACCGTCGGCGCGAAGCCGCCAAAGTCGCCGGGCTTGGCGTTGGTGGTGAACTCGACCACATCCTGTGGGTCGTTGCGGAACACGGCCATGATCTCGGCTGTCAGCGGCGAGGGGTCGCGGATGCCGTCATGGGCAAGCAGCGTCTGCTCCAAAAGATCGCGGCCGATGCGGCCGCCGCCGCCCTGATCGCCGATCTGGA
>JBEVEP010000282.1:0-15471 GCA_040512755.1 Mesorhizobium sp.
GGAGTATTTCAAGCCGATGCAGCTTCGCGTGTTCGGGCAGTCATTGCTGGTTCCCGAGATAAGGAATGCGAAGGCGATCGCGGAGTGGATCGTCGAAACTGTTGCTGATCTTGCCGCTGCTGGCGGCCTTCGCCTACATCTCGATTGTCGGCCTGATGTATTTTTCCCAGCGCGCGCTCCTCTATCCAGGTGCCGGCGCTTTTCCTGTTCCAGCGCACGCGACTTGGGGCGAGAACATTTCCGTCAGGACGCCCGACGGCGAGACGCTTCATGGACTCTATAGCAGTGGCCTAACCGGCAAGCCGTCGGTGCTGTTCTTTCTCGGAAATGCAGACCGGCCTGACAACTACGGCTTTTTCGCCCAGGCACTGGCTGAACACGGCATTGGCCTGCTGGCGCTTTCCTATCGCGGCTATCCGGGATCGACCGGCTCTCCGAGCGAGGACGGACTATTGATAGACGGCATTGCCGCCTTCGATTGGCTTTCAGCGCATTCCGATGGCGGGATCGTTGTGCTGGGGCAGTCGTTGGGAAGTGGCGTCGCCGTCAACACGGTCGGGCAAAGGCCGGCGGTCGGTGTTATCCTTGTGTCCCCCTACCTGTCGGTGCGGTCGCTTGCCCAGACCCACTACCCGTTCCTTCCTGTTGCGCTCCTCATCAAAGATCCCTTCCGCTCCGATCTCAAAATAACGAAGGTCAGGCAACCGAAACTGTTCATCCACGGTCGGCGTGACGACATCATCCCGCTGTCTTCGGGCGAGGCGTTGTATAGCATCGCTCTCGAGCCCAAGCAGATGCTGATCTATGACGGCTCCGGTCACAATGACATTTGGGAAGACATTGTCGGCGACGTGATCCGCTTTGTGGAGGCGCTGAAAACGTAGAGAAGCTTCGTGACGGCAAACAAATGAGCTGGTCCGGAACCAGGATGTCCACCTGAACCGGATACTTTGAGACGAATGCTGGTTTCTGCCTTCTGCATGGTTTCTGCAAATCAAGAAAACTTAGAAAAACCAACAGCCTACCAGAAACCTCATCGGAGGTTGCAGAACTACACTGTCGAAACAGACGCGTTGATACGCGCTGATACAGATCGATACAAATTTGGATAAAAATCCCAAAATAGTATCACGCCGGGCTCGGCGCCCCTCGCGAACAGCTTACCCTAAGGGGGAAGGACCCGGAGCGACAGGGCTAACGTAACGTAAGGTGAAGTTGCATCGGTCAACAAACCGAACGAGCACAGCTCGCGACGTGCCACTTTCCGTTTTCCAGAGCCGAAGCGTTCAGTTGATCGTGTCTTCTTGGGCCGGCTTGGTGTTCTCGCCGAGCCTCAACAGCGCGGCCTTCAGCAGACGCTTGAGTTCCGCATTTTCCTCGAGCAGCCGGTCAATGACCTCGCCCTGGTATCCCATTGTGACCAAGGACTCCCCCAGGGCGTTGAAGAAGTGAACGGGGTCCACCTTGCGGATCATGGTCTTTCCTCATCGACAGCTTGCGGCACCGCCGGCGCCGGCATGGATAGCCTGCCGGCATCGAACAAGCCTTTCCCTTCGTCGCGCAGATGATGCAGCAGGTTCATTTCCCTGTCCGAGAGGCGGATCACACAGCGTTAGCGGCACCTAGACCAATTGAGCTTGTCCGCTGGCACTCGCCGTCGCCCTAGGGAAGAGGGTTGAACCGAAGCGACCGAATGAGAAGGTGAGCGGTCATCCGAGGTGGGCGTGACTGCGTGAGCCTTTGATATCACGAGCGCAGCTCCGCCGGCAGAGCATCCCGCTCCTGTCAGGTGTCCAGGTTAGCAGTGCGGCCAAAGACCTCCTGAACCTGCGCGCCAGCATGTCGGTGGCGGGCTGACGCGGCTCGCGCGCTCTCAGCATGAGGTAACGGCACACGGGGCACAGAACATCCGCCCACCAGGGCCGCGCGGTGCCTTGATGGTCCGGCGCGTGTCTGAGTGGGCAAGAGGATTCCCTTCGCTTCAGATCCGCTTCACCTCGAGCCGCACGCCAATGTCGGGCCGGACAGTCATGGCCATGGTCGGCATCGGCAAGGAATTTGGCCCCAGCTCGAAGCGGAAGCGCGCGACTAGTGTGGCCAGGATGATGTGTGCCTGCATCATTGCAAAGTTTGCGCCGACGCAAACGCGCGGTCCCGCGCCGAAAGGAAGATAAAGATAGCGATCGCGAGCGCGGACGGCCTCCGGCGAAAACCGGTCGGGGTCAAACTCATCCGGACGCTCCCACCACATCTGATGCCGATGCAGTGCGTAGATTGGCAGGAACAGCACGTCGTTAGGCAGAATCTCCCGGCCGCCGAGGGTGTCGGCTTCCCGGACATTGCGCGCCAGCATGCCGACCGGGGGGTAAAGACGCATGGCCTCTTCGATCACCTGCTTAACGTAGGGCGTCGCTTCCATGTGATCGGCGCCCGCAGCCGAATCTCCCAGGGCCGCACAAGCTTCCACTCGAGCCCGCTCCTGCGCCTCTGGATGCAGAGCCAGAAGCAGCAGCGACCACGCCAGCGCAAGCGCCGTCGTTTCGTGGCCGGCAACGATGAAGAACTGCATGTTGTGCAGAAGATCCGTCGGTGACATGCGCCTGCCGGTCTCCGGATCCTCAGCCTTCAGCATATGGTCGAGGAGGTCGTCCGCGCCGCCGGCTGCCTCCTGTCGCCGCGCTTCTATGGCTCGGGCTACCATGCGGTGCATGGTTCGAACCGCGCCGAGACTGAGCAGCTCCCCGGGCCGGGGGAACCAGTTCGGCACGCGAAGAAAGTCGAGCAGGGACGCCTTCCCAGCGGTCTCGAAATACCTGACGATGGCGTGGCTGTAAGCGTCAGCGTCGAAGTGCCCGCGGCCAGACAAAGCCACTTCGCAGATGACGTCAAAGGTGGCCGACTGCATCTCCTCGACTAACTCGGGATTCTTGCCACTATCCATGAGCCGCTGAGCCGCCCGCTCGGCTGTTGCGGTCATCACCGGCGCCAGTGCCGTTACGTTGCGCTGCGCGAACACCGGCGCGACAGCTCTTCGCTGCCAGCGCCATGCGTCGCCTTCCGAGGTGAACAGGCTGTCGCCAACGGCGGGGCGCAGCATGCGCAGCATCACCTCCGATTTTGGATAATTCTCGATGTTGTCGAGAAGAACGCGGCGAAGCGCCCCCGGATCCTGCACCATATGCCAGCGCGCGCCCATGCGCCCCGACACCATCGGCTGGCGGTAAGCAAGGTCCGGGATGAGTTCCAGCACATTGCGCCGGGCGGCTCGGATGGATTGTAGGATGGAGAGAGGGCGCGTTGGCGGCGCAACGGTCGGTGGCAAGACCTTGGCTGTGTCCAGCATATTCGAGCACCTCAATTTGTGACTGGCGTCTCGGTAAGAAGACGCGGTTTTTCGCCCAAGTCCGGAGTTAGGAGCGACAGGTGCGGCTGGGTCACGAGCTGCCAGAACCTCTCAGGGAGAGCGCGACGCTATGACGAAGACTACCAACATTGTTCACAGTCGTCAGCCGACGAGTGGGTGCCACGCCGACGTGTCCCCTGAAACGCCTCAGCGTGCGCGCTGAACGATGCGCTGCATATACAGTCCGGGATGTTCCAGAGTCCGCCATGCGCCACTTCCAGACCTAGCTTGAAGGCGTCGGCAAGGTCGCGTCCTGAAGGCCGTCGACGAGGCAGTCGGCGAGGCCGCGTGCAATTGAGCCATCGGGGTCAAGGGAAGGATTGAATATTGTGACGGTGACGCCCATCAGCTTGCCGGTCGCACAAGCCGCGCGCAAAACGTTACGAGCATTTTCGAAACTAAAGCCGTCGTCCATTCGATAGTCGACAGCCGGCATGATGGCATCGGCCAGAACATCGGCGTCGAAATGCACGAAGAACCCTTTCAGCGGCGGCGCAGCAAGCCGGCCGAGCGCCTCGTTGAGGGATAGGCCGAAGCCGCGTGAGCGGATGTCGGTCAGTGACCTCACGTCGATGCCACTCTTGCGCACGTCCTGCGAGCCGGCCTCGATGGCAAGAACCTCGTCACGGAAGCCGAAAAGAACCGCGTCTTGGGGCTCGATGTACGGTGAAAGCCCGAAGATGTTGGAGAGAAGCGGATGGCTCGCTCCCGTCACAACGGCGAGATCCATGTCAGCAACCTCGCCGGTCGAGGATTCATGTGGGCCGTAATAATCTGCATGTCCGTCCATGAAAAGTAGGCCGTACCGGCCCTTGCCCTTCAGTCCGAGCGTCGCGCCAATAAGGATCGAACAGTCCCCGCCAAGAACGATTGGCGTTGCGTCCTTGACCCATTCGGCGCGTAAGGTCGCAGCAAGCTGCGATGAATAGGTAGCGATTGCTGGACCGTTCAAGAAGCCGGTTTCAGGGTCCCGTTCCTTCGAATAATCCGGCGGAGCCAACCGTGAGCCCTGCCGAGCAGATAATCGTTCCAGCAGGCCGTGTGCCTTCAACGCCTCGGGCAATCTCTCGATGCCGCTCTCCCGAAGTCCCAGTGGCGATGGCGCGTCGATGATGACGTAGGATGCAATTGTCATGGCAGAGCGTCCTTGAATTTGTTCGAAAGCGCACTGTCGACAGCGATCGGTTTGCGGCGCATGGCCGCCCGGGAACGCTTTTTTAGAATGCTCTCCCTATGTTTCGTTTCAACGTTCGCTGAGATCGCGCCATCAACCTGCGTCGACGTTTGAGATCGACTATCAGCGCGATCCGGTGACCTTGTTGGCATCGCTTTAAGTTGCGGGCCCGACCGTGCCGCCAGCAAGTTGCTGTCGCAGCCGTTTGTTCTCGGCTTCCAGCTCTACAACACGCTGGCGTACCGGCGCCAGAGCATCTGCAAGCTCTGGCTCACTGAAGCGTGGCGTGATGTGCTGAGGGCAGTTCCAGTCGAACGCCTTCAGGTGAACAAGCAAGGCGCGTTCAGCTTTCGCCCTGTAACCGGGTATGGCGAGGCGTTCCGCGAGTTCGGGGTGATCGACCAGGCTGCACGCCTCGACATGCCCGTACATCTTCAGCCGTCGGCGCCCGGGATAGTCCATGAAGATCAAGGCGGCGCGGTCGTTGGCCGCCAGATTGCCAACGGAAATGTACTGCCGGTTACCCCGGTAGTCGGCGAATGCCATGGTCCTGTCATCCAGTATGTGGAGAAATCCGGGCGGTCCGCCGCGGTGCTGCACATACGGCCAACTGTTCTCCGAGACGGTCGCCATGTAGAAGCTGTCGCGGGACCGGATGAACGCAACCTCGGCATCCGTAAGACGGCCGAAAGCCCGGCTACCCTGGAAACCGGACCAGTACTCCGCGCTGCCGTTCGCAGCCTGTGCGGCCTGTACGCTCTGCGTCGATGCGATGTCGAGGAATCCGTAGGCCATAGCTGCCTCCTTTGCTGCTTCCGAATGCTAGCCCCTGTCAAATGCGCGCATAATCCTCTAATCTTGGAACGCGACCTCTCGGAAAGTGGAAGGACTATGGATCGCCTTGACGCAATGTCCCTGCTGGTCGCGTCGGTCGAAGAAGGCAGCTTCTCAGCCGCTGGCCGCAAGCTCGGCGTCCCTCTGCCGACTGTCAGCCGCAAGATCGCCGAATTGGAAGCTCACCTGAAGACGCGGCTTCTGGTTCGTTCGACGCGGAACTTGTCCTTGACCGAAGCGGGCATCGCCTATCTCGCCGCCTGCAGGCGCATCCTCGAACAGATTAATGACGCCGAAACCCAGGCATCGGGCGAGTACATCATCCCGCGCGGGGAACTGACCCTGACCGCTCCAATCGTCTTCGGCAGGCTTCACGTCCTGCCAGTGGTCGGTGAGTTTCTGAACCAGTTCAACGAGATCAATGTTCGCATGATCCTATCGGACCGCAACGTCAATCTCGTCGACGACCAGATCGACGTTGCTCTACGGATCGGCGAGTTGCCTGACAGCGCCCTGGTCGCAACGCGCGTTGGATCGATCCGGCGCGTGGTCTGCGGCAGTCCGGCCTATTTCGCTGCCCATGGCACCCCGAAGACTCCGCAAGACCTCGTCGACCACATGTGCGTGACGTTTTCCGCCATTTCGTCCGGCTTGTCGTGGACCTTCACTTCCAAGAGCGGCAAGTACGTGACCGCTGTCCGGCCAGTATGCAGGCTGAACATCAACACAGCCGAGTCGGCGATCGACGCGGCGACCGCGGGTGTCGGTCTCACCAACGTTCTGTCCTACCAGGTCACGCAGGCGGTTCACGATGGCAGGCTCAGGATCGTTCTGGAAGATTACGAGCCGGACCCGATCCCGGTGCATCTCATCCATGCCGGACGGAACCTGCTGCCGCTGAAGATGCGAAGCTTCCTCGAATTCGCGGCGCCGCGCCTCAGGAAGTCGCTGGCGCGGGAGCAGGAGAAGCTTGTTGCGCCGACGACAGACCGTCCGTAGCGGCGGAATAGCCTCGATCCGGCGCTGTCGTCGGGCGGATAACTCCAAATCCATGGCAGCACGTGCTGGAGGCTCGGGTCTCTCGCCTGGCGAGAGGCGATGTCCCGTCTTCGGGGACTATTTGCCGCCACCATGTCCTGCCGCGTGTAACGCGCGGCGCGACCGCCAATTTGGGGTCATGGCTCGTGTCGGCGGGGCCGGCTGTGTTATTTTCCATCCATGTGAGTAGAATCCAAAGCGGATATCCGCATCCTAGCAATAAAGAATACAACAAAAGGAAAGCGCAAATGCTCCTCTACAATGCCAATCTTTCGCCCAACGCCTTGCGCGTGCGCGCGGTTGCACACGAGCTAGCTATAGCGCTCGAAATAGTGGATGTTGACCTGAGAAAGGGCGAAAACAGGTCCGAGACCTTCCTGGCATTGAACCCCAATGGCAAGGTACCGGTTCTGGTCGATGACGATTTAGTGCTTTGGGAGAGCCGGGCGATCAACGCCTATCTTGCAAGCCTAAGATCGGAACAGGGGCTTTATCCGGAGGACCCGAGAAAGCGGGCGATTGTAGATCAATGGTCCTACTGGCAGGCTATCCATCTCGGTCCGGCGATTCAGCGTGTTGTGTTCGAGCGGCTGCTCAAGTCAAAATTTGGCATGGGCGAACCGGACGAAAAGGCGCTGGAGGGTTCGCTGAAAGATATCGCCCAATTCCTAGCAGTACTCGATGCGAACCTGTGCGACCAGGATTGGGTGGCCGGTGAACTGAGCATTGCCGACTTTGCCGTGGCGAGCACTTTCGTCTATCGCAAAGGTTCGAACATATCCCTTGAACGCGCACCGCATGTCTCAACCTGGATCGACCGCCTTGAGGCACGACCGTCCTGGCAGGCTGCCGTAAAGCCCATGCTGGAATTGCTGAACAATTGAACTGCCTGGTGCCAAATTCGGCAATCATAGCCCGCGGACCGTGCTCGGTTGTCAACTCAAAACACGTTGCGCGGTGGCTGACGAGAGTCCGCTTAAGGTTGAACTCCGGAAGTTGGTCACGGTCGCAGCCACTTCCGGAACGCGCCACTTCGGGACTTTCGGCCAGCTTACGGCGAGTGCCCTGTTCCGCGGGACATAGCGGACATTCGCCTTGCGCCGCCACAGAGAGCCAGGTTTCTCGAACGGCTAAAGAGCGCGGGCAAGGAATCGCGCCGCAGTTGTCAGCGGGATGCTGCGGTGCCACTATCGCCAGCGGGCGCGAGGGTACTTTTGGAATGGGAGATCAATCGCATGAAATCGCCCATGGCCCTGGTGTTGCTATCTACAATCTCGATACCGCTTTTTGCCACCACTGCGCTTGCTCAGCAGGTGACGGGCACGCCAGGCTCGCCCAGTGCCACGACGACCATCGACGGAAGGTACCTCCCAAACCCGCCGCCCGCATTCGGCGGCGATATCAACCTCAGCGCCACGGATTCCAAGCCCTACTGGCCGCCGCAAATCGTGCCGCCCAAAGGCGCGCCCAACGTCCTCCTGATCATGACCGATGACCAGGGCTATGGGGTTTCGGGCACGTTCGGCGGTGTCATCCCGACGCCGGCGATGGACCGCATCGCGAACGCGGGCCTGCGCTACACCCAGTTCCACTCGACCGCGTTGTGCTCGCCGACGCGGGCAGCGCTGATCACCGGACGCAACCATCACTCCGCGGGCTTTGGCATCATCTCCGAGCAGTCCACCGGCTATCCGGGCTACGATTCAGTGATTGGTGTCAACAACGCCACCATCGGCGAAATACTCAAGCAGAACGGCTACGCGACATCCTGGTTCGGCAAGAACCACAACACGCCGAGCTACCAGTACAGTGCGGCCGGACCGTTCGACCAATGGCCCACCGGCATGGGCTTCGACTATTTCTACGGCTTCATGGGCGGCGAGACTGACCAGTGGACGCCCTACCTGTTCCAGAACATGACGCAGATTTACCCCTGGACCGGGAAGCCAGACTACAACCTGACCACGGATCTGGCGGACGAGGCCATTGCGCACATGCAGCAGCTAAACGCGGCCGCGCCGGACAAGCCGTTCTTCGTCTACTACGTGCCTGGCGGCACCCATTCGCCGCACCAGCCGACAAAAGAGTGGATCGAAAAGTTCAAGGGCAAGTTCGACATGGGCTGGAACGCCCTGCGCGACCAGATCTTCGCAAATCAGAAAAAGCTCGGGGTCATCCCCGAAAACACTCAGCTCACGCCCTGGCCGGACGACCTACCGAAGTGGGATACGCTCGATGCCGACAGCAAGAAGCTCTTCGCGCATCAGGCGGAAGTATTTGCCGCCTACGCCGCTTACACCGACCATGAGATCGGTCGCGTGATTCAGGCGGTCGAGGACATGGGCAAGCTTGACAACACCCTGGTCATTTACATCAGCGGTGACAACGGCACCAGCGCCGAAGGCACCACTGTCGGCACGCCAAACCAGATGACCGCCTACAACGGCATTCTCGATCTTCCTATCGCGGATCAATTGAAGGCCTATGACGCCTGGGGACTCCCCCCAACATATCCGCACATGTCGGTTGCATGGTCATGGGCGTTTGACACGCCGTTCAAATGGACCAAGCAGGTGGCGTCTCACTTCGGCGGAACGCGGCAGGGCATGGCAATCGCCTGGCCCAACCACATCAAGGATGCGGGCGGCATCCGAACCCAGTTCCACCACATCATCGACATCGTGCCGACGCTCCTCGAAGCGACGGGCATTCCGGCGCCGGTCATGGTCGACGGCATCGCGCAGAAGCCAATCGAAGGGGTGAGCATGGCGTACACTTTCGACAAGGAGAACGCCAACGCGCCGTCGACGCGTACCACCCAGTATTTCGAGATGTTTGCGAACCGGGCCATCTACCATGACGGCTGGATCGCCACGACGACCCCCCCGTTGCGCCCTGGCTCCTGGGTACGGTTGAACTGCCCAAAGATGTCGTCAACGGCTACAAGTGGGAACTCTACAATCTCACCGAGGACTACTCGGAGAACAACGACCTTGCTGCCAAGATGCCGGACAAGCTGCGCGAGATGCAGGAGTTGTTCCTGGTGGAGGCGACGAAATACAACGTCTTTCCGTTGGACAACTCCGTGTTGCCGCGCATCTTGGCGCCGCGGCCGAGCGCGACCGCCGGGCGGAATGTTTTCATCTACGCGAGCGAGATGGCCGGTCTGCCGGTCAGCGACGCCCCCAGCATCCTCAACAAGTCCTATACGATCACGGCGGAAGTGGAGATCCCCCAGGGCGGTGCCGAGGGGATGATCGTCACCCTGGGCGGCCGCTTTGGCGGCTACGGTCTATACGTGCTCAAGGGCAAACCGGTGTTCCTCTATAACTTCGTCGATTTGGAACGTTTCCGCTGGGAAGGCCAGCAGGCGCTCGCGCCGGGCAAGCACACCATCGTGTTCGATTTCAAATCCGATGGACCCGGGTTCGGCAAGGGCGGCACCGGCGTGCTGAAGGTCGACGACAAGGAGGTTGCCGACAAGAAGGTCTCGCACACTATTCCGTTCCTGATGGCCATTGACGAAACCTTCGACGTTGGCGTCGATACCCGGACGCCTGTTGACGACGAGGACTACCAGGTGCCCTTCCGCTTCACCGGCAAGCTCGATAGCCTGACCGTGCAACTGAACTGAGCAGCGGTCGGACCGACCCGTTCGGCAATGTGGATCCCCGTGCCAGCGACGCCCGCTTTCGGCAATGCAACGGCGTGTCCAGGCCCTTGTAATGTGTACCGCAACGACTGATTTGCATTGGTAGCGGGCGTTCAGGCGATCCACCCGCAATGACCGCCTCGGGTCAGAACCTGCCGTTGGCGATGCTTCATCCGCATGTCCGCTTTGCGCCATGAGCCGACGTCAGACCTCCGCGGATGGTCGCGATGGTTTTTTACGGTGCTTTTTTCTTGATTGCCCGTGCGCGATCGGCACGTCTCCTTCTTGCCGCGGAAAATGCTTGGGGAAAACCGACGACAGGAATTCCAAGGCCGACCGAAGCGCGGATGCGCGGGTGATGTCCTCCGTTCCCATCATCAAGCGTAGCCACAGACCTTCCAGCATCCCGCTCAAAGCCAACGCGATCGAATCGGGCTCGAATTCATACCCTCCCTCTTCCTTCAGTGCGCGGCAGAGTTCGACGAAAATGTTCTGATAGTCAGCATCGCGGGCGCCACAAAGCGCCTGGTAGGTTGGTCGCGACTTCGCTTCGCCCCAAAAGGCACACCAGGCGGCGAGTTTGCGCTTGTTGCAAATCGATCGATCGAAGTCGGCGACGACCAAAGCCTGAAGCTGATCCGGAGCGTTGTCCCCCGCCGTCAGCTGCGCGGCGCGCCAGTGCGCGGCATACTCGTCGTACATATGCTGCAATGTGGCGACGAGCAGCTTTTCCTTGCTTTCAAAATGGAAGTTGACGATGCCCCGAGACAGACCAGCCCCCTCTGTGACGTCGGCCATGGTCGTCTCAGCGTAGCCGCGCTTGGCAAGCGAATCGATCGTTGCCTCGATCAGTTGCAAACGTCTGGTTTCCTTAGGGGCTTTGCGGCCACGACTTGGGTTTTCTTGAGCCGCCACTTTCCGCGATGCGATCACCATGTCCGTGTCCATTGCAGCAGCACCGGTCAAGACTCATCGATCCGGCTTTTATCTGCCCAGATGAGTGGGCGGTGCCCGCTCGAGTCAAGCACCTTCTGCCTCGATCCCCGGCCCAGGGATGTTCTTGCAAACACGGGTCAAGCCACCGCTGCGGCCTCGGTCTCGGAAAACGCGCGTATACTTCCCGTTTTTATGGCAGTATTCATTCGCCAAAGAATGTCCGCTTCTGGTTATCCCGCAATAGTTCTTGTCGAGCCCTTTCGACTTACCTTTGATGGCGTGGCATAGTCGGACAATAGCCGCTCGACGCGGATAGAATAGGCTTCGGGTGGCGAACCTATGAATGCCGTCTCGGAAACACCCATTCGTTGGCTGCGCCGCCTTTCGGTCCCAAGTGGTCGCATTGGGCATTTGGCTCTGAGTGCGCTGATACTCGCTACCGCAAATACGTTTGGTTCCTCGCTTGCGGCCGCTCGGTTTCTGTCGACGCAAGGTGGCGAGGGGATCGCCATATATTATATTGTGTTCGCTTTCGTCTCGATTCCGGCTTGGGCTGCATATGCTCGGCTGATCGACAGCGGGAGCCGTGTCGTTCTTCTGCAGCGCTTCATGGCTGCCGTCATGCTGGCGACGACTCTGTTGATACTCGCCAGCGGCTTTGGTGGAACTGTAGCGGACTATTCGCTCTACACCGGCATCAGCGTCTTGGAGTTGTTGCTCTACAGTGTCTTTCACGTGGTTCTCACCGACTACCTGACCGCGCGCGAAATGACGCGCTATTCGACACGTATCTCGGTGGCCATATCTGCGGGAGGGATGTTGGGGGGCAGTCTGGCTGGCTTGCTCGCAGATTTCATATCTCCCTTCTGGCTGCTCTTCGGCATGCCGCTGATACTACTCCTCTGCCTCGCGCATCTGACTTGGCTCTCTCGCCATTGGAAACCCGCCGGCGAACCGGAAGTGCAGGGCGAGTCCGGAATACTCGAAAGCATCCGCAGCATAGTAAATATCATGCGTGTATTTTCTATTGCTGCTTTGATTTCTATGGCAATTTTTCTAAACATTGTTACGCAGTGTGTCAGCGAATACATGGTTTTTGTCATATATACTGATAACTTCCCGGATGAGCAGTCGCTTGCTAAATTCTTTGGATTAATGAGCGGCGCGCTGAATTTTGTTGGCATGGCGATTGGGCTATGGCTGACAGATCCGCTGATGCGGAACCTCGGCGTGGCGCGCATGAACCTGATCTTTCCGGCAGCCTGCGGAATTAGCTTTATCGCTATGCTTGCTAGCCCGCTGCTGCCGGTCGCGATGTTTGCACATATTGTGTACGATGGTCTTTCCAACAACATCGACGCGCCAGTAACGGCAATCAACTACAACGCAATCCCCGGACGCTTCGTAGGTCGTCTCCGCGTTTTCAACGACAGCCTGATCTATCCAATTGCGCTGGCCATTTCCGGGGTACTGATCTGGCTCGTCGCACAATACGCGGGTTTTGTCGGCGTTGGCGTGTTGGGCGTTGTTCTTAGCCTGTGCTTCCTTGCCTCTGGATGGGGCATCGGGAGGCGGTATGTCGGCGGGCTGGTCCGGATACTGCGGGAAAGGGCATTGGACCTGGACCAGCATGAGTTTCTGGCACGCGAAGCATCCGCAGTCGCCGCGAGCAGCAGTGCAGAACTCACGGCAATGCTATCAGGGCCGGACAAGACTGCGAGTAACCTTGCTCTTCGCATTGTCGCCCACGCATCAATAGAACCCTTCCTCCATCCGATTACCGAGAAACTCGCAACATCAGGTGACGAAACTGTCTCTGTCTTGGCCCGCGGCGGTGACCGGCATGCGGCGAGCTTGCTGACACTCTGGTCAAGGGCGGAACCGGCGCTCCGCGTCCGAATTGCACAATATCTTGCGGCTGTGGGGCACGATCTGCCCGAGGATCGCACTCGGGAACCCGTTATGATTGCGCTTGGCTTGGCTACGCACCTCGGCCAGTCACAGGATGGCGCACAAAGGCTCCTGAACATGGCCCAAGCTCAATTGGATGTGGCCGCCGCCCTGCTTCCGGTGGTCGCTGCGCGACGGGACGATGCGTTCATGCCTGTACTCGTCAGCATCATCCGCAATCATGCTTCGCTCAAAAAGGAGCTGATCAAGACTATTGCCAGTCTTCCGTTTTCCAAACATGGACGCATGGATTTGCCTCAGGATCTGCTTGAGGAAGCGGTCACTGCAGCTGACTGGGCGCAAAGAGTGCTTGGTTATCAACTTGCGGCAAGAGGAGGCTGGCCGGCGGAGCGCATCGCCGTGGGATTGACCGATGGGAATGAATCGGTCAGGCGCGTCGCGATAGCAGCATTGGTCACGCACAAGGATGCGGTGGCAGCGGTATCGCCGATGCTGCAAGACGAAAATCCGTCTGCTCGACTTGCCGCCATCGAGGTACTCGGACAAGTCGGCGGCACCGAGACTCTCTTCGGTTATCTACAGAAAAGCGTCTTTCCACGCATCGCCAAATATCGCCAGTGGCTCAAGGCATTGCCAGACAGTAAAGCCGCTTGGGCTGAGATCGCCAGGATTGCAGTGGCCGAAGCCAATCAAGCGGCGATCGACGAGGTCTTGGTGACACTCGCAGCGCTCGGCCACAAACAGACCGTAAGCTATATCAGGCGCTTCCTCAGCGCACGCGACGAGCGCATGCGCGGTCGCGCGGCCGAGGCAATTACCGCACTTGATCAGCGCAAGTTGGTGACGCCACTTATACCACTGCTTGACGGCGATGCTGTTAAATACGGCAAGGCCCTGCCTCTCCAAGCCGTACTGGAGGCAATGGGCACCTCCGCATTGCCATGGCTTCGTCGAGCGGCTGTCGCCGCAAGGTCATTGGAGTCCGACATGCCAACCTCCGAAAGTAGTTTACTGGACCGCCTGCTTTTTCTTCGCAATGTGCCGATCTTCGAAAGCTGCTCGCTCGACGATTTGTATGCGATGCAGCAGGTAATGAAACGCGCCGACTATTTGCCTGACGAGGTCATAGTTAAGCAGGGCGCGCAGGGCGAGGAGCTATTTGTCCTGCTTGAAGGTGAAATCATGGTTGGACAGAACGGTCTTTCAGGTTTCACCGAATTCGCCAGGCTGAAGCCTGGTTCCATGTTCGGGGAGATGGCCCTGTTCGGTGAGGGTGAACGCACCGCCGACATAGTTGCTGTGGGATACGTAGCTTGCCTTGTGCTCGACCGGTCGCATTTCGAGGACCTCACGCGGCAGCGGCCGGGAATTCTCATGCAAATATGCCGGGTCTTTGGCGCAAGGTTGCGAGCCGCGAACCAAAAGCTCCACGATCTCCAAAAAGTGAAGTAAGCAAGGAGCGATTGCTGCCACCCGACGACTTCAGCTTATCGCCAGCTTGCTCGGATTGACGAGTCCGGTCGTTCCGGAAAGTCCAGGGATGGAGGCTCGAACGTCGGGCGAGCCAGCCTTTCTCCCGGTCGACTTAACCCTACGACCGGCTTCCCATCACTAATTGGAACGGCTGCAATTGAATCAAATTCGGGACCCTTTACGCCGCGAGACGATTCGTCTTCGAGGAACTCTCCAAGGGCCACTTCATGATAGCCATGGCTTTCCAGGTCACGCCGCCAATGCTGCATCGCTGGCCGCCGCGATCATCACACTCGAGAGCAATTCGTAGGCTGCCTCCCAAGCTTCGCGAACCTCCGGTGTGAAGGCGGCGCCGAGGCCAGCTGCCAGTGTCTGGATGAGGGCTTGCCCGACGATCGGGTAATGATGCTCCTTGACGCCGTAGGTCACATGGCGGCTAGCGAGCGCACGCACGGCCGGGAGGATGGTGTCGGGCCGGTTCAGTCCGTGCACGACGAAGCCCAAGCTCGCCATCAACTTTGTGCCTTGCTTGGTCATGTCAGTCGCCCGAAACAGTGCGCGTAGATCCGGGTCGATCTCGAACAGGCGCGCATAAAAGAGTGCGGCGGCGGTATCGCGTATGGGGGCGACGGCGCGAAAACTATCCTGGACAAGGCGGATCTGGGCGGGCGTCATCAACAAGTCTCCTCGGGTAGGGCTCTGGTCTGAGTGACGCCAGACTATCGCCCGCCGACGTTTCGCGCGGATGTCGTGCATCGCGTCGATGCGTTTCAGTTGCGTTTCAATTGCGAGGACCCGCGTTTCATTGCGTTTTGGTTCAAATTGGCTCCGCTTGGTTCGCGGGAGTTTCAAAGGCCATGCGTTATAAGGTGAGTACCCGCTTTTGCGATGACCCCAGAACAACCCGCCGTCACTCTAGCTTCGAACTGAATGTCCGCTCGGCGTAAGCTGAGCGGTCGATGTCGGAGGACGACCATAGCGTCAGCGTTTGGTCATGAGTTCAGTTGGGCGAGAAGGTTCACAGTCGCGCCATTAGCTGGCCGGGAACAC
>JBEVEP010000293.1:0-13238 GCA_040512755.1 Mesorhizobium sp.
CCTTTTCGAGGAAGAGTCGATCAGGGCCGCGGCCTCTCGCCACCGCAAGTCGGCCGCTCAGATTGTTCTGCGATGGCCTGTTCAGCAGCAAGGCGTTGCTGCGATTCCCCGGACAACCAAGAAGGAACGCCTGACGGAAAACGCGTCCATATTCGACTTCAGTCTTTCGGACGGCGAGATGGAAGCGATCCACGCTCTCGGCGTCGCCAACAGCCGCATCTGCGACTTCGACTTTTCCCCGGCGGAGCCGTGGGACTAGCCCTGGGCGCGGCGACGGCGGTCGCCTGCGTATCCGCGAGTGCAAGGCCACCAAGCATGCCGCTGGCTTACTGAGGGATCGGCATGCCTGGTGCGACCAGTTCATGTGCCGGACTTGGCGGCCTCATGCTTGCTGCGAACCCAATTGTGGAAGCGGTGGAGATCGTATTCTTCGGGCATCAGTACGCCGGCCTCATGGCGCAAAGATTTCAATCCGCGCTGATTGACTTCGCAGATGGCGGCGTCCTCCTCCATGACGCGCGACCCGAAGGAGATGATGCTTTCGAGGTCAGCGCCCCCTGAGCGTAGCGCATCGGGCAGAAACAGCCATTCCGCGGTCAGTTCGGTTTCTTCCGGCCCGAGCGGGCGAAGACGGACCGTACGCACATAGTCGGCATGGCCGACGATGAACATCGACGGCAGGCTGGTCACATATGTCTGACCTGCGCCGCGCTCCTGTTCCGTCAGTCCTGGGAAGGCTTGCCCATGCGTAAGGCCATCCTCCGACCACGTTTCAGCGCCTTGGCGTAAGCCACCCGAGTACTCGGGGGAGTCATTGTCAGCATGTATCGCCCAGTCCGGGTCGTCGTGTCTTGCCATCAAGCCGCGGCCGTACATCGGAACCAGCTTCGAAAGGCTCGGATGCACGCCGGGGCAATGCAGGCATTCGTTGAAGTTTTCCCAGAAGACCTTCCAGTTGCAGGCCATGACCTTTGTTAGGACATGCCCGCTCACAAGGTTCTCCAGTGGCCAATTGGAAAGATCGCCGGATGCTTCGTCGAATGCGGCTTCTATCGGCGGGGGGGTGGCGGAGAAGTTCACGAAGACGAAGCCGCGCCATTCCGCAAGCGCGACGGTATAGAGGGGGTAGTCGGCCTTTTGAAAGCCGTCCGGCAGGACCTTCGAAGGTACGCGGACGAGATCGCCCCGCAATGAATAGGACCACGCGTGATAAGGGCAGGTGATCAGGCGCGCCTTCAGACGCCCGTGCTCCTGGCGGCAAAGCTGCGATCCCCTGTGGCGGCAGGTATTGTGAAATGCGCGAAGCGCACCGGTCTCGTCGCGCAGGATAACAATTTCCTGAGTGCCAATACTTATCGTGCGGTATTCGAGCGGCTGTGCAATATCCGCCGTCCGGCACACAAGCACCCAGCTGCCGTACCATATACCGGCAAGGTCCTGTTCATAGTGCTTTGGGTCCCAATAGGCGGCCGATGGCAACGTTGGTTCCGGCCGGCGCAAGCCGTTGTAAAGGTCGGGTTTTGCCGCATATACGCTCATAGATCCCTCCACTATGAGTAAGCCGACACTGGCGCGCTTCGGCTGTCAATCCGTCCGGCCAGAATGCGAAAGCGATCCCCGGAACATTCCACAGTTCTAATGCGTTGCTGCGGAAAGTGAGTTCAGATGCCCAGGTACAGCTCCAGCAAACCGCCGGATGCATTTACCTTAGGTCATCGCAAGAGAACATGTTAGCGTTTGGTTAATCACGCGGGAGCAGATTCGAGCATCAGGGAGGAGACCTTGGAGAACAGAATATGTTCTGCGCAGGAAAAATCCCCCTTAGCCGCCTGGCGGCGTTCGCTTCTTTCCTGTTGACATCACTTGGCGCCCTGCCCGCCGGGGCACATGACGCACCGAAAGGCTGGTCCTATCCCTTTGCCTGCTGTTCCGGCTACGATTGTCGGGCAGTTGCCTCGAAGGCGATCAGTGAGCGGCCCGAAGGCTATGTCATCCAGGCAACCGGCGAAATCGTCCGCTACAATGACAAGCGGGTACGAAATTCTCCCGATGGAGAGTTTCACTGGTGCTCCGTGGCCGGCGCTAACGACGGGCGAACAATCTGCCTGTTCGTGCCACCGCGCTCCTACTAATTCTACGTGCTCCCGTAGCTGACAGCGGAACGCTAGCAGGCTATTGGTGCTTTGCGGGCGGCGCCGATGAGGAGAGGGAGCTCATGGCGATCAAAGGGAGTTGCCACTGCAAAGCGACGGCGTTTGAGGCAAGTGCGGCGCCTGAGAATGTGACACACTGCACTTGTTCCTTCTGTTCGAAGCGCGGAGCGCTTTGGGCGTACTACACCCCAGACCAGTTCCGGCTTGTGACGCCCATGAAAAATGTTGCGACGTACCAATGGGGGTCCCGGACGATCAAGCATCATTTCTGCCCGGTTTGCGGCTGTGGCACGTTTACCGAGACTCCGGACTGGTCAACAGGGGAGCCCAATTTCGACAATCCAAAGATCAGCGTGAATGCGCGTCTCTTCGACGACTTCAATCTCGACGACGTCGAGGTCGTGGTGATCGACGGGAAGAACCTTTGGTAACAAGCTGAGGTAGGCCGTTGGCCAAGTGTGTGTTCCGCGCAACGATCGGCCGGGATTGTTCCTGACTGGGGTCCTTGCGCCTCAGACGCAAAATTGACACCGGCCAGAAACCCATTTCTAGTCACTGAGCAATCGGGTCCGCATCGCGCCGCAACGAGGCAGTCGGCGCGGCTGAGGAGGCGGCACTGCCGCGAGAAGGAAGATATGGAAGACAATTACGAGAAATATGGTGTTGCGGTCATTATCGTCTTCGGCGCGATGATCATCGGCGGACTGATGGCGGCCGGGCTGGCAATGGGCGACCGCCCGGCCTTTTTGTGGTCTCTGGGGTCGGCCGCTCTGGCGTGGGTCTCCGGCCATGCCGTGCTTTTCGATCGCCCGCGTCTCTATGGCGGCCTTATTTTCGGTGCGGCCGTGTTTGCTATCGCTTCGATCGTCGCTTTGCTCACCTGAAGCCTTCGGCCAACGGTCGGCGATCTGGAAAAAGTCAGGCTTAGGCGACACTCGCGGAGGATGAGAATCTGCCGGTAAGAGGCACCACAAGGCAGTGCCTCCGCCTATGGCGAGATTACGCGATCATCACTACGGACTGGAGATTTCGCTATGCAGCAGCGTCGGCTTGGCCGCAGCGACCTTTTCGTTTCGTCGATCTGCCTCGGCACAATGACCTGGGGTGAACAGAACACGGAAGAAGAGGCCCACGCTCAGCTTGACCGAGCCTTCGACCGGGGTGTCAACTTTCTTGACACTGCGGAACTCTACCCCATCCCGCCTAAAGCTGAGACACAGGGCCGCACGGAGCGGTACATCGGTAACTGGATGAGGGCGCGGAAAAACCGCGATCGGGTCGTCGTAGCCTCCAAGGTGGTCGGACGGACAGCGAATGAGTGGTTCCGTGGCGGGCGGCCCTCCAGGCTGGTCCGCGCCGACATCTTCGATGCGATTGAGAAGTCGCTTGCGAAGTTGCAAACGGGCTACATCGATCTCTACCAGATCCATTTCCCGGATCGGCTCGTTCCCTGGGGTTCGAACCCTACGCGTGTCGGACGCTGGCCGGCTGCCCGCGCAGATGACGAAACTCCGATCGCCGAAACGCTCGCCGTGTTCGACGAGCTCTTGAAGGCCGGACAGATCCGCCACCTTGGGCTCTCGAACGAGAGCTCCTGGGGCACAATGCGGTATGTCTTCGAAAGCGAGAAGGGCGCCGGTCCTCGCATCGTTTCGCTGCAGAACGCTTATAGTCTGATCAACCGCACCTTCGAGGCGAACCTAGCCGAAGTGTGCGATCGGGAGGATATCGGATTTCTCGCCTATTCTCCGCTGGCTCAGGGATATCTCACCGGAAAGTATGACCACGGTGCGCGGCCGGAGGGCGCTCGCACAACGCTTTTCAATCGCGGCCAGCGTTACGAGA
Source organism: Mesorhizobium sp. (assembly GCA_040512755.1). GTDB lineage: Bacteria > Pseudomonadota > Alphaproteobacteria > Rhizobiales > Rhizobiaceae > JBEVEP01. The sequence goes on from JBEVEP010000293.1 coordinate 3,999, forward strand.
CGCCGAACGCGGCGGAGGTGCAGCTCGAATACAACGAACTGGCGCGAAGCTTCGGCATGGAACCTGCGGTTTTCGCCAATGCCTATGTCACGAGCAGGCCCTTCGTGACATCGAACATCATCGGCGCGACGGCGCTATGGCAACTCGACATGGCGCTTTCTTCGGCCGATGTGATGTGGACCGAGCAGATGCAGGCTGCTGTCGACGCCATCCATCAACGGGTGGGAAATCCATGCCCTTAAGATTCACCGGCGCCTGACAAAGCGATGTCAGGAGGGCGGGGGCAGGCTCCGACCCAGATTTGTTAGCCCGGATCGTCGGCCCATGGCGTTTGGGCGTCCTATTGCCTTCCTCCGCACTGGCTGTATTCATGACCAAGCGGTGCGCATATTTCGTGGAACAGTTGAAGGCTCGAATGCTAGTTGCCCGGAAAATCAAGATCGATGACATCTATGTGCCGGCGGCGCGGCGCAAGGCACTGAAACCTGACACCGTGCGCCTGCTTGCCGAGGACATCCTTGAGAACGGCTTGAAGATGCCGATCCAGGTTCGCCACGACGGCAAACGACATGTTCTGGTGGAAGGGGCACACCGGTTGGAGGCGGCAAAGTCACTCGGCGAGACTGCGATAGACGCTTATTTGGTCCACGCGCGCAGGCACTGAACCTCAATCTGGCCAAGCGAAAAAATCATGGCGTTGATGTCGGTTCGGCCGACGGCTGTTCGTTCTTGGTTCGAAATCGCCAGTTCAAGGAGCAATCGAGATGAATGTCGCGGCAACCCCAACTTCCGAAAGAGAGCTTGTTCTCACCCGCATCATCGATGCGCCGCGCGAGAAGCTCTACCGCGCATGGACCGAAGTCGACCTTTTGAGGCAATGGTTTGCGCCAAAGCCCTGGAGCACGCCGCATGCTGAATTGGATGTCCGTCCCGGTGGCGCAAGCATGGTCGTGATGGCCGATCCGGATGGCAAGCAGTATCCCAATCCTGGCATCTATCTCGAAGTCGTGCCCAATGAAAAGCTCGTCGTCACCGACGCCTATACGAGCGCATGGGAACCTTCGGACAAACCGTTCATGACGGTGGTGCTCACTTTCGAAGACGTCGACGGGAAGACCAGATACACGGCGCGGGCGAAGCACTGGACCATTGAAGATCGCGAGGCTCACGAAAAGATGGGTTTCCATGAGGGCTGGGGACAGTGTACCGACCAGCTCGAAGCGCTGGTGAAGAGGATCTGACGCCATCCATTCAAAATGGAGTTGTCGGGCAGCCTTGGACGATGGTTCGCGGCCGCTACGGTCAATCCGATGAACGGAATCGATTCCAGCAAACGCACGTCGTATTCCACGCGGGTAGGGCGGTTGCGATCTGACAGCACATGGGTGCTTTGAGAGCAGTTGCGCCGTCGCCCAAACTCCTGGCCGTTAGCGGCCAAGCGCCTTCGCGATTCTCGCAGCCAGCCGCGCATTGTTCTCGACAAGCGCGATATTGGTTCTCAGGCTGGCGCCGCCGGTAAGTTCCAGGATCCGGGCCAGAAGAAAAGGCGTCACGGCTTTGCCCGAAACGCCGGTATCGATCGCGGCCTGCTGCGCTGCGGCGATATGATCGGCCATGATTTCCGCCGGTATTTCGTGCTCCAACGGAACAGGGTTTGCGACCAGCATGCCGCCATCCAGGCCGAGCGCGGCGCGTGCTCGAAAGAAGCCGGCGGTCGCTTCCGGATCGTCCAATCGAAGCGGGGCAGGGTGCGGCGAACTGCGCGACCAGAAGGCCGGCATGACGTCCGATCCGTACGCCACGACCGGTACGCCGCGCGTCTCCAGCACTTCGAGCGTCTTTTCGATATCGAGGATGGCCTTGGCCCCCGCTGAAACCACGATCACCGCCGTTCTCGCCAATTCGTCGAGGTCGGCTGAGATGTCGAAGCTTCTCTCCGCGCCCTTGTGCACGCCTCCAATCCCACCGGTGGCAAACACCGTGATGCCGGCGATCCGCGCCGCGATCATCGTCGCAGCTACCGTCGTTCCGCCGGTGCGTCCTTCAGCGATCGCGTAGGCCAAGTCCGCTCTGGAAAGTTTCATTGCGCCGGCGGTCTTCGCCAGGGTCTCGCGCTCCTCGTCCGACAGGCCGATTTTCAGCCGCCCGTCCACGACGGCGATGGTCGCGGGGACGGCCCCCTCGTCGCGAATGATCTTCTCGACGTTCGATGCCATGGCAGCATTGTCTGGATAGGGCATCCCATGGGTGATTATCGTGCTTTCGAGAGCCACGACCGGTTTTCCGGCAGCAAGCGCCTCCGCCACGGGCGTGTGGATATCCGCATAGGGGCGAGCGGTTTCGGGCGTCATGTCGATCTCCAATGCCTGAATGCTCATGGCATTTCTTCGGCGGGCGGGACAACCTCCAGCGCGGCAGCAAAGTCCCGATCTGAATAGTCCGCCACAGCCGTCCTGCTTTCGACTGCAAGCATTGCTGCTGCGACGCCCTTCCTCAAGGAGTGCCTAAGGGTTTGACCCTTCATCATGCCCGCTATCGTCACACCTGCCAGCGCGTCTCCGGCGCCGGTCACGTCTGCAACCAGTCGTGGCGAGGGCGGGGAGATTTGGAACATGCCGCTATGATCGAAGCCGATCACAGGCCGCGCCCCGGCAGTGATCACGCCTCCGGCCAATCCCATCTCCAACAACTTCGCCGCAATGTCATGGGCACTGCCTTCCGGCAGCGATGCCAGGCTCGCTGCCTCTCGAATATTCATGAACAGGCAGGAAACGCCATCCAACGTATCGACCAGGCGGGTCACCTTAGCCGGCGATATAGCGATTGCGAAGAGCGGTTTGTCCGTCGCCAGCTCAATCACTTTGCGCAGAGCTGGTTCCGGAAGATTGGCGTCGCAAAGTATGGCGCTGGCATTGGCGATTGCCGCGACGGCCTTGGAGCGGCCCACCTGCTTGGCGAAGGCAAACTCATAGAGATCCATGTCCGCCAGCCCGGCGATCAACTCGCCCGAACTATCCAGGAGTGCCGTATAGCTCGGTGTCGAGCGGTCGAGGAAGACCGCCGAGAGGTCATCGATGCCTGCCCCCGCTATCGCCCGCTCGACATTTTCCCCGGCTGAATCGCCGCCGCGAACCGACAGGAGGGAGGCCAGGACACCGTGCCGGATGGCATTGCGAAGAGCATTGAACACGCCGCCGCCGACATCCTCGCTGATCACGCCTGGATTGGACGCCCCCGGGACGTAAGGCCCGGAAATCCGGCCGCGCCGGTCGATATGCGCGCCGCCTATGGCCAGCAGGCGATTGGAGGTCATGAAGGCAGAGTTCCGGTCGTGTTCGGCAGGGACAATATGCGGCTGCCGCATTGTCTGCAATCAACAGCGAATCGACCAGAGCGGTAAGCCCTCGCCGGAGAATCGGTCGAGAACTGCCAAGCATGCCGATTGGCGGCGTCACTCCACACAAATACGAAACAAAATTGAAATAGCAAGCAAAAACAAAGGTTTGACACCTCTTGCCAAACCAGAACAAAACGGGTACATATTGAGCGAAGCACCGGATTGCCCGGCCTTATTGACGACCACGGGGTGATGTATCATGGCTCAGAACACATTGCGGCTTGTAGAGGACAATACTGTGGACAAATCAAAGGCTCTGGATGCCGCCCTTTCGCAAATCGAGCGCGCCTTCGGCAAAGGCTCGATCATGCGGCTTGGCCAGAATGAGCAGGTCGTAGAGATTGCGACTGTGTCCACAGGGTCGCTCGGCCTCGATATCGCGCTGGGCGTTGGCGGTTTGCCGCGGGGGCGCATTATCGAGATTTATGGGCCGGAAAGTTCGGGCAAAACGACTCTTGCACTCCACACGGTGGCTGAAGCCCAGAAGAAGGGTGGCATCTGCGCCTTTGTCGATGCCGAACATGCGCTCGACCCGATCTACGCCCGCAAACTGGGAGTTGATCTCGAAAATCTTCTGATCTCACAGCCGGATACCGGCGAGCAGGCGCTTGAGATCTGTGACACGCTGGTACGATCCGGCGCGATCGATGTCCTGGTCATCGATTCGGTTGCCGCGCTCACGCCGCGCGCCGAAATCGAAGGTGAGATGGGCGATGCGCTGCCCGGCCTCCAGGCCCGCTTGATGAGCCAGGCGCTGCGCAAGCTCACGGCATCCATTTCGCGCTCCAACACGATGGTCATCTTCATCAATCAGATCCGTATGAAGATCGGAGTGATGTTTGGCTCCCCGGAAACCACGACCGGCGGCAATGCGCTGAAATTCTACGCTTCGGTGCGGCTCGACATCCGCCGTATCGGCTCGGTGAAGGACCGAGATGAGGTGGTCGGCAACCAGACGCGTGTCAAGGTCGTCAAGAACAAGCTCGCTCCGCCCTTCAAAGTCGTCGAATTCGACATCATGTATGGCGAAGGCGTCTCGAAGACCGGCGAGCTTGTGGATTTGGGGGTCAAAGCTGGCGTTGTGGAAAAGTCGGGCGCGTGGTTTTCGTATAATTCGCAGCGGCTCGGGCAAGGCCGCGAGAACGCCAAGCTATTCCTGCGAGACAATCCGGAATTGGCGCGTGAGATTGAAACGGCACTCAGGCAGAATGCCGGCCTGATCGCCGAGAAGTTTCTGGAGAACGGATCGGGAGATGGTTTCGAGGACGGCGCCGCCGAAATGTAGGCGCGCAGCCAACCTTCGCCAAACTTGAAAACCGCCGGCTAATGTCCGGCGGTTTTTCATTGGGAGTTGTCTCGTAGCTCGATTCGGGCTCGGTTCTATAGCGGCGGCGCGAAGGCACCCACCGCATTGCGCAAGTGGTTGCGCAAATTGAAATTGTTTTCGTCGATCCCCCAGCAGCTTTGCGGTGAGCAGCACTCAATAAAGGCGGTCACGGAGACGGCCATTCCGTTGCGAAGGATTGCTGTTTCTGGACAGGGCGGAAACCGAACGATAAAAGGCCTTGTCATTTTCCGTCTGCCGTCAGCGGCGGAGCTTTCACAAGGGCTGTCGCATGAGTGGCGTAAACGAAATCAGGTCGTCATTCCTGGATTATTTCAAGAAAAACGGCCACGAGATCGTCGCCTCGAGCCCGCTCGTGCCCCGTAACGACCCGACTCTGATGTTCGTGAATGCCGGTATGGTGCAGTTCAAGAACGTCTTTACCGGGCTGGAGCAGCGTCCTTATTCACGTGCGGCCACCTCACAGAAATGCGTTCGCGCGGGCGGCAAGCACAACGACCTCGACAATGTCGGCTATACGGCGCGCCATCACACGTTCTTCGAGATGCTCGGGAATTTCTCCTTCGGCGACTACTTCAAGGAGCGCGCGATCGAGCTTGCCTGGAACCTGATCACGAAGGAATTCGGTCTGGCGCGCGACCGGTTGCTGGTCACCGTCTATCATACAGACGACGAGGCTGCCGGATATTGGAAGAAGATCGCTGGTCTTCCGGATGGAAGAATCATCCGAATTCCCACGAGTGACAATTTCTGGGCGATGGGCGATACCGGCCCATGCGGTCCGTGTTCTGAAATCTTTTATGACCACGGCGAAGGCATTCCAGGAGGGCCGCCCGGAAGCGCTGAGGAGGATGGCGACCGCTTCATCGAGATATGGAATCTCGTTTTCATGCAATTCGAGCAGGTTTCGAAGGAGGAGCGTATCGCGCTCCCTCGCCCGTCCATCGACACGGGGATGGGTCTCGAGCGCATCGCCGCGGTGCTGCAGGGCGTCCATGACAATTATGACATAGACCTCTTCAGAACGCTGATCCATGCTTCGGAAGAGGCCACTGGCGTCAAAGCGGAAGGAAAAAACCGCGCCAGCCACCGCGTCATTGCCGATCATCTTCGCGCGGCGAGCTTTCTTATTGCCGATGGGGTTCTGCCCTCAAATGAAGGGCGGGGCTATGTGCTTCGCCGCATCATGCGGCGCGCCATGCGGCATGCACAGCTCCTTGGTGCGCGCGAGCCGTTGATGTGGCGACTGGTCCCGGCGCTGGTCCGCGAGATGGGACAGGCCTATCCGGAGTTGGTTCGGGGCGAGGCGCTGATCACCGAAACGCTCAAGCTCGAAGAAACCCGCTTTCGCAAGACCCTTGCGCGCGGTCTCGGCCTGCTGTCGGAGGCGACCGACAGGATGGGCGACGGCGACCGGCTCGATGGCGAGACGGCATTTCGCCTTTACGACACGTTCGGTTTCCCGCTCGATCTTACTCAGGATGCCTTGCGTCAGCGCGGAATCTCCGTCGATCTCGATGGGTTCAATGCTGCGATGGAGCGGCAGAAGGCTGAGGCCCGGGCGAATTGGTCAGGCTCCGGCGACGCTGCTACGGAAACTATTTGGTTCACCGTCAAAGACCAGACCGGCGCCACCGAGTTCTTGGGCTATGACACCGAGAGCGCCGAAGGAATTATCCTGGCGCTTGTCAGGGATGGGGCGGTAGTCACAGAGGTCGCCGAGGGTGAGCCTGTCTCCATAGTTGTCAACCAGACACCTTTTTATGGAGAGTCGGGCGGGCAGGTCGGTGACACAGGGACGATGTCCGGTGAAGGTTTCACGATCGACATCACCGATACGCAGAAGAAGGGCGACGGACTTTTCGTCCATTCCGGACGCGTGGTGAAGGGCACGGCCAGGACAGGCGCAGCAGTAGAGATGAAAGTCGATCACGAGCGGCGTGCGCGCGTGCGGTCTAATCATTCGGCAACCCACTTGCTGCATGAGGCACTTCGCGAGGTCCTGGGCACGCATGTGGCGCAGAAGGGGTCGTTGGTCGCGCCGGATCGGCTGCGCTTCGACTTCTCTCACCCAAAGCCGATCTCTGCAGAGGAGCTCGACCGTGTCGAGACGATCGCTAACGAAATAATTGTCCAGAACCAGCCTGTTTCGACGAGGCTGCTGGCGGTTGACGACGCGATTGCCGAAGGCGCGATGGCGCTTTTTGGCGAAAAGTATGGCGACGAGGTGCGGGTTGTTTCGATGGGAATCGCGCTACGAGGCGACAAGGCTGGCAAGACCTACTCGGTCGAACTGTGCGGCGGCACGCATGTTGCCGCGACCGGCGACATCGGCATTGTCCGCCTGGTTTCGGAAGGTGCGGTGGCGTCCGGCGTACGCCGCATTGAGGCGTTGACCGGCGATGCCGCGCGCCGCCATCTTGATGAGCAGGAGCAGCGCCTGAAGGCGATTGCGTCCACGCTTAAGGTCAGTGCCTCCGACGCACTGGCGCGCGTAGAGGCGCTTGTCGAGGAGCGCAAGAAGCTCGAGCGGGAACTGACCGATGCGCGCAAGAAGCTCGCCATGGGCGGCAGCGCTGGTGCGGGTAATGGTGCTTCGGCAGAAACCGTCGCCGGGGTAGGCTTCCTCGGCAAGGCCGTCACCGGCGTTGCGCCGAAGGACCTGAAGTCACTGGCCGACGAGGGCAAGAAGTCGCTCGGATCCGGCGTTGTCGTGCTAGTCGGCGAGGTCGACGGCAAGGCGAGTGTGGTCGTCGGCGTGACCGAAGACCTCACCAAAAAGTTCAACGCGGTCGAACTTGTGCGCACAGCATCGGCCGCTCTCGGCGGTCAGGGCGGCGGTGGACGTCCCGATATGGCGCAAGCCGGTGGGCCGGATGCCAGCAAGGCGGCAGATGCGATCGCCGCAGTCAGAGCTGCGTTGGCAGGCTAGAGGGCGGCCTCGGGACGCCCGTTATTTGGTGTTGATGGCGTCTAGGCCTCAACTCATCGCCTTCTGCAAATTCTCGTCGATCTTGTCGAGAAAGCCGGTGGTGGAAAGCCAAGGTTGGTCGGGGCCGATCAGCAGCGCAAGGTCCTTGGTCATATAGCCCGACTCGACGGTCTGAACGCAGACGCGCTCCATCGTATCGGCAAACTTCTTCAGTTCGGCATTGTCGTCGAGCTTGGCGCAGTGGGCCAGGCCGCGCGTCCAGGCGAAGATCGACGCAATCGAATTGGTCGAGGTCTCCTCGCCCTTCTGATGTTGGCGATAGTGACGAGTGACGGTACCGTGCGCCGCCTCTGCCTCGACCGTCCTGCCGTCCGGCGTCATCAGCACCGAGGTCATCAGGCCGAGCGAACCAAAGCCTTGAGCCACCGTGTCGGACTGCACGTCTCCGTCATAGTTCTTGCATGCCCAGACATAGCCACCCGACCACTTCAGGCTCGACGCCACCATGTCGTCGATCAGACGGTGCTCGTACCAGATCTTTTTCTCCTTGAAGGCGGCCTCGAATTCGGCCTCGTAGACCTCCTGGAAAATGTCCTTGAAGCGGCCGTCATAGGCCTTCAGGATGGTGTTCTTGGTCGACAGATAGACAGGATAATTGCGCAGCAGGCCATAGTTCAACGACGCGCGCGCAAATTCGCGGATTGATTCGTCGAGATTGTACATGGCCATCGCGACGCCCGCGCCGGGCGCGTCGAACACCTCATGCTCAATGACCTGGCCGTCTTCGCCGACAAACTTGATCGTCAGCTTGCCCTTTCCGGGAAATTTGAAGTCGGTCGCGCGGTACTGATCGCCGAAGGCATGGCGGCCGACGATGATCGGCTTCGTCCAGCCCGGTACAAGCCGCGGCACGTTCTTGCAGATGATAGGCTCACGAAAAATAACCCCGCCGAGGATATTGCGGATCGTGCCGTTGGGCGACTTCCACATCTTCTTCAGGGAAAACTCCTCGACGCGCTGCTCGTCCGGCGTGATTGTCGCGCATTTGACGCCGACGCCGTATTTCTTGATAGCGTTGGCCGCATCGACGGTAACCTGGTCGTTTGTCTGGTCTCGATGCTCGATACCGAGATCGAAATATTTGAGGTCGATGTCGAGGTAGGGGTGGATCAGCTTTTCCTTGATGAACTGCCAGATAATGCGGGTCATCTCGTCGCCGTCGAGTTCGACGACCGGGTTTGCCACCTTGATCTTCGCCATGAGTATCGCCTCGTAAGTCGTGCGGGAGAGTGTGCCGGAAGCGGCGTTGCGACTGGCTATAGCAAAGCGGCCCTTGGCGCGCAAACATCAGTGCGGCTTGCGTGGAAGAACCTTGCTCCCGAGACGGCGGGCAACGCGCGGAATGAATGCGGCCTGGCCAATGCCGGCCGAACATGCCGAAAGCTATTTCTTGTCTGCCTTGTCTGATTTGGCCTTCTTGGCCTTGGGCGGCATCGGACCCACTTCGGCGGTCGCAAGTGCGATCCACTCGCGTAGGCTCGTATCATCCAATTTGTCTTCGGCCAC
>JBEVEP010000294.1:0-20418 GCA_040512755.1 Mesorhizobium sp.
ACTACGCGACGCTGCTCGATATCTTCTGGCACTCGGTCGATCCCACCGATGGCGGCGGACAGTTTTGCGACCGGGGCCACAGCTACAGCACCGCTATATACGCGCTGAATGCCGCCGACCTCCAAGCGGCCAAAAAGTCGAAAGCAGCGATCGCCGCTGAACTCGGTAAGCCGATCGCGACTGACATTGTCGCGGCTTCGACTTTCTGGCCCGCCGAGGAATACCACCAGAACTATTATCGCAAGAACCCCCTTCGCTATAATTTTTACCGCTCCGGCTGTGGGCGCGATAATCGCGTGGAAAGCCTGTGGGGAGCGTCTGCGCACAAGGGCATAGCCGGACACTGACCGGCATTTCAGCAGAGATTGCAGATGTTTCGTACGAAGCACGCCGGGGAGCTTCGCGCGGCTAAGACATAACTTATGTTTTGACGCCCATTGACTCGAAGCATCTGTCGTCCTGCCATGTCTTCGCCTCACTCCGCATCAACTAAGCGAATCGAGGTGAGAGGGGCATGGCTTTATGGATCAGACGATATATCTCGTTACGCTTGTCTCGACGGCCCTGGTCGTGGCGGCGGCGTTTTCGAGCCTGATCGCCTTCCGATTTGGCGCCCCCTTGTTACTTCTCTTTCTTGCTCTCGGGCTCGCGACGGGTACCGACGGTCTCGGCATCGAATTCAATAACGCACCACTCGCCTATTTTGCCGGCTCACTTGCGCTCGCGATCATTCTTTTCGATTCGGGGTTCAACACCCCATTGAATGCGCTGCGGCAAGCGGCGCTGCCGGCACTTTCGCTGGCGTCCCTTGGTGTCGCACTGACCACGCTGATCTTTGGGACAGCTGCCTTCTACTTCACGGACCTTTCGTGGCTGGAATCGTTCCTGCTCGGTGCAGCGGTTGCTTCCACCGATGCAGCTGCAGTCTTCTTCCTGTTGCGCGCCGGCAACCTATCATTGCGCGACCGCGTCCGATCCACCCTCGAAATCGAATCCGGAACCAACGATCCGATCGCCATCTTCCTCACGCTGACGCTTGTGGAAGTCATCGCAATCGGGGCGGATCCCGAGGCGCAGGTGCTGCTTCTCGATATCGTCATCGGCTTCATCAAACATATGGTGCTCGGGGCGATCGTCGGCGGCCTCGGCGGGATGGCAATTGTCCGGCTGGTTGACAGGCTCAACCTCGACAGCGGCTTGCTGCCGATCTTCGTTTTGACCGTCTCGTTAATGGTTTTTGCCGGGGCGGGCGCGATTGGCGGTTCCGGTTTTCTTGCAGTCTATCTGGCCGGACTTATCGCGGGCAATTCGCAAATCCGGGCCACGAATACGCTAAAGCGCTTTCAGGATGGCATGTCCTGGCTGTCGCAGATCATCATGTTCCTCGTGCTCGGCCTGTTTGCCACGCCTTCTGAGTTTCCGGCGATCCTCGCTCCTGCGATCATGCTCGGCCTGTTCCTTATCTTCATTGCCCGGCCAGTGGCGGTTTCGCTTTGCCTTATCCCGTTCCGCATGCCACGCGCCGAAACCGCTTTCATTTCCTGGGTCGGGCTGCGTGGCGCAGTGTCGATCCTTCTGGCGCTCACGCCGATCATCGGCGGCCTCGAAAACGGGCGCACGATCTTCAACATCGCCTTCATTGTGGTGCTTGTCTCCCTGATCGTGCAGGGCTGGACGGTCGGCCCGCTGGCAAGGCGGCTCGGCTTGATCGTTCCGGCCAGGATCGGGCCGCTGGACAAGGTTGAGCTCGAACTGCCTGGCTCGGCTCACCACGAGCTGCTTGCCTATACGGTCGTGCCGGGCAGCCCGGTGGCCCGTGGACATCGAATTCCACGCTGGGCGCGCCCCTCGCTCGTCGTGCGCGACGGCCGCTCGATGCGCTTTCAGGACATGGGCCGCCTGATTGCCGGCGATCATGTCTACATTTTCGTTCCTGATCGCTATCCGCGGCTGCTCGACAGGCTGTTCGCCAGCCGGGCGGAGGTCGATCCCGAGGATGAAGATTTCTTCGGCGCCTTCGCAGTCGACCCATCGCGCCCCGCCGCGGAACTTGAGCATGCCTATGGCATCAATCTGAGTGAGGTGGAACACAAGCTCACCATTGGGGGGCTGGTCTCCGAACGGTTAAGTGGCCGGGCCGAATATGCCGACCGTGTGTTGATTGACCCTATCGAGCTTATCGTGCGCGACGTCGACGAAAAGGGACGCATCACGTCTATCGGTGTCTCGATCGAGCCGGCAACGGAACGGCCGAGTGTGCCCTTGTTCTTGAGCGTCAGCGAGATCGGCGACCAGATGCATGCGTTGTTGAGCTGGTTGACAAAAAAGGTACGCGGAGGGCGACCAGCCTCCACTACAGGATCAGACGATCGGAAGGCTCACTGAAGACGGTGCGACTTTGACGCAAGCATTTGGCCGAAAGCCGCCTTGCATCCCTGCGTCCGCGCGATATGGTCCGGCGGTTTAAGAGGAGGCTTTGCGATGGCCAGTTTCAAGACGCTCGACACGATTGGCGACATCAGTGGCAAGCGCGTTCTCGTCCGTGTTGACCTGAATGTCCCGATGGCCGAAGGCAAAGTAACGGACGCGACCCGCATCGAACGCGTCCTGCCGACGATCACGGAACTGTCTGACAAGGGCGCTAAGGTCGTGCTGCTTGCTCATTTCGGCAGGCCGAAAGATGGGCCGGACCCTGCGCTATCAATGAAGCCGATCGCCATGGCGACTGAGGAGTTGCTCGGCCGGAAGGTTGGCTTTGCAGGCGATTGCATCGGCGAAGGAGCAGCGAAGGCAGTAGCCTCGATGAAAGACGGCGACATTCTTCTCCTGGAGAACACGCGTTTTCACAAAGGCGAGGAAAAGAACGACAAGGCCTTCACGGAGGCTTTGGCCAAGAATGGCGATATTTTCGTAAACGACGCGTTCTCGGCAGCTCATCGTGCGCATTCGTCGACGGAGGGCCTGGCTCACTACTTTCCCGCCTTTGCGGGCCGCACAATGCAGGCCGAGCTTGAAGCGCTCGAGAAAGGACTTGGCAGCCCTGCCCGGCCCGTGATTGCCATCGTCGGCGGCGCTAAAGTGTCCACCAAGATCGATCTGCTCATGAACCTCGTGAAGAAGGTCGAGGCGCTGGTTATCGGCGGCGGCATGGCCAACACATTTCTCGTAGCTCGCGGCACTCGTGTCGGCAAATCGCTCGCCGAGCACGACCTCGCTGAAACAGCGAAGCAGATCATGATCGAGGCCGCCTCTGCCGGCTGCGCAATCATCCTGCCGTCGGACGGCGTGGTCGCGTGGGAGTTCAAGGCCGGCGCGAACAGCCAGACGGTCGATATCGAGGCAGTGCCGGATGATGCCATGATCCTCGATGTCGGCCCAAAGACGGTCGAAGCCGTAAATCAGTGGATCGACCGGGCGGCGACCCTGGTCTGGAACGGGCCTCTCGGCGCATTTGAGATCGAACCGTTCGAGCGGGCGACGATGGCAGCGGCGAAACATGCGGCACGCCGCACGAAGGAAGGAAAGCTCGTCTCGGTAGCCGGCGGAGGCGATACGGTCGCGGCGCTCAACGAAGCCGGCGTCGCGGACGCTTTCACCTATGTGTCGACGGCGGGCGGTGCATTTCTGGAATGGATGGAAGGCAAGGACCTTCCGGGCGTCGAAGTGCTGAAGGCTTAGCCGCATTCCGGTTGCGCGCGAAAACACTATCTCGCTTCGGCTAATGACATTCAATCGATTCAGGGTTCTCGCCGGCATTCCGCTGGGATAACTGTTCTGCTATGCGCGCTGGCAAACAGTCAGGAGGTTTGAGATGGATGAGCGTCTAGAGGATATCGCGGCGGCAATGGTCGCGGATGGCAAAGGTATTCTTGCCGCCGACGAAAGTTCCGGCACGATCAAGAAGCGGTTTGATACGATCGGGCTGGAATCGACGGCCGATGCGCGCCGCGACTATCGCGAAATGCTTTTCAGCACCGATGAAGCGATGAAGAAGTACATTTCCGGCGTCATCCTCTATGACGAGACGCTGCGCCAGAAAGCAAAGGATGGCACGCCACTAGTCGACATGATCAAGGCGGCTGGGTCGGTGCCCGGCATCAAGGTCGATTCCGGCGCGAAACCACTGGCGGGCTATCCCGGGGAAACCATCACCGAGGGTCTGGACGGGCTGAGGGACAAGCTTGCGGAGTACTACAAGCTTGGCGCTCGCTTTGCCAAATGGCGCGGAGTGATCTCGATTTCCTACGGTCTGCCGAGCTGGGGCGCCGTGAAGCAGAATGCACAGGCGCTCGCCCGCTATGCCGCGCTCTGCCAGGAAGCAGGCATCGTGCCGATCGTAGAGCCGGAGGTTCTGATGGATGGCGAGCCGGGCGATCATTCGATCGGCCGCTGCCATGAAGTCACGGAGTGGGTCCTGCGCACCGTCTTCAACGAACTGCACGACGCTCGCGTGAGCCTTGAAGGCATGGTGCTGAAGCCGAACATGGTTATCGACGGTAAGAAAGCCCGTACGGCTTCACAGGAAGAGGTGGCGGAAAAGACACTGCGGGTCCTGAAGGCAACAGTTCCCACCGCAGTTCCCGGCATTGCCTTCCTTTCCGGCGGCCAGTCGGACGAGGAAGCGACGGCGCATCTTTCTCTGATGAACGCCGCCGGTCCGCTGCCCTGGAAGCTCACCTTCTCGTACGGCCGGGCGCTGCAGGCAGCAGCCATCAAGGCCTGGAGCGGCAAGGCGGAGAACGTAGCCGCCGGCCAGCGCGCGTTCCTGCATCGCGCGAGGATGAACGGTCTCGCCGCGAACGGAAAGTGGCAACAGTCTCTGGAAAAGGCAGCCTGATCCGAATTCAAACCAAGCCCCGCCGAGCCCAGCCCGGCGGGGCTTTTTCTTTTGAGTTAGCGGGACTGGAGCAGTCGCCCGAAACGGGAACCGTTCGACTAGCTCCAAGCCTTTGTTTGTGCATCGGATTGATCCGAAATCCGCGTCGCACTTTTCGGTCCGATGCTGTAAGAAGCGGCGATGTCGCGGCTGCTCCCTCTTCTCACCTGGCTCGCCTTCCCGATCTATGTCTGGCAGGGGCTTGGCGTGCGGCGGCGCACCGAGCGAATGTTGCCGGCACAGGGGCCGGTCCTTCATCGCGTTGAAGGACAGGAACCGGCGATATCGCTGCTTGTGCTTGGGGATTCGTCAGCTGCGTCGGTCGGAATTGGCCACTCAGAAAACGGTCTCGCTGCGCAGCTGGCTATATTGATCTCGGCGCGCACAGGTCGCGCGGTCAACTGGCGCGCTGCAGGTTTCAATTCAGCGACGTCAGGACAGGTGCGGGACCACGTGCTGCCCAACCTCTCGGCTGATCGTTGGACCCATATCGTCCTTTCGATCGGCACGAACGATACGAAGAACCTCCACACGATCTCTCGCTTCAGAAGGGAATTCGGAGGCCTTCTCTATGCGCTGCGCGCCAAGTGGCCTGAAGCGCGGGTGGTGTGGTCGCCGGTCGTGGAATTCACTCGGGTTCCGGCACTTCCACGCTTCCTCGCACGGTTGCTCGAAATACGGGCGACGGCGATAAACCGGCTCGGCGAAAGGCTATGCCGCGAGCGTGGGGCCGTCCCCGCCTCTCGTCTGCCGATCCTGGATCCCGAAGCCGGCTTTTCGACCGATGGCTTCCACGCATCGGAAGAAGGCTACAGGGCCTGGGCGGAGCATCTGCTCGATCTTGTGCTGGGTGCTGAACCGCTTGGACAGGGTCCCATTGCTTGATGAGGCGGCTTCGCCGGCCTTGTAGCGCATTCCAGTCTAAAACGTTCGTTGCAATAGACACGCCGCCCTTGGCGTGAAAATTTGAAAGGACGTTCTGGGAGGAACCGATGAGTTCACGCTACCACGAGGTCTATGCAGACTGGCGACAGGATCCAGAAGCGTTTTGGGCGACGGCCGCTCGGGAGATTGAATGGTTCAGGCCTTGGGACAAGGTCTTCGACGCAAATGCCGGCGTCTATGGCCGATGGTTTACCGGGGCCGAATGCAACACCTGCTTCAATGCGATCGACCGACAAGTTGATGGTGGCCGAGCGGATCAGCTTGCACTTATCCACGACAGTGCGATTACCGGAAAGCAAAGAAAGTTCACATATCGCGAACTGAAGACCGAAGTCGAAGCGCTCGCGGCAGTTCTCCAGGACCTCGGCATTGCAAAAGGCGATCGCGTCATCATCTACATGCCCATGGTGCCGGAAGCGGCATTTGCGATGCTCGCCTGCGCACGCATTGGGGCCGTTCATTCAGTCGTGTTTGGCGGTTTCGCCGCAAAGGAACTGGCCACCCGCATCGAAGACGCGAAGCCGAAGCTGGTGATATCGGCTTCCTGCGGCATCGAGCCGGGACGTGTCATCGCTTACAAGCCTCTGCTCGACGAAGCGATCGACACGGCGAAAACAAAGCCAGCTGCTTGCATCATCCTGCAGCGCGAACAGCAGCGCTGTGACCTTATTGCCGGGCGCGATCTCGACTACGCCGAGGTCACGGCAGCGGCCAGAGCTGCCGGCCGTTCCGTGCCGGTCGTTCCGGTGCAGGCCACCGATCCACTTTATATCCTCTACACGTCCGGAACGACGGGTCAGCCCAAAGGCGTGGTCCGCGACAATGGCGGCCACATGGTCGCGTTGAAATGGTCGATGTGGAACGAGTTCGGCGTTAGACCGGGCGAGGTGTTCTGGGCGGCGTCCGATGTCGGATGGGTTGTCGGCCATTCCTATATCGTCTACGGACCACTGCTGCATGGCTGCACCAGCGTCCTGTTCGAAGGCAAACCTGTGGGCACCCCGGATGCAGGGACCTTCTGGCGCGTGATTTCAGAGCATGGGGTCGTTGCCCTTTTCACAGCGCCGACTGCCTTCCGGGCGATCAAGAAAGAAGATCCACGGGGCGCCTTCGTAGAGAAATATGATCTCTCCAGGTTCCGGACGCTGTTTTTAGCCGGCGAGCGTGCCGATCCCGAAACGATCAAATGGGCGGAACAACGGCTGAATGTCCCGGTGATCGATCACTGGTGGCAAACAGAGACTGGTTCGCCGATTTCGCAGAACCCGATCGGGCTCGGTCAATTGCCGGTCAAGTACGGCTCTCCCTGCGTGCCGATGCCGGGATACGAAATCCATGTTCTCGATGACGCCGGCCATCCAGTGCCTGCCGGGACGCTTGGCAATGTCGTCGTGAAACTGCCTCTCCCTCCCGGTTGTCTTCCCACGCTCTGGAATGCCGACGAGCGCTTCCGCCAGGCATACCTCGCGGAATTTCCCGGCTACTACAAGACAGCCGACGCAGGGCTAGTCGACGATGATGGCTATTTGTTCATCATGGCGCGCACCGACGACATCATCAATGTCGCCGGCCACCGGCTGTCGACGGGCGGGATGGAAGAAGTGGTTGCCGAGCATCCTGATGTGGCCGAATGCGCGGTCATCGGCATCCATGATGCAATGAAGGGGCAAGTCCCGTGCGCATTCGTCGTGCTTAATGCGGGCGTGGACAGGGACGACGGGTCGATCGAAAACGAAGTCGTCAAACTTGTCCGCGACAGAGTGGGCGCGGTTGCGGCATTGAAGACGGTCGTGACGATCAAACGGCTGCCGAAGACGCGATCAGGAAAGATTCTGCGCGCTACCATGCAGAAGATTGCCGACAAGGAAGCCTGGAGCATGCCTGCCACGATCGACGATCCGGTGATCCTCGACGAAATCACTGTTGCCCTGAACCAAAAAGGCATCGGGGTATGACAGCTTGACCTTTCCCGGCCCGCGGCGCACGGTCCCGCGCCAGACAGAGACGGAGAGATCATGAAGCTTGATGGTAGATCGGCGATCGTAACAGGCGCGGCGGGAGGCATCGGTTACGCCATTGCCGAACGTTTTCTTGACGAGGGCGCCAAGGTCATTGTCGCCGATGTCGACCAAAAGCGCGGCGAATCGGCGGTCAGGCAACTGGATCAGATCGGCGACGTTCGATTTGTCAGGGCGGATATGGGCATAGGTGCCGACATCGAGAATCTCGTCGCGGCCGCAATCGGCGCATTTGGCGGGATCGATATCCTGGTCAACAATGCTGGCATCGTGCACGGGGCGGATTTCCTGGATATCCAGGAAGAGGATTTTGACCGCGTTCTCAATGTCAATCTCAAGGGATCATTTCTCGCCGGACAGGCTGTGGCCAGGCACATGGTCGAGAGAGTGAAGAACGGCGGCAGGCCAGGCGCCATTATTAATATGTCGTCGGTCAACGCGGTTTTTGCGATCGCCAACCAAGTGCCCTATTCCATTTCGAAGGGTGGCGTTAACCAGTTGACCAAGGTGATGGCGCTGTCGCTTGCGCCCTATGGCATCCGCGTCAATGCGATTGGTCCGGGTTCGATCATGACCGACATGTTGGCCAGTGTGAATGCCGATCCGACGGCACGAAACCGCATCCTGTCCCGCACACCGATGGGCCGCATTGGCGAACCGGCGGAAATCGCTGCGATCGCGGCGTTTCTCGTATCCGATGATGCGAGCTACATAACCGGGCAAACAATCTACGCTGACGGTGGGCGCTTGCCGCTCAACTACACGGTTCCGGTGAAGGAGGAACACAAATAGAACATGCGCGTGGATGCTCCTGACAGACTGTTGTCAGGAGGGGTGTGCGATAGTGGTTTCGCTAGAGAGAAGGAGCCACTGTCATGGAAAATTTCACTCCCACGTTCTTCAGGGCAGTCGGGCGCTACACTGCATCCTTCCGCGCCATGCGCGACGAGATCCGCACCGAGCGGTTGCTGAATTCGCTGCCTGCCAGCATCCGCAAGGACATCGGATGGCCGGACAACTATGCAGCGCGCCGCGCTAGGCGTAGTCGCTCCGGCTGACAAACGGCGCAAAGGCCTCCCCGCGACATACATCGCGGGCGGGCCGCAATGTCTTGGAGGTTTTCGACATGACTGCCGGAAAGACTATAGGGTTCGTTTTCATTCCCCACTATGCCGACTGGGAGTACGGGCTCCTGGCGGCCTCGGCAGTCGAGTGGTTCGGAGCAAGGGCGGTCTCGTTGTCGCCTGTGGGCGAGACCATAACGGGCGCTGCCGGTTTCCGCCTCACGCCGCAGCGCGGAACTGATCCTGCCGAGAACGTCGATCTTGACGCGGTCGCGGTGATCGGATCGGACGATTGGAGCGGTAAGAACCCACCGGACGTATCGCCGTTGCTCCGTTCCGTTGCTGCGCGCGGCGGCGTTGTTGGCGGTATTTGTGCCGGTACGCTGACGCTGGCGCGGGCAGGTCTGCTTGCGGGCCAGAGGCACACGAGCAATGGACGTGACTGGATTCTGCAGAATGTGCCCGGCTATGCGGGTTCCGAATTCTACGAGGACGTTCCGTATGCAGTTGCCGGCGAGCGTGTCGTGACAGCGCCGGGATCTGCGCCTGGGACCTTTGCAAGAGTCTTCCTTGAACTCCTCTATCCTGGCCAAAGAGCACAGCTGGAGGAGATGAGCGCGATCTTCGCCAAGGAGCATAACAGCGGGTTCGCAGCAGGCTCCTGACAGAAAGCTGTCAGGAGTGGGATGGCATAGTGCGTTAGTTCAACCCTGGAGAAAGCCGATGCCAAGCTACATTCCTGATCATGCCGCTGTGTGGTTTGAGATTCCGGTTACCGATATGGAGCGTTCGAAGGCGTTCTATAATGCGGTCTTGCATAACGAGTTGACCAACCAGGATGGCTTCCCAAACCCGATGGCGGTCTTCAAGGCCAAGAACGGATCATCGGTTACAGGCCATATATATCCTGGAAAGCCGGCGGCCGACGGAAGAGGCCCTACGATCCATCTCGTCGTTGCGGCGCCGCTCGAGGAGGCGCTTGAGCGCGTCAAGCAGAATGGCGGAGAGGTGATTTCCGGCATCGAGACCATTCCTGCCGGTCGATTTGCTTACTGCACTGATCCAGATGGCAACAGCTTTGGGCTGTTTGTCTGAGCGTGAAGGTGCCGCTTTGAAGACCTGGACCGACAAACTGAACGCGCCGGCTGAAATCGCGATCAAGCCGGCGCCGGTGACGATCGCCGGAATGCGTGCCGGCGAGATCATGCTTGTGCCGACGGCGAAGCTTGTCGATGAGTTTGTCCGCACAATACCCAAAGGCTGCTCAACCAGCGTGACAGACATGCGCAAGGCGCTGGCTGAAGCGCATGGCGCTGAGGTGACGTGTCCGATCTATACCGGCTATCACATCAGGACGGTCGCCGAAGCAGCGCACGAAATGCTCACTCGCGGCGTTCCCCTGTCGGAGATCACTCCGTTCTGGCGTGTTCTCGACGCAAAGGCGCCCACGACGAAACGGCTTACCTTCGGCGCAGCTTTCGTAACGGAGCAGCGGACCCGGGAAGGACTGGAAAACTGAGCAGCCATGAGACGCGCGGACCGACTTTTCCAGATTGTGCAGCATCTGCGTGGCGGCCGTCTCGTGACGGCCCAGAAGTTGGGAGCCTGGCTCGAGGTCTCCGAACGAACGATCTATCGGGATATTGCCGATCTACAGTCCACGGGGGTGCCGATCGACGGCGAGGCCGGTGTCGGTTACATGATGAGGGAGGGGTTCGACCTCCCGCCGCTCATGTTCACGCGCGATGAAATTGTAGCGCTCGTCGCTGGCGCCCGCATGGTGCGCGCCTTCGGCGGCGCCGCGATGGCGCGCGCTGCCGACGAAGCATTGGTCAAGATCGGCGCGGTGCTGCCCGATTCCGAGAAGGACCGCATCGCGCGGACGGAAATCCATGCGCCGATGTATGTGGTGAGCAACGCTGACCGCGAAGCCATAGACCTGATCGAGCGTGCAATCGAGCAACGAACGGTGCTTTCCCTCGACTATCACGACGAGGCTGGGCGGGGAACGATGCGCGACGCGCGGCCTCTCGGCCTCTGGTTCTGGGGCAAAGTCTGGACGCTGATTGCCTGGTGCGAGCTGCGCGACGACTTCCGGACCTTCCGGATCGATCGTATCGCATCGGTGGCGCCGGCCGGGCGCGGCTTCAAGCCGGAGCGTGGCAAGCAGCTGGCAGATTTCTACCGTCGCGCGGAATTGAACGAGTCTTCCGGATCCGGCGGCGGGCGGGCGTTTCCGACGTCCTCGGCATCCTGATTGCGCGTTTCCGAGAGCCTGGGCCGTGCCTTCAGGCAGGTAAGCGCGCAGACCGAACGTTCAGGCCGGTCTGCAGCCGCTCGCTATTCTTCGTCCGTATCTGGAGTCTTTGACTTCAAGGAAGCGAGCTTGGCGAAAACCGCATTTGCGTCGAGCTCTTTTTCCTCTTCGCGCGGCGTTTCGACCTCTGCAGGCAGACGTTCCGTCAGGGACGCCGGCAGCAGGGTGTCGCCAACCGGAGCAGCAGGCTGCTGACCGCGCGAAGCTCGCTGTACCTCCATGTCGAGGTCGATCTGCGAGCAGAGCCCGAGCGTAACCGGGTCCATCGGCACGAGGTTGGCCGAATTCCAGTGCTTGCGCTCGCGAATTTGCTCAATTGTCGATTTCGTCGTGCCGACGAGGCGCGAGATTTGCGCGTCCTTCAGCTCTGGATGGTTGCGCACCAGCCAAAGGATAGCGTTCGGACGATCCTGGCGCTTCGAAAGCGGCGTATAGCGCGGGCCTTTCCGCTTGGACTCGGGCACGCGAACCTTCGGCTCAGAAAGCTTAAGCCGATATCTTGGATCGGCTTCGCCTTTGGCAATCTCATCACGGCCGAGCTGACCGGTGATCACCGGGTCCATGCCCTTGATGCCCTGAGCCGACTCCCCATCTGCAATCGCCTTCACTTCCAGCGGATGAAGGGTGCAGAACTGGGCGATCTGCTCGAAGGTGAGCGCGGTATTGTCCACCAGCCAGACGGCAGTCGCCTTGGGCATGAGCAGCGTATTGGCCATCAGAAAAAAATCCTCTCGTTCGCCCGCGTCCCTAGCGCGAGCGGTGGTCGCAGCCACCAGTATTGGGAATTGAAAGCTATATAGCGATCTTCGTTGTGCCGGGCAAGAACCTTTGCCAATGCTGGCTAGAGCTGGGTCTGGGTCAGGCGACGTCCAGTACAATTTTACCGATATGTTCGCCTTCTTCCATGCGCTCATGCGCGCGCCACGCCTCGCGAAGCGGAAAGATCATGTCCATGACGGGTTCGATCCGGCGGGTCGCCAGCAGAGGCCAGACCTGGCTCTCGAGTGCTGCGGCGATGCCAGCTTTGACCTCGACCGTCCTTGGGCGAAGCGTGGAGCCGGTATGTGTTAGCCGCTTGACCATCAGCTTCGAGAAATCCGCGCTTGCCACAGCCCCACCCTGCGTCGAGATCTGAACGATTCGGCCGTCGACGGCCGCCGCATCGTAGTTCCTGCCGACATAATCTCCCGCAACCATGTCGAGGATAACGTCGGCGCCTTTGCCGCCCGTTACCTCCTTCACGACGGCGACAAAATCCTCGGTCTTGTAGTTGATGGCATGGCTCGCACCGAGCTTTACGCAGGCAGCGCACTTTTCCGCCGAGCCCGCCGTGGCAAGTACGGTAGCGCCAAAAGCGGATGCCAGTTGAATCGCAGTTGTGCCAATTCCCGATGACCCGCCATGGACGAGCAGCGTCTCGCCTTTCTGAAGCCCACCGCGCTCGAAGACGTTGTGCCAGACCGTGAAAAAGGTCTCGGGGAGCGCGGCAGCTTCCGTGAAAGTGAAACCCGCGGGCAACGGCAGAGCGTTGCTTTCATGGACGACACAGTATTCGGCGTAGCCGCCGCCCGGCGTCAACGCGCAAACCTGATCGCCGACTCTCCAGCGCGTTACGCCGTCTCCTGCGACTGCAATCTCCCCGGCAACCTCCAGACCTGGCAGGTCGGATGCACCTGGCGGCGGAGGATATACACCCTTGCGCTGAAAGACATCCGGGCGATTGACCCCAGCGGCGCGAACACGAATCAGGATTTGCCCCGGACGCGGAGCCGGGACGTTTCGTCGCTCCGGCCTCAGAACGAGTGGGCCTCCTGGTTCGGTGATGGCGACAGCGGTCATCATGAGCGGGAGCATCGATTGGTCCGGCATTCTACCTTCCTCCTTCGAGTTACCGTCGAGCCTCAGCGCCATTTGCTTCAACCGTACCCTCCTATGTATTCTCTTCGCTAGAGCGGTTATCGACCGTGCAGGCGATTCTACATATGCCCACGCTCAGAGGCAGCTCGCCGAGCCGTACCGCAACAGCTTTTGGAGGTGAAAGATGGCCATCTTGGACGACGAACCGAAAAAGCCGGCGCGGGTTCACGAAATCGGCCAGGACCTGTCGTTGTTGTCGGTGGACGAATTGCGGGAGCGAATCAACCAGCTGCGAGCGGAGATAGGGCGTCTCGAAGACGAACTCACCGCCAAGGGCAGCACGAAAGCGGCAGCGGAGGCGCTGTTTCGTCGAACTTGACGGATCAAAGTCGGGCGCAAGCCGTCGAAAAGCCAGAATGCCGGTATCTTCCCGGTTCGGCACCGGATCAAGAGAATGTTCGCATCATACAGACCTATCCTTTCGCTTCTGCGCGGCACGGCATTCCTGCTGGCAGCATCCGGGTTGCATGGCCTTCTGCTTCCCCTCAGAGGGCAGCAGGAAGGATTTTCTACGGCTGCACTTGGTCTGCTTGGCACGGCTTGGGCCGGTGGCTTCATTGCCGGGTGCATTTTTGCCCCACGCCTTGTACGCAGGGTCGGCCACGTGCGGGCGTTTGGCGCCTTCGCGGCCTCGGGAGCGATCGTTGCGTTGCTCACCGGGCTTCTCATCAACGCACCGGCCTGGATTGTGTTGCGCGCATGCACGGGGTTCACCATGGCCGGCGCGTTCATGGTCATCGAGAGTTGGCTCAATGAGAGGGCGACCAACGAGAATCGCGGCACGATATTCGGTCTCTACATGATGGTGACCTACGCCTCGATTATGGCCGGCCAGATGATCGTGGCGGCAGGTGATGTGCAATCAGCCTCGCTCTTCATGGTCGCGGGCATTTTCTTCTGCTGTTCGCTTATCCCGACAGCAGTTTCCTCCGCAGCGAGCCCCAAGCCCCTGCAAGACGTGTCGCTCGATTTGCGTGGACTCTATGCGAACTCACCGGTGGCCTTCGTCGGTTGCGTCCTGATCGGTGTCGCCAACGGCGCGTGGGGCACGCTGGGCGCGGTTTACGGGGCGCGAATCGGCATTTCTACAGCGGAAATAGCTTTGATGATGAGTCTGGTCGTCGTCGCGGGCGCGGCCATGCAGATGCCCGTTGGACGCATTTCGGACAAGACGGACCGCCGTTATGTATTGGCCACTGCGTCTCTCGGAACTGCTTTTTTCGGTCTGCTGATCTTCTTCGTCACCCCGCGCACGGGCACTTTCGTCATTGCCATGACTGCTGCCTACGGAGCGCTGGCCTATACACTCTATTCTCTTGTCGTGGCGCATGCGAACGACCACGCCAAATCGGAAGATTTTGTCAAAGTGTCAGGCGGGCTGCTGCTGCTGTATGGCTTCGGGACAATGATCGGGCCTGTGCTAGGCGCCGTTCTCATGGGCAACCTCAGGCCCGAAAGCCTTTTCTTGGCGACTGCGGTCGCGCACGCCGCGCTGGCCGGTTATGCGGCAATGCGCGTCGCCAAGCGCGCGCCGGTCCCGGTCGAGGACCGCGAGGCGTTCCAATCGCTGCCGGCCGACCGCGCTGTAACACCGGAAGCCCTGAGGCTCGATCCGCGCGGCGAAGCCGAACAGGAGAACAGCATGGCTGAACAAGGGAGTTGAGATTCGTCAAGCTTTGCCGCAAGAAAGAGGCATGATCCTTTCCGATGCTTTTGCAGCCATTGCGGATCCTCACAGACGCCACCTCCTTGAAGAGTTGAGGCGCGGCCCGAAGACGGTGAGTCAACTTGCGGCTGGATTGCCGGTATCCCGTCCCGCAGTGTCCCAGCACCTCAAAGTACTGCTCGATGCAGGCCTGGTCAGCGCTCGGTCCGAAGGCACCAGGCGTTTCTATACGGTAAGCACGCCGGGCTTCATGCACCTGAATCTCTGGCTCGATCAGTTCTGGGAGAACTAACCGCGAACGCAGCGGATATTGTTCTGGCAGAACAGCGCCGAGCCGCTGGAAGCGGCTGCTATGGACAAGGGGGGATGGGGGCGGTCTTCAGGTCAAAGCGGTTCAGGAAATCATGCTGTCGATCTGCAGTCTCCCAATCTCGGCATTGAGCAGCAGCAACATTATGCGCGACCCGCTTAAGCACTATCGGTAACGAAACTCACTGCCGAGTAGCCCCTTGCGGGCCGCGCTATTGTTATCTTTTCAAGTTTTAGTGGGTCGTCGGTTGGGCTTTCAGTTTCTCAATCTCGTCCTTGAGTGCCAGCTTGCGGCGCTTCAGCTTGACGATTTCGAGGTCATCGACCGATGGATGCAGCATTGCTTCGTCGATTTCCCGCTCGATATCGCCGTGTTTACGCTGTAGCTCTTCAAGATGGTTGGCAAGAGACATGATTGGTTCTCCCTTTCATGATTTCCTCGATGCAACCGGCACGGGTGAGTCCACCGCTGGCTCGCCATTATGACGGTGCGATGACAGTTTGCCACCACATCGTTTCAGAGTCGATTTCGCGGTAGTAGCATTTCCTGACGTCACGAAATGTGTTATGAGCGGCGCGCCGGAATCAAGTGCTTCCGGACCCGCCCCGGAGAGGCGCGATCTTGGGCGCCGGAGACCAGCAGACGGTAGACATGTCGGAACAGGAACAGGCCGAGATTCGTCTCGAGTTTGCGCGCTTGAAACAGGAACATGCGGACTTCGACGCGGCCATCAATGCGATGATCGCCATGGCCTGTGATCCGCTTCAGGTTCAGCGCATGAAGAAGAAAAAACTGGCGATGAAAGACCGCCTCAAAGCGCTCGAAGATCGAATCATACCCGATATCATCGCCTGAACCGTACCGAACATTATCGGCGCGAGCAGCCATTAACTAGACTGCCGGGCGCGACGTCGTGCTATCGCATCTGTTTGCGCAGTCAGTGCGCCGCATCCTTGCGGCAGGAGCAAATCTCCGTTAATCGGCCAACTCCCCCTTATCCGGGAAAGCTGCCGTGAAAAAAGATAGTCCCGAAGTTGCGATCATCATGGGAAGCCAGTCGGACTGGGCGACGATGAGGCACGCTGCAGAGATGCTCTCAGCGCTTGGAATTGTGCATGACATCCGCATCGTCTCCGCACATCGCACACCGGAACGCTTGTACCAGTTTGCGAGAGGCGCCAAAGCTGAAGGGTTCAAGGTCATCATTGCCGGAGCTGGTGGGGCGGCCCATCTGCCGGGCATGACCGCGGCGCTGACGCAACTGCCGGTTTTCGGCGTCCCAGTCGAATCAAAGGCGCTCTCGGGGAAGGATTCGCTGCTGTCGATCGTGCAGATGCCCGGCGGCATTCCGGTCGGGACACTTGCGATCGGCAAACCGGGCGCGATCAATGCGGCACTGCTCGCCGCGGCGGTGCTGGCATTGCACGATGAGCAGTTGGCCACCCGACTCGAAGCGTGGCGCGCCGAACAGACCGCGCAGGTCGCCGAAAAGCCGGTGGACCAGCCGTGAGTGCCGCGCTTCGGGCCGGATCGACCATCGGCATCATCGGCGGTGGCCAACTGGGCCGTATGATGGCCATGGCTGCGGCAAGACTTGGGTACCGCGTCGTCGTTCTGGAACCTCAGGGTGATTGCCCGGCAGCGCAAGTCGCCAATCGCCAGATCGTGGCGGCCTATGACGACGCCTATGGCCTGGCGGAACTTGCGCGCGAGTGCGATGTCGTAACTTACGAATTCGAGAACGTGCCGGTGGACGCGGCCGCGACGCTGGCGGCAGATGTGCCGGTGTACCCTCCAGCCAAGGCCCTGGAAGTCTCTCAGGATCGTGTGACTGAGAAAGTGTTCCTGAACAACCTCGGGATACCGACAGCCGGCTATCGCGCAATAGACAACGACAAGCAGCTAACCGAAGCGCTCAGCCAGTTTCGCGGCATGGGCGTATTGAAGACCCGGCGTCTTGGCTATGACGGCAAGGGACAGCGGGTGTTCCGCGACGTCGGTGGCGATGATATTTCCGGCGTCTATGCCGCAATGGGCCGCGTACCGCTAATTCTTGAGTCATTCGTGCAGTTCAGGCGCGAGATTTCGATTATCGCCGCGCGCGGGCGTGACGGGCAACTTGCAGCCTACGACCCTGCAGAGAATGTTCATCAGGGCGGGATTCTCCGTACCTCCACAGTTCCCGCGGATGTACCGGACACGACGATCGAGGCGGCCCGCACCGCAGCATTCGTAATCCTTGAGGCGCTCGACTATGTGGGCGTGATCGGCGTCGAATTTTTTGCGCTCAAGGACGGTACGCTGTTGGTCAACGAGATCGCGCCGCGCGTCCACAATTCCGGCCACTGGACTGAAGTGGCCTCGGTCACGTCGCAGTTCGAACAGCATATCCGGGCCATCGCCGGCCTGCCGCTGGGCTGCACGGACCGACACTTCGATTGCGTGATGGAGAACCTGATCGGAAACGATGTGAAGCGGGCCGAAGCGTTGCTTGGCGACCCCGACCTGTTCCTGCATCTATACGGGAAAGCCGAAGCGCGCGCCGGGCGAAAAATGGGCCATTTCACACGCGTTCGTCGTCATCGATAACCAGTTTCGAGCAGCGGTTCGGTGGAAATCGTCATGGCTCCCGTCCCGATGCGTGGAACTTGGTGAGACTGCCATTCTTAGGTTGCGGGCCGGGCCGGGCCGCCCTTTTCTGCTCGCTCCTTGCGGGCAGCCAGCCATTCCTCGAAACGCTGCATAACCACGAAGAACGATGGTACGAACAGCACGGCAAGACATGTCGATGCGATCATTCCGCTGAAGACCGTGATGCCGATCGATCTGCGAGCGCTCGCGCCTGCACCCGTCGCGAAGACCAGCGGCGCTACGCCGAGAATGAAGGCGAAAGAGGTCATGAGAATGGGCCGGAATCTGGCGCGTGCGGCTTCCACAGCTGCTTCCACCACCGGCTTCCCTGCAAGCCGCAGTTCGCGTGCGACCTCAACGATCAGAATGGCGTTCTTTGCCGAGAGGGCTATCAGCAGAATCAGGCCGATCTGAACATAAAGGTTGTTCTCGATGTGCAGGCCCAGCAGAACAGAAGCCGGGCCAACCAGTGACAGGGGGGCGGCGAGAAGCACAGCCAATGGCGCGAGCCAACTCTCATATTGACCCGCCAGAACCAGGTAGACGAGCAGAAGCGCCATTGCGAACACCAGATACATCTGATTGCCCACGAGCTTTTCCTGGTATGACAAAGCCGTCCAATCATAGCCGACGCCAGCGGGCAGCGTGTGCACTGCAATCTGCTCCATCAGCCTGATCGCCTGACCCGACGAGAAGCCGGCCGCCGGCACGCCGACAATCGCGGCGGAGGGATAGAGATTGTAGAGACTGATGAGCGACGGACCAATGCTTGGCGTCATGGTGAGCACGGTCCCAAGCGGGATCATATCGCCATTGTTGTTGCGAACAGTCAGCTCGCTGATGTTTTCCGGCGTCAAACGAAACTTTGAATCGCCCTGTACATAAATCTGGAACACACGGCCGAATTTGTTGAACTGATCGACGTAGCTCGATCCGAGATAACTCGCGAGCGTGTTGAATACCTGATCAGTCGTCAGCTGGAGCGTCTGTACCTTCTCCCGGTCGACGACGATGCTGTATTGCGGCACTACGGCCCGGAAAGGCGTCGAGACACGCTGGATGCCCGACTGTGTCTCCGCCGCCTTCACCATCGCATTGGCTGCGCTTTCCAGCTTGGCCAGATCGAAGCTGCCGTCCCGGACCAGGACCTGCATGGTGAAGCCGCCGGCGTTGCCGATGCCTTGAATAGGCGGCGGCGGCAGCAGGAGCACACGCGCCTCTCCTGTCGAGCGAAGCTTTCCGTCAAGGGTCCGGAAAATCGATCCGAGATCCTCGCCCTTTTCGCGCGCACTCCAATCCTTGAGTATGATGTAAGCCAGCCCGGCATTGGAAAGTGTGGAATTGTTGTCGAGAGCAGAAATGCCCGTAATCGTCACCACCTGACTTACGCCCGGCGTCGCCTTCGCGACTTGCGAGACTTGCTCCATCACTTTCTGTGTTCGGCCCAGAGCTGCTCCATCAGGAAGCTGGATAGAGGCAAGGAGGTATCCCTGGTCCTCAATCGGCAGGAATCCTGTCGCCACACGCGACATGCCGTAGCCGGCGGCTCCAATAATCATCAGGGCTATCAGAAACATCGCGGCGCTGTGCCGGACCATCCAGCCGATGAGCCCCGAGTAAGCGTTCTCGGCGCTCTGATAGATGCGATTGAAGCCGCGGTAAAATATGTTGCGTTGGTCAAGCGGGGTCGGGCGGCGCAGCCACATGGCACACTGCGTCGGCTTCAGCGTCGCGGCGTTGATGGCGCTGATCAGCGCCGTCGCAGCGATGACCAACGCGAATTGTGCATAGATCCGGCCGGTCAGGCCCGGCAGAAAGGCGGCCGGCAGAAACACCGCCATCAGTACAAGCGTGATGCCGATGATCGGGCCAAACAAGGCGTTCATGGCGCTAATGGCCGCGTCATGACCCGACATGCCGCGTTCCATGTTGTGCGCGGCGCCCTCCACCACGACAATGGCGTCGTCGACGACGATGCCAATGGCAAGCACGATCGCGAACAGTGTCGAGAGATTGACGGAGAAACCCAAGGCCGCCATTGCCGCAAAAGCGCCGATGATCGTCACCGGGACCGTCGTCGCGGGGACAAGCATGGCTCTCCAGTCCTGGAGGAACACCAGGATGACGATGAGGACCAGAAGCGCGGCTTCGATCAACGTTTTGTAGACTTCGTCAATCGCCTGCTTAACGAAGGTGGTTGTGTTGAAGGGGATGGAATAGGTGACGCCCTGGGGGAATTCGCGCGCGAGCTGCTCCATCCTGGCGTTGACTTCTCCAGCCACATCGAGCGCATTAGCGCCGGGTGACTGGAAGACGGCGAGGCCAGCTGCCTGCTGTCCGTCGAGGTTGAAGATCTGGCCGTAGGTTTGGGCGCCGAGTTCCACGCGTCCGATGTCGCGCACGCGCGTCAGGTCACCGCCGCTGCCGGACTTCACGATCACGGCGCCGAAGTGGTCAGGATCGTCCAGGCGGCTGGAGACATTGATCGTGTACTGAAAGGATTGGTCGTCAGGCGCGGGCGGCATGCCCACCTGCCCTGCCGTGACTTGTTCGCTCTGCTGCTGGAGCGCCTGGATCACATCCTGAGCCGTGAGCCCGCGCACCCGCATCTTGTCCGGGTCGAGCCATATGCGCATCGAATACTGCCCGGCGCCGAAAACGTTGACATTCCCGA
>JBEVEP010000320.1:0-10751 GCA_040512755.1 Mesorhizobium sp.
TCGTAGCAGTCGCCATTCTTGCCGATCGGAATGTCGAACTCCATTTCCGGATAGCATTCATAGGGCTGGCTCTTGCGCAGGTCCCATGCGGCGCCGGAGCCACGCACCATCACGCCTGAGAAGCCCCACGCCCAAGCATCGTCCAGCGACACCACGCCGATATCGACGTTACGCTGTTTGAAGATGCGGTTCGGAGTGAGGAGATCGTCAAGGTCCTTCACGGTTTTCAGGAAGGGATCGATCCACTTGCCAATATCCTCGACAAGCTTCTCCGGCAAATCCTGGTGGACACCACCGGGGCGGAAATAGGCCGAATGCATCCGCGCGCCCGACGCCCGCTCATAGAAGACCATGAGCTTTTCGCGCTCCTCGAAGCCCCACAGCGGCGGCGTAAGCGCGCCGACGTCCATCGCCTGCGTCGTGACGTTGAGAAGATGAGACAGAATGCGGCCGATCTCGGAATAAAGAACGCGGATCAACTGCCCGCGCTTGGGCACCTCGATTTCGAGCAGGCGTTCGATGGCGATCGCGAAGGCGTGCTCCTGGTTCATCGGCGCAACGTAGTCGAGCCGGTCGAAATAAGGCACGGCCTGAAGATAGGTCTTCGCTTCGATCAACTTCTCGGTGCCGCGATGCAGCAGGCCGATATGCGGGTCGACACGCTCGACGATTTCGCCGTCGAGCTCAAGCACGAGACGCAAAACGCCATGCGCGGCCGGGTGTTGCGGGCCGAAGTTGATGTTGAAGTTGCGGACGGAGGTTTCAGGCATACGTTCCGCCTCCTCCGAGATGGTGAATCGTGAATAGTGAATGGTAAATGGTCAAAGGCTGCTGATAGGTCGATCCAAGGACCGGACAAACTTTACGAGCCGCTTGCCCAATCTTTCGCAACGGGAAAGCAACATAGCGGCCTTTTCCGGAACGAGCAGCCCAATCCTGCTGCACAGAATCGTATGAGTCTCCAGTTCCTTGAGTGAACCTTGGGCAATTCGTAGAAACTGAATGAATGGCTTTCGTTGAGCCCGACCAAACCTTTCGGCTATGTTTGCCGGTATTGCGGCCGCCGCGCGGCGTATGTGAGATGTCATGCCAAACGTCTCCTCGCGCGGAAATACGCGAGTGAGCAAATAGACCATTTCGGCGATTTCCATCGCTTCCTTCCAGACAATCAGATCGCGATAGTCGCGTATCTGGTCCTCTTTTTTGTCCATTCACCATTCACCACTCACCATTCACTGCTTGGCTTTCTCGTCGCCGGGGAGAACGTAGTCGGTCCCCTCCCAGGGCGAAAGGAAGTCGAAGTTTCTGAACTCCTGCTTCAGTTCCACAGGTTCGTAGACCACACGCTTGACCTCGTCGTCGTAGCGGACTTCGACGAACCCGGTGAGCGGGAAGTCTTTCCGTAGCGGATGCCCTTCGAAGCCGTAGTCGGTCAGAAGACGCCGCAGATCCGGATGGCCCGAAAACAATATGCCGTAAAGGTCATACGCCTCGCGCTCGAACCAGTCGGCGCCTGGAAACACTCCGGTGATCGAGGGAACTGGCGTATCCTCGTCTGTCATCACCTTGACACGAATGCGCAGGTTCTGGCGCGGCGACAGCAAATGGTAGACAACATCGAAGCGCTTCGCGCGCGCCGGGTAGTCGACGCCTGAAACATCGATGATCGAAATAAACCGACACCGCGCATCGTCGCGCAGAAAGGTCATGACGCTGACGATATCGTCCGCATCCACGACAATGGTCAGCTCGCCATAGGCCATGACCACGTCCCGGATCCGGCGGTCCAGCTTTCCGCGAATATGGTCGGCAAGGGTGTTAAGGGTTTCGCTCATATCA
Organism: Mesorhizobium sp.; assembly: GCA_040512755.1. GTDB lineage: Bacteria > Pseudomonadota > Alphaproteobacteria > Rhizobiales > Rhizobiaceae > JBEVEP01. The sequence continues at coordinate 1,840 of JBEVEP010000320.1, forward strand.
GTCTGCCGCCTCAGCGCTCGATCGTGCCAGTGCGGCGGATCTTCTTCTGCAGGAGAAGGATGCCATAGAGCAGCGCTTCGGCGGTCGGCGGACAGCCTGGCACATAGATATCCACCGGCACGACGCGGTCGCAGCCGCGCACGACCGAATATGAATAGTGGTAATACCCGCCGCCATTGGCGCAGGAACCCATCGACACGACATAGCGCGGCTCGGGCATCTGGTCGTAGACCTTGCGCAACGCCGGCGCCATCTTGTTGGTCAATGTGCCGGCGACGATCATTACATCCGACTGGCGCGGAGAAGCGCGCGGAGCAATGCCGAAGCGCTCGGCGTCATAGCGCGGCATCGACATGTGCATCATTTCGACAGCGCAGCAGGCAAGACCGAAGGTCATCCACATCAGCGACCCGGTGCGGGCCCATGTGATGAGAGCTTCCGAAGAAGTGACGATAAAGCCCTTGTCGGCCAACTCGTCGTTGATCCCGCCGAAAAACGCGTCGTCCGCGCCGATCGGCTTGCCGGTATTCGGATCGATGATGCCCTTTGGCTTCGGGGCCACGAGCGTCGCGGAATTGTCGTTCAATCCCATTCCAGCGCTCCCTTCTTCCATTCATAGATGAAGCCGATGGTCAGCACGCCCAGGAAGACCATCATCGACCAGAAGCCGAGCCAGCCGATGGACCCGAACGAAGCTGCCCAGGGAAACAGGAACGCCACCTCGAGATCGAAGATGATGAAGAGAATCGATACCAGATAATAACGGACATCGAACTTCATGCGAGCATCGTCGAAGGCGTTGAAGCCGCACTCATAGGCCGAAAGCTTTTCCGGGTCCGGGCTCCGGTAGGCAATCAGGAAGGGCGCCACGACAAGCGCCAATCCGACAGCCAGCGCGACGCCGATGAAGATCACGATGGGCAGATATGAACTGAGAAGAGCGTTCATGGTCCGACTTTCCGCTGGCGTCCAAAGCCACCCTAACTATAGCATTGAACCGGAATGTGAAACCGCGACAGTTTGGCTGGTCTGGCCTGCGCGGAGACGGTTTGCTGCAACGCGGCGACGGTTAGCGCAGCCCGCATGGCGACGCAAGTCCAACCGTGGCGAAACTGTGGTCAATGTCTTCACAACGCGAGTTTTCGGCATCCGCCTGAGGCATCGCCGCGATAATGGTACCTGAAGCCATACACATGACCAGCGAAGGTGCCAGCAAATGTAAGTCGGCTACAGTCGCTTTCCGCCGGCGATATAATCCCAAAGCAGGAAGTTCGTAGGTTGCTCGCAGAATCCGGCATCGTACGGCCGGGCATTGCAGGGCTTCCAGCGCCACGGCGCTGGTGTCGCGGAACTGGTCTGGCAACCGGAGATCGCCGTCGGGGCTATGAGGATCGCCAAAATCAGAAACCGCCGCATCGTCCGTTCTCCGTGAAGCAATTCGATCGTTACCATGCTGATCGCAAACAATTGTAGAAATTCTAAGAACAGCCGGCGGGCCAAACCTGTCTGCTCGCCCGGCGAGTAGGACAACTGTCGCCTGCCGGATTGAACCTGCGGCGCTAACCGCTTGAAAACAATACGGCGACGGCAGTGAGCGACCGAGGGCTCATCGCTGGGAGCCAAGCCGTAGCTGCATTGGCGCCCACAGCATGGCGCTGACCGCATCGTTGACCTCGCTCATGACGCACTTCGGCAAATCATCCTGCGCTGCCTGTGCTAGAAAATGTCATGGGCGATTCTCTCATGCTCTCTGGCAATGATCTGGCAGCGCTGGCTTTTTATCTCGGCGTCTGGACCTTTTTCGCATTGGCGGCAGACGGTCGGCTTTTCAATCGGATTTCCCTGACGACTGCCATGAACGCACAGCGCGAAGCCTGGATGCGCACCATGGCGCGGCGCGAACTGCGCATGATCGACACTGGCATCATGAACGGTCTGCAGCAGGGGACGGCCTTTTTCGCGTCCAGCTCCGTCCTGGCGATCGGTGGCTGTTTCGCGCTGCTGGGGGCGACAGAGCAAGTTCTATCGGTATTGTCGGACCTGCCTTATGTCGGCCAGCCGGAACGCGGTGTTTTCGAAACGAAGGTTCTCGGCCTGGTCGTGCTTCTGGCGTACTCCTTCTTCAAGTTCGGATGGTCCTACCGGCTGTTCAACTACTGCTCCATCCTGATCGGGGCAGTCCCGCTCGTACGGGACGAGGCGACCCACAGCGCGGAAACGGAAGCGGCGATCCTGCGTGCCGCCAAAATGAACATTCTCGCCGGAAAGCACTTCAACGCCGGTCTGCGCGGCATCTTCTTTTCGATCAGCTATCTCGGCTGGTTCGTCAACGCCGGCGTCTTTGCCGTGACGACATTCATACTTCTCGGCGTGCTGATCCGCCGGCAGTTTTTCTCATCCGCAAGGGCGGCGCTGCTCGTGCAACTGCCCCCTCAGGCAGGTCCTGGCAGCACCGAATCAATCCGCCCGGTGAGCCAATAGGCGATTAGTCCGACCCATTCTCGAATGGCGATCGTCGTGTTTTGCAGAGAATCGATTTCGTTGTCGGTGGCAAATCCAACGCCCTCCCTGCCCGAGGTCCGGTAGTCGGTCGGCCACGCGACCACCGGGAACCCGACCTTGCGAAAAAGGCCCATCGATCGCGGCATATGATAGGCCGATGTCACCAGCAGCCACGTCTCACCGGGCTGCGGATTTGCCATGTCCTTCGCAAACTGCGCGTTTTCCGCAGTGTTGCGCGACCTGTTTTCCAGTATCAGTCTTTCGGGCGCAACACCAAGGGCAGCAAGCAGTCGGGGTGCCGTGTCAGCATCGCCTTCACCCTTCAAGAACACTGTGCCGGTGCCGCCTGAGATGAGAACGCGCGCGGTGGGGAACCGGCGCGCCAGGATCGCGGCTTCCACGAAGCGGTCGCCGCTCCTGTTCATTTCGTAGCCGCCGCGAGCCAAATTGATCGCACCTTCAAGCCCACCGCCCAGCACGACGATGCCGTCGACCGCCGCGGGCAGGTTCGCGGGCCGCTGAAAGCGTTCTTCAAGCGGTCCGAGCAGTAATGCGCCCAGCGAACTCCAGCTCGACAGCATGAGGATGAGAAAGGCGGCGCCAGCCGAACATATTGCCGAGCGGCGCATGCCGAAAAATGCTGCAACGGCGCCCGCCAGTACAAGGAGAATCGATAGGTTCAGCGGCTGCGCGACGAACCAGAACGCCTTTGAAAGATAGAAAAACATCCGGCACCGACGCTGTGACGAGCAGCTACCACCACATATCCGGTTCAAAGCGCCCGGCGGCCTGCTCTATCACATGGCCGGTCCGGAACAGCGTCTCTTCGTCAAAGGGCCGTCCGATGAGCTGAAGCCCCAATGGCAGACCCTTCTCATCAAGGCCGGCAGGAATGGCGATGCCAGGAAGACCGGCCATGTTCACCGTGACCGTGAAAATGTCGTTCAGGTACATTTTCACCGGATCGGCTGCCATGTCCTCATCGGCAATGCCGAAGGCAGCGGAAGGCGTCGCAGGCGTCAGGATCGTGTCGATCCCGGCATTGAAGACGTTCTCGAAATCCCTCTTGATCAGGGTGCGGACCTTCTGCGCCTGCAGATAATACGCGTCATAGTAACCGGCAGACAGGACATAAGTCCCGATCATGATGCGGCGCTTGACCTCGCGACCGAATCCTGCAGCGCGGGTCTTCTCATACATGTCCACGATGTCCTTGCCGGGTACGCGGAGCCCGTAACGAACGCCATCATAGCGGGCAAGGTTCGACGACGCCTCGGCGGGAGCAACGATGTAGTAAGCTGGCAACGCATATTTCGTATGCGGCAGAGAGATGTCAATGATCTCCGCGCCGGCATCCTTCAGCCATGCAATTCCCTTCTGCCAAAGGGCCTCGATCTCGTCCGGCATGCCCTCGACGCGGTATTCCTTTGGAATTCCGACTTTCATGCCGCGAACCGACTGACCGATCGCGGCTTCGTAGTCGGGCACTGGACGATCGACCGATGTCGTGTCCTTCGGATCAACCGACGCCATCGACTTCAGCATGATCGCCGCGTCGCGAATGTCGCGCGTGATCGGGCCTGCCTGATCGAGCGAAGAAGCGAAGGCTACGATACCCCAGCGCGAGCAGCGCCCGTAGGTCGGCTTGATGCCGACCGTACCGGTGAAAGCGGCTGGCTGACGGATGGAGCCGCCGGTATCGGTTGCGGTTGCGCCGGCGCAGAGGAATGCCGAAACTGCCGCGGCTGAACCGCCCGACGACCCTCCCGGAACCAGCCTTGCGTTGTCGAGCGCACGTTCGGTACGAACACCCCCGCTGGACACGAAACCGCCCTCTCCCATGTGGGTCGTCGGCATAACGGTAGTCAATGCGCGGGAGCGCCGCCAGGGATTGACCACCGGCCCGTAATACGACGTTTCATTGGACGAGCCCATGGCGAATTCGTCCATGTTCAGCTTGCCCAGCATCACCGCCCCATCCGCCCACAGATTGGCGGTCACGGTCGATTCGTAGCGCGGCTTGAAACCGTCGAGCACATGGCTGCAAGCCTGCGTGTGGACCCCCTCGGTGCCGAAGAGATCCTTGATGCCGAGGGGAATTCCTTCCAGCGCACCGCCAGAATTGTTGGCTAGTTTCTCGTCAGAGGCCTTCGCCATCGCGCGCGCCTTATCATGGGTCACGGCGACATAGGCGTTGAGCGTCCCGTTGGCGCGATCGATCGCCGAGAGATAAGCATCGGCGAGTTCCGCCGAGGTGATCTCCTTGGCCTTGAGCTTGGTGCGAGCGTCCGCGATCGTCAGTCTGGTCAGGTCGGTCATCAGGCGAGCTTCTTTTCGTAAAAACGGGAAAAGCCGGAATCGGGATAGTCGAGGACTGCGCCGCAGGTGGTGAAGCCGCCGCGCTCGTAGACGCGGTAGGCCGGCTCGAAGCCCGGCGCCTCGCCTGTTTCCAGAACCAGGCGGGCGATGTGCTTCTGACGCGCAAGGCCTTCTATCTGTTGCAGGATTGCGGTGCCGACGCGCTTGCCGCGCACTTCCGGCAGGGTGAACATGCGCTTCACCTCACCAACGCTGTTACCATGGTCTTTCAGCGCGCCCATGCCTACAGGACGGCCCTCGGCGCGCGCGACGAACAGGGTCACCGACGGTTCGGCCATCTGCTCGACGGTAAGCTGGAACTGGAATTCGCGCGGCGTCAGCGGGATCAGGTAGGCGTTAAGGTCAGCGACCAGAGCGCGGACATCATCCTGCAGCGGCGTTTCCTGGGCGATGGTGACGGCCAAGGGGCGTTACTCCACGACCTTCGGAACGAGGAAGAAGTCTTCCTGCGTTGCCGGTGCGTTGGCGACGATCTCATCCGGGATGTTGCCATCGGTGACCACATCCTGGCGCTTTTTCATCTCCATCGGGGTGACCGACGTCATCGGCTCGACACCAGTGACATCGACTTCATTCAACTGCTCGACGAACCCCAGGATGGTGTTCAATTCGCCGGTCATTCTCTCGGCGTCGTTGGCGGAGACAGCAATGCGGGAAAGGTGCGCGACGCGCTTCACCGTGGCGATATCAACGGACATGGATTGCTCCGGAACGAGAAGACCGCGCTATACCGGCGCCGCGCCCCGAGTGCAACATTCATCGCGCTTTCCGCTCAGGGCGGAGAAATGCCTTCGCAGGAATAATAGGTCGCGTCGTTGCCAGGCATACCATCCGGCTGCGGCACCCGCACCGAGGTCATCTCGAGTTGGGTAGGGCTCAATTCGAGGATCGACAGAGTGTCAGGAAAGGCGTGTCCGGGTTCCTGACATAGCGCGGTCACGATCCAGCCCTGCGCCCGGCTTGCTTTGAGGACCTGCAGGAATTCGCAATTGTGCTCCACGCCTTCGATGCCGCGCGCCGTCAGGATCACATTGCCTTCGTCGAGGACCGCATCCAGCCCGGATTCTTTCGCATTCGCGCAAAGTTCCTCCGACTGGACATAAACGCCTTTGATGAAATCATCTGATGCCAATGCGGATGTGGCCCAAAGTGCCATCACCAGCACGTATGAAAATCGCCCCAAGCTCACAGCGCGCCCTCCCTCGGCCACGGCGTGCCTTCTGCATCCATTCGCACTCGGATCGAAATGTCACACCCAAGATCCGCTGCACGCTCTAAGCTATTGAATCGGCGCGCTATCCGCCAAAGTCAAGCAACCTCAGGATGACGTGGCGGGGTGCAGGAGCCTCGTCCGAGCGTGTCAGAGCGTTACACTGCCGCCCACCGGCGGGACCTTCACATCGACGCCCGAGTCCTCCATCGCCGACACGAACTTATCCGCCGTCTGATCGAGCATGCCAAAAGTTCCGTAATGGCAGGGAAGCACGGTTTCGAAATTGAAGAATCGCTCGCAGGCCAGCGCCGCTACTGCGCCTCCCATGGTGAACCGGTCTCCGATCGGCACAATGCCGACTTTCGGCTGATGGAGCTCGTTGATCAGCGCCATGTCGGAGAAAATATCGGTGTCGCCCATATGATAGAGGGTTTTCTCATTCCTGCAGTGCAGGACCAGGCCGGCTGGGTTCCCCAGATAGGTATTGGACCCGCCGTCGCTCTGATAGGACGACGAATGGAGCGCATTGACGAAGGTGGTCGTGAAGCCTCCGCAATCGACCGTTCCCCCATGATTGCCAGGGTTGATCCTGCTCTGGCTCACGCCCTGCCCCACCAGGAACATGCAGATTTCGAAGTTCGCGACGAGCATCGCGTTCGTCGCCTGCAGGATCGCTGCTGCATCGCCAATATGGTCACCATGACCGTGTGTGAGGAGCACATGGGTGATCCCCTCGGCCGGGCCCTCCCAATCCTTGCTCCAGGAAGGGTTCTCGGTGAGGTAGGGGTCGATCAGTATCCGAGCGCCGCCAAGCTCGACACGAAAAGCGGAATGTCCATACCAGGTCAGCTTCATTTTGGCGTCCTTCCTCGATTTTGCTTTTGAACGAGGATAGAACGCCAACGGATCAAGTCAAAGGAAAGCCACTGCATTTGGCCGTCGTCACAATCCAGGATCTGCCCGGTTTCCTGCCGCGAGCCAAAACCCTTGCCGGCCTTGACCTCGGCGACAAGACCATCGGCGTCGCGGTCTCCGACCGCAGCCTCTCCTTTGCCCATCCGCGGCCGGTGATCATCAGGAAAAAGTTCTCACAGGACGCGGCTTCCCTGCTCGCTCTGTTGGCTCGCGAAGAGGTCGGGGCCGTGGCGATTGGCCTTCCGATCAACATGGATGGCAGCGAGGGACCGCGCGCGCAGGCTTCCCGCGCCTTCGTTCGCAACATGGCGAAGATGACCGACCTGCCTTTCATGTTCTGGGACGAGCGGCTGTCCACGGTCGCGGCCGAGCGGGCGCTGCTGGAAATGGACGTGTCGCGAAAAAAGCGCGAGACGAGGATAGACTCGGCTGCCGCCGCCTTCATCCTGCAGGGCGTATTAGACCGCCTTCACGTGCTAGGCGCGGAACGCCCGCCGAAATAGCGCTCCCGGCTTGTTCGCGCCCAGGCCGTGATCGACTTCCGGCGGCGGAAGGCGACGATGCCAGCGACCAGAAACGTGTCGAAGATGCAGGCCCTGGCGACCATTGGAGGAATGGTCGACGGGTCGACCCCCAGCATCTCCCCGTAGAGCTGGAAGACAAAATCATGCAGACGGCGGCTAAGCATGAGATAGCCGAAATTGATGTCGTTGAGCGACAGGAAGTACCAGCCCCAGAAGAGTGCCAGCGGAATTGCCCACAATGCGATCAGATAGCGCATAGCTCACTCTCCCGGCGGTTCCCTTCTTAAGACGGGACAGCGGATGATGCGCCGCACGGGTCCTGTCCAAGAGAAGCCACATTGCGGCGGCGGCGGCGCAGCGGCAAATGAAACCAATTGTTAAGGTTAATTTCCTTAACTTTTGTGTGAAAGCAGTCAGTATCAGCGAGCTGGTCTGCCTGCGGCCTCATCTGGAAGCAGTCTAATGTCGCCGGTTACCCGTGGCACGTGCACCAGCCTGTGATCCCGCGATTTCGAGAGAGCGATCAGCGCCAAGGGCACTGATTTTGGAATCAGCTCCTTCGCGTCGACTTTTGATTTGAGCGGCGCGTCATCCCAAACGGTATCCACCTTTGGGCACGCCGCCTAGTCTAGCGGGCGCGGCAATGCGCGCAACCGCGCCGAAAGAGGGCAACCGGCGCACAGCGGCCCGCCTCCTTTCTTACGACGCTGACCGCACGCTCAGGTAACAGCCGGATAGAGCGTATCGATGATGAGGCGCGCGTCGTGACGGGCATCGAGCATGCCATAGGTGCCGCGCCATAAACCGGCGAGCCGGGTCTCGATGAACGCATCGGCCACTCGCCCGGCTCCAAGCCGGCGCAGCTCGGCCGCCGCCGCCGCCAGTGCAAGTTGCTCCGTGAGGATGCGCGCGGAGCCCTCGTCGGATGACGCGACCTGCAAGGCAGCGCGAAGCACCCCAATCGTTCCATGCCCGCTCGCACCCAAATCCTGTCCGATACTTTCCAGCACTTCGTCGAACAAAGCGGGCGCGCGGCCAAGAACGCGAAGCACGTCGAGCGCCATGACATTGCCCGACCCTTCCCAGATCGCGTTGACAGGCGCTTCGCGAAAATACCGCGCGAGCGGCGCCTCCTCGACATAGCCATTGCCACCCAAACACTCCATCGCCTCGTAGACGAGCGGCGGCGCGATCTTGCAGACCCAGTATTTGACGACCGGCGTCATCACCCGCGCGAAGGCTGCGTCGGCACGATTGGTCGGGGCTTCGTCGAAGGAGCGCGCCAGGCGGAACGACAGCGCCGTCGCAGCCGCAACGTCTAGCGACATGTCCGCCAAAACACGTTGCATCAGCGGCTGATCGATGAGCGCAGCGCCAAA
>JBEVEP010000324.1:0-9729 GCA_040512755.1 Mesorhizobium sp.
AGGGCGGCATCAGCGCCCATTAAAACCAACACAATCTCGATAGCATGTTGTATGACAACATACAACTAAAAAGCTGAAGGATACTCCGACAAACGGCAGCTGATCTCTTGCGAGGTGAGCTACAAGCCTCGGAACAGACATGTTCAGCTGCCGCTCCGACCGGCAGAACAGCCGTCGGGCCACAGGCAACCGCTAATCCGAGCATGGAAAGGGCTGCAGCGACAACGTATCGAGACCGACCGATCCGGAGCCTGTGCTGGATTGGGATTCGGAAGTTTAGGAGTCAGGTGCGGCGGCGCACCACAAAGATACGCTGCATCGCAACGTTACGCGCTCAGTCTGAATTTCGTTGGATCTATCGCGGCGGCCATGAGGGTGCGCGTGTACTCCTCGTGCGGATCGTCGAAGATGATGTCGGTCGGCCCCTGTTCGACGATTTTTCCTTGCTTCATCACGATCAGATAGTCAGCCATGGCGCGCACCACGGCCAGATCGTGGCTGATGAAGAGGTAGGACAGGTCGTGATCCTTCTGTAGCGTGCGCAACAACTCCACGATCTGCTTCTGCACTGACCGGTCGAGAGCGGAAGTCGGCTCATCCAGCACGACCACCTTCGGCTTCAGGATCATGGCGCGCGCAATCGCGATGCGTTGCCGCTGCCCGCCGGAGAACTCATGCGGGTAGCGGTTGCGCATAACCGGGTCGAGACCAACCTCTTCCAGCGCGGCACAGGCTCGCTTGTCGCGCTCCTTGCCGGACAAGGACGGCTCATGCACCAGCAGCCCCTCGGTGACGATTTGGCCGACGGTCATGCGAGGTGAAAGGGAACCGAATGGATCCTGGAAAACCAGTTGCAGTTCGCGGCGCAATGGCCGCATTTCCCGGCGGTCGGCCTTCGAGATGTCGTGACTTTCGAAACGGATCGAGCCTTCGCTATCCAGAAGCCGCAGCAGCGCACGGCCGAGCGTGGATTTCCCCGATCCGGATTCCCCCACGATGCCGATGGTCTGGCCCTCTCTCAAGCTGAGATCGATGCGGTCCACCGCGCGCAGGATCATCGGATCGCCTGCGAGAAAACCACCACCGATCTTAAAGACGACTTCGACATTTCTGCCCTGAAGCAGGATCGGCGCGTTTGGCGCAGGAGGCGCCTTCCTGCCTGTCGGCTCCGCGGCCAGCAGCATTTTGGTGTAGGGATGGGTGGGCGTAGAGAAAACCGTCTCGGTGACACCCTCCTCGACTACCTCGCCCTTCCGCATCACGTAGACACGGTCCGCGAAGCGGCGGACGATGCCGAGGTCGTGGGTGATAAAAATGATCGCCATGCCAAGCTTGCGCTGAAGTTCAGCCAGCAGAGCGAGAATCTGCGCCTGTATGGTGACATCCAGCGCTGTCGTCGGCTCGTCGGCGATCAGAATGTCCGGATCGTTGGCGAGCGCCATGGCGATCATGACGCGCTGGCGCTGGCCACCCGACATTTCATAGGGATAGGACTTCATCCGCCGTTCAGGATCGGGAATTTTCACCAGCTTCAGGAGCCTCAGCGCCTCAGCGTGGGCCTCGGCAGCGCCGAGTTTGCGGTGACGCCGGATCGGCTCGATCAGCTGGTTGCCGATCGTGTAGAGCGGGTCGAGCGAGGTCATCGGCTCCTCGAAGATCATCGTGATCTTGAGGCCCCGCACCTCGTTCAGTTCCGACTTGGTGAGTGAAAGAAGGTTGCGGCCGCGATAGTCCACGGCTCCAGTAGCCTCGCCGTTGGACGCCAGCAGGCGCATCGCCGCCATCATGGTTTGGCTTTTGCCGGATCCGGATTCACCGACGATCGCAACCGTTTCGCCTGCCATGACCTGAAGATTGATGCCCTTGACGGCGTCTACCTTGCCGTCAAGCGTACGGAAGCTGACGCGAAGGTCTTGGACATCAAGGACAGTTTCTGAAGCGCCCATCGGTTACCGATCCTTGGGGTCAAGCGCATCGCGCAGGCCGTCGCCTATGAAGTTCAGGGCAAACAGAGTGGATACCAGAAAGAAAGCCGGGAAGAGCAACAGCCAGTTCGCCGTACCAATGTTCTTCGCGCCCGCCGAAATCAGCACGCCCCAACTCGTCATCGGCTCCTGCACGCCGAGCCCAAGGAAGGAGAGGAAGCTTTCGAGCAAGATCACCTGCGGCACCAGCAAGGTCATGTAAATCACCACCGGGCCGAGCAGATTGGGGATGACGTGACGCCGCACGATGCCCCGCGATGAAACGCCCATCGCCTCGGCCGCCTGCACATATTCCTGCCGGCGGATCGAAAGCGCCTGACCGCGCACGATGCGGGCCATGTCCAGCCACAGAACGGCGCCGACGGCCAGGAACATCAGGATGAAATTGCGCCCGAAGAAGACGACCAGCATAATGACGAAGAAGATGAACGGAAGCGAATAGAGAACGTCCACTATTCTCATCATGACTTCATCGGTCTTGCCGCCCATGAAGCCCGCCGTCGCACCGTAGATGACGCCGATGACGACGGCCACTATTCCCGCCAGCAGGCCGATGGCCAGCGATATGCGCCCAGCCATCAGCGTCCGCGACAGGAGATCGCGCCCAGTATTGTCGGTGCCAAACAGGAAATACTGTTGTTTGATCGTCGCGCTCATCGTCATTTCGAGCCCGTCCGGCGATATATTTTCTACCTTTGCGCCGTCAAACGTATCTGAACGGTCGATATAGCGCACATTGCGCTCGTCCAGTTTCTTCGCGGAGGTCACGGTGACGAACACCTGCTCGCCCTCCTGGCGCCATTCCTTGATGTCGGCGCGCATGCGCCGCACCGTGTCAGACAGCGCGGTCTCGATCATCTCGGGCTTGGGATAGGGCGAAAAACTCGGCGCCGTCCGCACATAGTCGGGATAGATCGTGGTGTAGAGATGCGGAACGAAATAGGGGCCAACGATACAGATGACTGCCATGAAGATCAGGTAGAACAGGCTGATCATGGCGGCCTTGTTGGCCTTCAGGCGTGCCCAGGCGTCGCCCCAAAGCGAGCGTCCGGCAACCGTCTGCGCGGTGGAGGCGGCGGTGACGTCAGTCATAGCGCACCCTCGGATCGATCACAGCATACAGGATGTCGACGATCAGATTAAACACGATCGTGAAAAGGGCGATGACCACGACAGTTCCCATGACGAGGGTGTAGTCGCGATTGAGCGCAGCTTCCACGAAATAGCGCCCGACACCGGGGATGGCGAAAATCGTCTCCACGATGATCGACCCGGTGAGCAGCGCGGCCGCAGCAGGTCCCGCGAACGACACGATCGGCAGTATGGCCCCGCGCAGCGCATGTTTCACCACCACTGACCAGTCCGACAGGCCGAGCGCGCGGGCGGTCCGGATATGGTGCGCGCGCAATGACTCGATCATGGAGCCCCGCATCAGACGCGCGACGATGGCCATCTGCGGGAGGGCCAGAGTCAGCACCGGACCGATCTTGTTGACAAGCGCGCCGTCACCCCAGCCGCCGATCGGCAGAAGTTTCCACGTCAGCCCGAAAAGAAGCTGGATGATCGGTGCAATCACGAAGGTCGGGATCGTGCTGCCGGCGGTCGCAAGGGCAATAACCGTATAGTCGCCGACCCTGTTCTGATTGAGGGCGGCAATGATACCAAGTGTGCTCCCGATAAGGAGGGCGAGTATCAGGGCAGACGTACCGAGCTGGATGGAGATTGGCAAACCGCTGGCGAACAGCTCTGTCACAGTGAAATCGGGCAAGTTATAGCTGGGCCCGAAATTGCCGTGCAAAATGTTCTTCATGTAGTTGACGTACTGAAGCCAAAGCGGGTCATCGAGACCGAACTGGGCTTCGAGGTTGGCTTTGACTTCCGGGCTCAGGCCACGCTCTTGATTGAACGGTCCGCCGGGAGCAACACGGATCAGAAAAAACGCGATCGTTACGATCACGAAAAGTGTCGGAATGGCGGTCAAAAACCGCCGTAGGACATAGAGCAACATGGACGCCGTACTCCGCTGCGCTCGATGATTGCCGCCGCTCCTTGCGGGAGCGGCGGCAATCGACTGTGCTATTCAGCTTTGCTTATGAAGCGTGTCGGGTGCACGTCCATGACATTGTCGTCGAAACCGGAGAGTTTCGGCGACACGATGTTGTGGTAGCTGTAGTACAGCAACGGAATATTCCCGACCTCATCGACGAGGACGCGTTCCGCCTCGCTGAGCAGCTTGAACCTTTCTTCGGGCTTTCCGCCAGACGCCAAGGCCTTGTCCATCAACTCCTCGAATTTCGGGTTGTCGAAGTCGGAGTAGTTGTGGCCGTCTTCTTTGCGCGAGATTCCCAGGAACGTCTCCGGGTCCTGGTAGTCAGCGATCCAGCCGGCACGGGCCACATCGAAGTCACCCTTCTGCTCCAGATGGCCGTAATGGGTCTTGGTGTCGGTGTTGAGCAGCGTTACCTCGATGCCGAGCGGCTTCAACTGCTCCTGAATCGCGACCGCCGTGTTCTTGTGGTTCTCCGATGTGTTGTACCGGATTTCCATTTTGAGAGGCTTTTCAGGCGTATAGCCCAGTTTCTCAAGAATCTTCTTCGCCTCATCCTCTCGGTCGATCTGCGACTTGTCGGCATAGGAAGCAACCGAGGTCTGGTAACCTTCAATGCCTGGGGGCACCATCGAATAGGCCGGGAACATGGAGTTGTTCCACACCTTCTCCGCGAGGAAATCGCGGTCTATCGCCATCGAAACGGCGTTGCGAAGTTCCACATTGGACCACGGTTCCTTGCTGGTCTTGATCGCGTAGTAGTAGGTGCCGAGATAGGGCGCGATACGAACCTGATCGCCGAATTTCGCCTTCAGTTCGGTAAGCTGCTCGGTGGGCATATCGTCATAGCTATCGAGTTCGCCTGCCTCGAAGCGCTTCATCGCCGACGAACGGTCCTCGGTCGGGATGTAGTTGACGACATCGACCTTCACATTCGCCGCGTCGTGGAACTTCGGGTTCTTGATGAGCTTGATGTGATCGTTGGGCACGAATTCAGCAAGCGTGTAGGCGCCGTTCGACACGAGATTGCCTGGCTTGATCCACTCCGCGCCAAGCTTTTCGATCGACGCCTTGTTGACCGGGTAGGTCGACTGGTGGGTCAGCATTTCAAGGAAATAGGGCGTCGGCGCCTTGAGTGTGACTTCCAGCGTCGAAGCGTCGATCGCCTTTACGCCCATCTCCTCGGGCTTGGCCTTACCCGTATTCACTTCCTTGGCGTTCTTGATGACGTGAAGCATCTCGGCATACTCGGCCGCCGTAGCCGGATCCTGCATGCGACGGAACGAGAAAACGAAATCATCGGCCGTCACCGGGCTCCCGTCGGACCATACAGCGTCCTGGCGCAGCTTGAATGTGTAGACCAAGCCGTCGTCCGAAACGGTCCAGCTCTCTGCCGCGCCTGGAATAAGTTCGGCCTTGGAGTCCTGCATCAGCAGACCCTCGAACAGATCGCGCATGAGGTGCGCTTCATAGGTCGTGGATGTCTTGTGAGGGTCGAGCGACTCCGGATCGGCGGCGCTACCGCGGTTGTAGACCACTTCGGCCAGGGCCGGTGTCACGAACGCACCGCCTGCCACAACCAGACTCGTGGCGAGCATCGTCGCGCTGAGGAATTTTTTTATCATGATGTTCACTCCCATATTTCCTGCCGGCCGCGGCCGGGGCTGCGCGATTATGGTCGTTGAGTCGACTAAAGCAACAAGATTTCGCTGCGGAACGACAGCTGTGAGCCGCTTTATCAGGTGACGTATGGTCAGCAGCCGAGCGGCGGAAGGCGTTGGAATCCCAACAACTTTTGATAATCGAATTGTCCAAAGGCGCGGTAGCGAACGATACTTGCGAAATAAGCCTGGCAGGACTTTTTTTCGTACGTCTCCAGCTTGCTTCCGCTACGAAAATTGCTGGGCTTGATCGCCCGTTGGAAGCCGGTTCGGAACCCCCTTTGTTATTCAATCGATGCGAAAAATACCCCCAATCCGTCCAGAGTGAGGGTGGAGCCTTCGGCCAAGGTGGGCGTTCTGGCGAGATCAAGTTGGTGGAGGCGGCCGATACTCTGGGGAATGGCCCATTCCGCCGATTCGAAAGAGACGTTGAACACGCAGAGCATCTTTTCCGTATCAGACGTTCTTATGAACGCCAGAATATCGCCATCGGCATCCAGAAACGTGATCGCCCCCTCGATCAGCGCCGGGTGCATCTTCCGGAAAGCCAGCATCGTCCGATAGTGCGCAAGCACTGACGCATCGTCCGCATTCTGCATATCGGCCGCGCGTCCACGATGATTGTCGGGCACGGGAAGCCATGACTTACCGGTCGAAAACCCGCCATTGGCCCGCGCCGCCTCCCAGACCATCGGAGTCCGGCAACCATCCCTGCCCCTGTAGCCCGGCCAAAAGCGGATGCCGTATGGATCGCGCAAATCCTCAAAGGCCAGTTCAGCCTCCGCAAGCCCAAGCTCCTCGCCCTGGTAGAGGCAGATCGAGCCACGAAGCGATGCCATCAGCGCTATCGCGAATTTGGCGACAGCATCGGTATCGCCGCCAGACGGAGTCCAGCGCGAGACATGGCGCATTACGTCATGATTGGAGAAGGCCCAGCATACCCATCCGTCGGCGACGGAAGTCTCGAACGCTTCCACGCAATTCCGGACATGACCGGCCGAGAATTCGGGACCGAGAAGGTCGAACGTGTAGCACATATGCAGCTTGTCACCGCCTTCGGTATAGGCTGCAACCGTCCGCAGCGAACGCTCGCCATCACCCACCTCCCCCACAGAGGTACGCGCGTCATATGCATCGAGAAGCGAACGGAACCGCTTGAGAAAGCTGACATTTTCCGGCTGGGTCTTGTCATAGAGATGGTCCTGATAGCCATAAGGATTGACGTCAGGGATGTCGTTCGCCTTGCCCTTCGGCATCGGCGGATTGTCGCGCAGCAACCGGTCGTGGAAGTAGTAGTTCACCGTGTCGAGCCGGAACCCATCCACGCCGCGCTCCAGCCAGAACCGCACCGTGTCGAGTAGAGCATCCTGCACCGCCGGACTATGGAAGTTGAGATCCGGCTGGGACGCCAGGAAATTGTGCAGGTAGTATTGCCTGCGGACTGAGTCCCATTCCCAAGCCGGTCCGCCGAAAATCGACAGCCAGTTGTTGGGCGCTGTGCCATCTGGCTTCGGATCAGCCCAGACATACCAGTCCGCCTTGTCGTTCACTCTGCTCGCGCGACTCTCGACGAACCAGGGATGCTGGTCCGATGTATGCGAGAGCACCTGATCGATGATGATCTTCAGGCCAAGCCGATGGGCCTCTGCGACGAGCGCGTCAAAATCCTCCATCGTTCCGAACATCGGGTCTACGGCGCAGTAGTCCGAAACGTCGTAGCCCAAATCAGCCATGGGCGATTTGAAGAATGGCGATAGCCACACGGCATCGACGCCGAGGGACGCGATGTGGGCAAGTCTGGAAGTAATGCCGGCTAGGTCGCCGCTACCGTCGCCGGTCGTGTCCTGATAAGAACGCGGATAGACCTGATAGATTACCGCGCCGCGCCACCAATCGGCGTTCTTATCCGAACTCATTTTGCGGATTCCTTGTGGTCACTACCGGGCTGCGCCTGCCGCTGGGTGGCAAAAACGACCGTCCGCCCCGGCACGCGCCATGCGCTTTCGCCTCCGAGCTTCTCGACCGCCCCGTCCGCCGGCTCCAGCAACTTCCACTCGTAGCCCGGCTGCATCGGCAGGGAAAAGACTGTCCCACGCCAGTCGCCGTTGATGATGACGGCGATGCGTTGCGTGGCGGACGACAGCACCATCGTGATACGGTGACGGCGCGGGTCTTGCCAACCGGCAACGGTGAGCGGCCTTCCCGTTTCCGACAGCCACTCTACATGCGGATCGTCGCTGCCAGGCGATCCTTCCGGCTTGAGCAAGGAGGGATCCGCAAGGAGCGGAAACTGCCGGCGTAGCTCCGCCAGCGCAATCACGTGCCGTTCCAGCGCAAGATCGCGCCCTGACCAGTCGAGCCAGGTGACCTCGTTGTCTTGCGCGTAGGCGTTGTTGTTGCCCTTCTGCGTGCGGCCAAATTCATCGCCCGCCGTCAACATGATTGTGCCGCGCGAGGCAAACAAGGTGGAAAGCAATGCCAGCTGGTCGCGGTACCGGTCCTCGGCCACCTGCGGATCGGAGCTTTCTCCCTCGATGCCGTTGTTCCAGGAAAAATTGTCATTGTGGCCGTCATGGTTGCGCTCACCATTGGCCTCGTTGTGCTTTCGCTCGTAGCGGACCAGGTCTGCCAGCGTCATGCCGTCATGCGCGGCAACGAAGTTCACTGTCCGCGTCCTGTAGTTCGCACCGTTGGAGAAAATGTCGGAGGATCCGGCAAGCCTCGTCGCAAGCTTGCCGGCGACGCCTCGGTCGCCGCGCCAGAAGCGTCGCACGTCGTCGCGATAATGATCGTTCCATTCAAGGAAGCTGTCGCCGAAATTGCCCAATTGATAGCCATCGGGTCCGACATCCCACGGCTCCGCAATCAGAATCCGGCTGGCAAGGATCGGGTCGGTGCGGATCTTCTCAAGCAGCGGCGCGTGAGGATCAAAGCCGTTGTCGCCGCGCCCGAGAATGGTCGCCAGGTCGAAACGAAACCCGTCCACGCCGCCGTGGACAACAAACCGGCGCAAGGAGCCTAGGATCATCTCCTGAACGACCGGATGCTGAACAGCGACGGTGTTGCCCGTTCCGGTATCGTTGACCAAGGTGCCCGGCGCGCCCCGCACATGGCGATAGTATGCGGCGTTGTCGAGCCCGCGAAGCGAAAGCGTCGGGCCAAGCTCATCGCCCTCGCCCGTATGATTGAAGACCAGATCGAGGATCACCCCAATGCCGGCCTGTCGGAGAACGGCGGCGGTCTCGCGCAGTTCGGTGAACCCGCCCGGCGCAATGCGTGGATCGAGCGCCATGAACGTCACCGGGTTGTATCCCCAGGCGTTGCGAAGGCCGAGCGGCGGGAGATGCCGCTCGTCGATGGCCGCCGTGATCGGCATCAATTCAACTGCTGTGACGCCAAGTTTTCGCAGATGTTCGATGATTGCCGGATGCGCCAATGCGCCAATCGTGCCGCGCAGGTTGTCAGGTACCTCCGGGTGCAGCCTCGTGAATGCGCCGACCGCGATTTCATAGATCAACCCGCCAGGCTGGAAGACCGGGTTTTCAAGCGGCAACGGGTCCGGCACGGCAACCGCAATCGCCTTCGGCATCAGTGGAGCCGTGTCCATCCCCTGACCGCGCCGTTCAGCTAATCGCGCGTCATAGACATAGGGCCGGTCGATCTCGAATGCATACGGATCCATCAGGAGCTTGTCGGGGTCTAAGAACTGACCCCGCTCCGGATCGTATGCACCCTCGGCGCGAAAGCCGTAGCGGACGCCGGGCCTGAGGCCGTGCACGGTCAGCGAATGAAGGCCATCGCCAACGGGAGACATCTCCAGTCGCTGCGTTTCGCGATCCCCATCCGCGTCGAAAAGCGAAACCCAGAGACGGCTGGCGCTGCCCGACCACACGGAAAAGCGGATATCAGCCTCCGAAACGGCAGCGCCGAGAGAGAACTGGCCACTCATGAGACGGCGCCCGCGTCGAAATAAACAGAAACAACGGCAAGGCCGCGCCCCCTCGCACCCCCCTCTGTCCTGCCGGACATCTCCCCC